>NZ_LR743507.1:5068333-5437500 GCF_902712855.1 Variovorax paradoxus
GGGCTGTACGACAGCCACATCCGCGACGAGTCGATGTACAACATCGGCCTCAAGGGTTCGATCGACGAGGTGATCCGCATCGGCCACGAGGCGAAGCTGCCGGTGCATGTCGCGCACATCAAGGCGCTGGGCGTCGACGTGCAGGGGCAGAGCGGCGACATCATCCGGCGCATCGAGAAGGAGCGCGCGGGCGGCCTCGACATCACGGCCGACCACTACCCGTGGACCGCCTCGAGCACGCGCTTCTCGGCCGCGCTGCTGCCGCCGTGGGCCAACGAGGGCGGGCGCACCGCGATGCTGCAGCGCTTCGACGATGCGGCCGTGCAGGAGCGCCTTCGCAGGGACATGCGCGAGAACCTGCGGCTGCGCGGCGGCCCCGAGGCGATCCTGTTCTCGGCCGGCAGCACGAAGTACGTGGGCAGGACGCTGGCCGACGTGGCGAAGGCGTCGAACGCCGATCCGATCGACGCCGCGCTGGCGGTGCTGCGCGACGGCGACCTGCTGATCGCCTCGTTCAACCAGAGCGACGACGACGTGCGCGCCTTCATGAAGCGGCCATGGGTCATGACGTCTTCCGACTCGTCGCAGGGCCATCCGCGTGCCTACGGCACCTTCGCGCGCAAGTACGACCAGTACGTGGTGAAGGAGCACACCATTTCGCTGGCGCAGTTCATCCGCAGCAGCTCGTCGCTCACCGCCGACACGCTCGGCCTGAAACAACGCGGCCACCTGCGCCCCGGCTACTACGCCGACGTGGTGGTGTTCGATCCGGCGCGCTATGCGGCCCGGGCGACCTACACGCAGCCGGCGCTGCTGTCGGAAGGCGTGGTCACGGTGCTGGTGAACGGGCAGCTGGCGGTCGACGCCGGCAAGCCCACCGGCGTGGGCGCGGGGCAGCCGCTGCTGCGCACGCCGAAGGCGGGCAGCTGCAGCTGAGGCAACGCGGGCCTCAGTCCTTCTTCAGGTGCCGCGTCTGGTCGTAGGTGGGCTGCGGCGGCAGGTCGGCCAGATGGCGCGTGTCGGCCCATTCGACGATCTCGATGTGGTCCGGCCGGGCCGGATCGGCGATGCGGATGCGGTTGAAGCCTGCATTGGGAATGTCGCTGCGGCGCGGGCCGCTCAGGCTCAGTCCCTGCGCGGTGCGCCACACCATGTCGAGCACGCCGCCGTGGGTGACCACGATCAGGCGCTGCCCCCGGTGCGCGGTGGCGATGGTGCCCAGCGCCGCGATGATGCGCGTGTGGAACTCGCGCGCGGTCTCGCCTTCGGGCATGGCGTGGTCCTCGCGGAACTCCAGCCACTCTTCCCAGGCACGCGGATGCAGGTTCTGGATCTCGTCGGAGCGCATGCCCTCGACCACGCCGAAGAACTGTTCGCGCAGGCCCGCCGACGTGACCACCGGCAGCGACAGCTGCTGCGCGGCGGGCGCGGCGGTCTGCTGCGCGCGCATCAGGTCGCTGCTCAGGATGTGCTGCACCGTCTCGCCGGCCAGCCGCAGGCCGAGGCGGCGCGCCTGTTCGTGGCCGATGTCGTTGAGCGGGACATCGGCGTGGCCCTGGAAGCGAAGCTCGCGGTTCCAGGCGGTTTCGCCATGGCGGATGAGGATCAGGTCGGTGGTGGATTCGGGTTTGGGCGTCGGCATTGGCGCCCATTTTCCACCCTGTGCGTGAAGCTCAGGTTCTAGCGGCCCACTGCTGTTGCAGGACCGCCACCGCGTCGGCCGGCGCCAGCGCCCCGATGCGTGCCGGCAAAGGCGTGAGCAGCGAGAGCACCCAGGCGATGACGAAGCCGCCGACGATGGCGCAGACCACCACCACCGCGGTGTACGCGATGGCCTTGTCGGGCGGGCACTTCATGAGCACCGGCAGGCCGGTGTAGAGCAGGTACACGCCGTACAGCGCAGCCAGCGCGCCGATGGCCGACAGCGCCGGCACCAGGCTGAAGATGCCGCCGACGAAGGCCGCGGTGCTCGCATAGGCCGACAGCTTGAGCGCGCCGATCTGGCTCTTGGTGCCCTCGAAGGTCGGCGCCATCGCATCGATGATGAGAGCAAGCACGAACACCATCACCAGCGACAGCACGTAGCCCACGATCATGTTCACCAACCCCGAGACGACCGGCACGCGGAAGCTCATGCCGAACGCGCCGATGCCGACGAGCGACAGTCCGATGAAGCTCGCCACCGCCGGGATGAGCGCGAGGATCATCACGTAGTTCTTGTAGAGCGAGGCCGCATCGGCTGGCTCGGCATCGATGGCCGGCCAGGTGGCCTTGGGCTTGAGCAGGATGGACTGGACGCGTTCAACCAGGTTCATTGGAAAATCCTCGACAGGTCGCAAACGAAAGACGTAGGAAAGCGCGCGCACCGTGCGTCGCGCGGCGCCGCAGAGTATGAAGTGGACACGCTGCGATCGGTGCTGGCCAGGAAGCCTATGCCTTTCCTGTGTCTTGTCTATAACGTTACGCCGGTCACCGCATTCGCGCAGAATCCGATCCATGCCCAACCTAGTCCTGCTGCCCGGCCTCGCCTGCGACGAGCGCATCTGGCAAGCCCAGCTCCCCGCCCTTCCCTCCGCGTTCAATGCACGCGTGAGCGATGCCCAACTGCACAACGACTCCATCGAAGGCATGGCCGCCGCCGTGCTGCGCGACAACGACGGACCGCTGGTGCTGTGCGGCGCATCGATGGGCGGCATGGTCGCGATGGAGGCCGCCCGCCAGGCGCCCGGCCGCATCGCCGGCCTCGCATTGCTCGGCACCAGCGCGCGGCCCGAGACGCCCGACATGTTCACGCTGCGCGAAGGTGCCATCGAGTACTTCGAGCGCGGAGAGGTACGCGACGTGATCGAGCCGAACGTCTACTTCGCGTTCCACCCCACGCAGTCGGCCGACCCGGCGATGGTGGAGCGCTACCTCGACATCGTGCTCGGTGCGGGCGCCGAGCAGCTCATCCGCCAGAATCGCGCGGTGATGCGCAGGCCCGACGCGCGCCAGCACCTGCCATTGCTGCGCGCACCGGTGCTGCTGATGTGCGGCGACAGCGACCGCCTTGCGCCACCCGAATGCACGCGGGAAATGGCGGCGCTGCTGCCGCAGTCGGAGACGGTGTGGGTGGCCGAATGCGGCCACATGCTGACCATGGAAAAACCCGGACAGGTCAACGCCGCGCTGAACGCGTGGCTCGGCAGGCAGTTTCCTTCGGCCTGACTCGCGGGCCCCGGCCCGGCCTCAGTGCAGCTGGCCGCCGGTTTCGGCCACGTCGTGCCGCACCGCAAGCGCAGTGGCCACGGCGATGCGCAAGGCAGCCACCAGCGTCTCGAGCGACATGCTCGGTGCGCCCGGAAAGCGCGCCGCCTGTGCGGGCAGGTAGGGGATGTGGATGAAGCCGCCGCGCACCTCGCCGCCGTCCGCCGCCGTCGCGTGCGTCGCGATGCGGTGCATCAGTCCGTAGAAGATGTGGTTGCACACGAAGGTGCCCGCGCTGTTCGACACCGAGGCCGGCACGCCGGCCGCGCGCAGTGCGCGCACGATGGCCTTGACGGGCAGCGTCGAGAAGTAGGCGGCAGGCGCCCCCGGCACCACGGGCACGTCGATGGGCTGGCGGTCGTTGTTGTCGGGTACGCGCGCGTCGTCGACATTGATCGCGATGCGCTCCGGCGTGAACTCCGCACGGCCACCGGCCTGGCCGATGCACAGCACCAACTGCGGCTGCAGTTCATCCATCGCCCGGTTCAGCACGTCGATGGCGTCGCCGAAGACGCAGGGCACCAGGCGCGCGTGCACCGTCGCAGCGCCGGTCTTCCAGCCGTCGAGCGCGCGCACCGCTTCCCACGAGGGGTTGAGCGCTTCCTTCTCGAAGGGCTCGAAGCCGGTCAGCAGGACCTTGACCGACTTCACCGTTTTGACCGGCCTGGAGGCCACCACACCGTCCGCGTGTTCAGGCCATTGCCCGCACGGCAATGCCTTCCTGCTGCAACCGCTCGCGGATGCGCCGCGCGAACGCCAGCGCGTGCGCGCCGTCGCCGTGCAGGCACACCGTCTGCGCATTGACCGGCACGGTGCTGCCGTCGATGGCGGTCACGCGGTGGTCGCGCACCAGCGAAAGGGTCTGCGCGATCGACTGTTCCTCGGTCTCGATCAGCGCACCCGGCTGGCTGCGCGGCACCAGGCTGCCATCGGGCATGTAGCCGCGGTCGGCGAACACCTCCTCCACCGGCACCAGGCCGGCGCGGCGGGCAGCGTCGATCATGTGGCTGCCCGCGAGGCCGAAGAACCTGAGCGAGGGGTCGAAGCGGCGCACCGCCTCGCACAGCGCCTCGGCGAGCTCGGGCTCCTTCACGGCCTGGTTGTAGAGCTGGCCGTGCGCCTTCACGTGCGAGAGCTTGCCGCCCTCGGCCTTCACGATGGCCGCCAGCGCGCCCACCTGGTAGAGCACGTTGGCCACGATCTCGTCCGGCGGCAGGTGCATGGTGCTGCGGCCGAAGTTCTCGCGGTCGGGAAAGCTCGGGTGCGCGCCGATGGCCACGCCGTTCTGGAGGGCCCAGCGCACGCACTGCTGCATGGTCTTGGCGTCGCCGGCATGCCAGCCGCAGGCGATGTTGGCGGAGCTCACCAGCGCGAGCAGGGCTTCGTCGCTGCCGGCGCCTTCGCCGAGGTCTGCATTGAGGTCGATCTGCATGAGGAATGTCCTTCTCGAAGGTCCTTTTGCAAAGTCTATGCCGCGTCCGCCCATCCTGCAGCAGCCAGGCCTTGTGCCACCTGCGCCAGGTAGCGTTGCTGGGCCGCCCAGGCGTCGAGCGCCTGTGCCGATTCGACCTGCACCAGCCGAAGCTTGCCGTTGAGCGGCGCCTGCGCCAGCTTCCACAGGTCGGCCCGGATGACCACGCCGATGCGCGGATAGCCGCCGGTCGTCTGCGCGTCGCCCATCAGGATGATCGGCTGGCCCGAAGGCGGCACCTGGATCGTGCCGGGGATCACGCCCGAAGAGAGCATGTCGCCCGCGCGCTTCCGCTTGAGTTCGGGCCCGGAGAGCCGGCTGCCCATGCGGTTGCTCTGCGGCGTGATGCGCCAGCGTTCGCTCCAGAGCTGATCGCAGGCGGACAGGGTGAACAGCTCGAACTCGGGACCGGGCAGCACGCGCAGCGCGATCGCGCCGTCGTCCTCCGGCACGCCCCAGTCAGGACCGCGAACGCCGAAGGCGCGGCGCACGCGCCGGGCGGCATCGAGGCGCGAGGCGCCCAGCGCCAGACGGTCGCCCTTGCGCAGCGCGCGACCCTCCAGACCGCCGAAGCCGGCCTTGAGGTCGGTGCTGCGCGAGCCGAGCACCACCGGCACGTCGATGCCGCCTGCCACGGCGAGCCAGCTGCGCAGGCCTGCCTTCTTCGTGCCGGCCGCGTTCGCGCCGGCAAGCCTGAGCGTCTGGCCGGCCGCGACCGGTACGCTCCAGCACGGCCACAGCGGCACGCCGTCGAGGCTCGCTGAAAAGTCGTCGCCGGTGAGCGCGATGCGGGTGTCGGTCTCGAACTGCAGTTCGCAGCCGCCCATCGTGAGCTCGAGTCCCGCGGCGCCGTCGGCATTGCCCACGAGCCGGTTGGCCAGCGTCAGCGAGAGCACGTCGAGCGCGCCGCCGGGACAGATGCCGAGCTGGCGATGGCCGTGGCGGCCCAGGTCCTGAACCGAGGCGAGCACGCCGGGCTTGCGGACGGCGATCATGCCTGCACGCTTTCCGCGACGAAGCGCACGCGGTCGCCGGGGCGAAGCAAGGTGGGCGGCTCGGCCGCGGGATCGAACAACTCGAGCGATGTCCGCCCGATGAGCTGCCAGCCGCCCGGGGACACCAGCGGGTAGATGCCGGTCTGCTCGCCGCCGATGCCGACCGAGCGCGCGGGCACTGCGGTGCGCGGCTCCGCGCGACGCGGCGTGGCGAGTTCGGGCGGCAGCCCGCCCATGAAGGCGAAGCCGGGCAGGAAGCCCAGCAGGTACACGATGTATTCGCCGCCGCTGTGGCGCCGCACCACCTCGGCCGGCGTGAGGCCGGTGTGGGCCGCCACGTCGGCCAGGTCCGGCCCATGCTCGCCGCCATAGGCCACGGGGATCTCGACCAGCCTGCCCGAGACGGCACCGGCGGCCAGCCCTGGCCATGCTTCGAGCACATTGGCTGTGAGCGTGTCGAGATCGATCGCGGTCGGATCGAAGGTGAGCGTCAGGTTGTTCATGCCCGGCAGCGTCTCGCCGACACCCGGCCATTGCCGCGCATGCTCGGCGAGTGCCCAGATGCGCTGCTGCTGCGCCAGCGTGGCCGGCGCAGGCAGTTCGCACAGCAATGCGGCGTCGCCCAGCAGATGCAGGCGGGGCAAGGGAATGTCGCTCACGTCACGTCGGCCCGCAATGAGAGCCGGGGTTTTCGCGAAACACCGCGGAACCGGCTTCGCCGGGCCGCAGGTGTTGCCCCTGGCGAGGGGGAAGGAGAAGCGACACGAAGTACGCGCAGCCTGGGGGAGTACCTATTCACGCCCGAGGCTGCGGACCTTGGCCGCCAGTTGCTGCTCCACGTTCGGAGAGACGAACTTGTGGACCTCGCCCCCGAGCATGGCGATCTCGCGCACGAAGGTGCTCGAGATGAACTGGTACTTGTCGCTCGGTGTCAGGAACACGGTCTCGACATCGGGCATGAGCGAGCGGTTCATGCCGGCGAGCTGGAACTCGTAGTCGAAGTCGGTCACGGCGCGCAGGCCGCGCACCATGGCCTTGCCGCCGCGCGCCACGACGAAGTCGCGCAGCAGGCCGGAGAAGCTCTCGACGGTGACCTGGTCGCTGTAGGGCTTCACGGCCTCGCGGGCCATCTCCATGCGTTCGGAGAGCGTGAAGAGCGCCTTCTTGTGATGGCCCGCCGCAACGGCGACGATCACCTTGGAGAAGAGCTGGGTTGCACGCCGCACCACGTCCTCGTGTCCGAGGGTGATGGGGTCGAAAGTGCCGGGGTAAACCGCGATCACGTTGCTGGCCATGGTTGCTTCTTCCTCATGCTGCCGGTGCGGCTTGTCCGGCGGATTATGCAGTCCCATCCGCTGCGGCACGCAGCAGATGGGCGTGAACGGCGCCGGCCTTCAGGTAGCGGAAGCCGACGAGGCCGAAGGCGGCCAGTTCGCCGTCGCTCCAGCGGCGCGGCGCCTCGAGGTACACCGAGCCTCCCGCGCGCAACGCGCGGGCGGCGGCGCGCAAAGCCGGCTCGTAGAGCGCGGTGCTGTCGAAGGGCGGATCGAGAAAGACGGCGTCGAGGCTGCCCGCGGGCACGCGCTCGAGCGCGGTGACGCCGTTGCCGCGCTCCACGCGCACGGCCTCGGCTTTCAGCTTCTCCCTGGCGGCCTGCAACTGCGCCACCAGCGCGGCGTCCTGCTCGCACAGCAGCACCTGCGCCGCGCCGCGCGAGGCGGCTTCGAGGCCGAGCGCACCGGTGCCCGCGAACGCGTCGACGCAGTGCCAGCCAGGCAGCTCTCCGCCGCCGGCACCGGCCAGGCTCGCGAGCCAGTTGAAGAGGGTTTCGCGCACGCGATCGGGCGTGGGACGCAGGCCGGGCTTGTCGGCCACGGCGAGGCGGGTGCGCTTCCACTCGCCGCCGATGATGCGCACTTCGCTGGGCTTCGACGGGCGCCTGGGCGCTGCGGGTGCGGACGGTCGTTTGGCGGGGGCGGCTTTCTGGGGCATGCGGCGAGCTTAACGCCGCGACGCGCGGGTCACGTCAGAGACCGGCCAGCGCACGCTGGGCGAGCAGCGCGGCCAGCACGAGCATGGTGCCTCCGATCAGCGCATCGAGCATCTGCCAGGCGCGCGCCCGTGCGAACACCGGCGCCAGCAGACGCGCGCCAAAGCCCAGCGAGGTGAACCACAGCGCGCTGGCCGTGGTCGCGCCCGCCACGAACCACAGCTTGAGCAGGCCTGCGTGCTGCGCGCCCGCGCTGCCCACCAGCAGCACGGTGTCGAGATAGACGTGCGGGTTCAGCAGCGTGAAACCGGCTGCCTGCACCACCACGGCCGCGCGCGACAGCGACGCGCCCTGCGCAGCGGCCTGCAGCGCAGCAGGCTGGCGCGAGCGCCACAGCGCCTTCAGTCCGTAGCCGCAGAGAAAGGCCGCGCCAAGCCCCGCGAGCACGGTCGCCAGCACCGGACGTCCCTGCAGCGCCTGCGCCATGCCGGCCACGCCGGCACCGATCAGCACTGCATCGCTGGCCGCGCAGAAGAGCACCACCGCGCCCACATGCTCGCGGCGCAAACCCTGGCGCAGCACATAGGCGTTCTGCGCGCCGATCGCGACGATCAGAACCAGGCTCATGAAGAGCCCGTTGGCGAAGGCGGTGGTGACGTGGGCGACGTTTTCGGCTTGCATCGTTCGAGGATGCCGCCTGCAAGCGGTTAATTCAAACTAAACTTTCTTAACCAGATTCAGTTTTACTTCATCTACATGCTCGACTACGCCGCCTTGAATGCCCTCGCCGCCGTGGTACGCGAAGGCAGCTTCGAACGCGCCGCGCGCGCGCTGCACGTCACGCCCTCGGCGGTGTCGCAGCGCATCAGGCAACTGGAGGAGCGCACCGGCGGCGCGTTGCTGGTGCGCGGGCAGCCATGCGTGGCCACCGAGGCGGGCCTGCAGCTGTGCCGGCACGTGGAGCGCGTCGGCATGCTCGAGCATGAGCTGCGCGACGCCCTGCCCGCGCTCGGCATGGGCAGCGGCGAAGCCGGCGAGCGCGTCACGGTGCGGGTGGCGGTGAATGCCGACAGCCTGGCGACCTGGTTCGTCGGCGCCGCCGCGGCCTTCGCGGCGCAGGCACCGGCCGCGCTGCTCGATCTCACGGTGGACGACCAGGACCACACGGCGGAGCGGCTGCGCAGCGGCGCGGTGCTGGCCGCCGTCACCGCGCTGGCGCAGCCTGTGGCGGGCTGCAACAGCGAGGCGCTCGGCACGATGCACTACGTGGCGGCTGCGAGTCCGGCCTTCGTGCGCGACCACTTCGCAAAGGGTGTCGGCGCGCGCACGCTCGCCGCGGCGCCGAGCCTGGTGTTCGACCGCAAGGACCGGCTGCAGGCGCGCTGGGTGCGCCGCATCTGCCACCGCAACGTCGAGACGCCGCGCCACTGGATTCCATCGCCCAATGCCTTCGTCGAGGCGGCATGCCGGGGCATGGGTTGGGGCATGCATCCGGCCAGCATGGTGGCCGAAGCGATTCGCGGGGGGAGGCTGGTCGAGCTGGTGCCCGGCTCGACGCTGCCGGTACCGCTCTACTGGCAGCAGGCGCGCGCCGCGCCGCGACTGCTGGAACAACTGGGAGCCGCTGTGCGCGCGGCCGCCAGCCAGGGCACGCACGCCCTGGCCTGAAACCGGACGCCGCAGGTCAGGGCGCCTTGGCGGCGGGCTTCGCGTCCTTGCCGCCCACCACCACCGTCACCATGCGCTCGGGCTGCAGCTTGCGCTGGAACGCGGCCTTGATGTCGGCCGCTGTGACCGCGTTCATGCGCGCGGTCCAGGTGTCGAGGTAGTCCAGCGGCAGGTCGTGCCACGCGATGTTGGCAACGTTGCCGATGAGCTTGCGGTTGCTGTCCAGAAGCAGCGGGAAGCCACCGATCACGTTGTCCTTGGCTGCCTTCAGCTCGCTGGCGGTCGGTCCTTCGGCCACGAACCTCGCGAGCACTTCGCGCGACATCTTCACCGCATCCTCGGCCTGGTCCGGCCGGGTCTGGAAGCCGATGCGGAACGCGCCCGCCTCGAGCCCCGGCGCAAAGCCGCTGTAGATGCTGTAGGTGAGCCCGCGCTTCTCGCGCACCTCGTTCGTGAGGCGCGACACGAAGCCGCCACCGCCGAGCACGTAATTGCCCAGGGTGAGCGCGAAGTGGTCGGGGTCCTTGCGCGGATAGCCGGGCTGGCCGATGAAGACATGCGCCTGCGCCGAGTCGAACGGAATGCGCTCGTCCTTCGGCGCGGCCAGCGCGGCCACGGGCGCGATGGCGGGCAGCGGGGCACAACCCTGCGTGGCCGGCAGGCGCGACAGCAGCGAAGTCGCCAGCGTCTCGGCCTCGGCGCGCGTCACGGCGCCCACGATGCTGAGCTTGGCGCGGCACGGCACGATGAGCTGCTCGTAGCGCTGGCGCATGGCGGCAGTGTCGATGCGCGCCAGGGTCTCCTCGGTCACCTCCTGGCCGTACGGATGCACGCCATACACCGCCTGCGCGAAGGCGCGGCCGGCGACGGTCGCGGGCTTGGTGTTGGCTTCCTTGATGGCGGCGTTGATGCGCTCGCGCTCGCGCTGCCAGACGTCGTCGGGGAACGAAGGCTCGCCGATCTCGCGCGAAGCCAGCGCGACCGCCTTGTTCAGCAGCGCCGGGTCGGACAGCGACCGCAGCGAGTAGCTGGTGCGGTCGGTGCCGGCGCTCACGTCGAAGCTGGCACCGAGATCGGCCCAGGCCTCGCCCAGGGCATTCTGGTCGAGCGCAGGCTCGCCGTTCCTGCCGGCACGCACGCCCTTCTCGACCATGGCCGAGGTGGTGCTCGCCAGGCCGGCCTGCGCGGCCGGATCGCGCCGGCTGCCGGCGTCGAAGTCGACCTGCATGTCGACGATCGGCAACGCGTTGGTCGCCACGAGATAGATCTTGGCGCCGTTGGCCAGCGTCCAGTGCTGGATGGGCAGCGCGGCCTGCGCGCCGGTCATGCCGATCAGGCCGAACACGGCGGTGCCGCCTGCCAGCACCGCGCAGCGCGCGATTTTCTTGAGAGTGAACATGGAATCCGTACCTTTCAGCGCAGTTCGCCCGCGGGCGCCGCGAAGCCGCGGCCGCGCCTGGGCTCGGGCGGCAGGGGCCGCAGCGTGGCGACCGTGAGCTGGTCGTCGCCGAAGTACCTGGCGGCCACGGCCTGCACCTGCGCGGCCGTGACGGCCTGCAGCCGGGCGACGATGCGCTCGCTGGCGTCCAGCGGCAGGCCCTGGATCCAGTTGCTGCCCAGTTCGCGCGCCTGCGCCATCACAGAGTCGCGCTTGTAGGTTTCGCTGGCCACCCACTGGGTCTTGACACGGGCCAGTTCGGCTTCGCCCACGCCGTCCCTGGCGATGCGCGTCACCTGGGCGCGCAGGGCCGCCTCGACCGCTTCGGCGCTCTTGCCGGCCGCCGGCACGCCGTCGAGCACGAAGAGCTGCGGGCCGCGGCCGACGAAGCCCGAGTAGGCGCCGGCCGAATCGGCGACGCGGTCGGGACCCTGCGTGAGCGCGCGGTCGAGCCTCGCCCCGGCGTACCCGTCGAGCACCGCCGACAGCACCACCAGCGCCCAGGCGTCGCTGTTCGTGTCGTCGATGCCGGCCAGTTGCGGCACGCGGTAGGCGAGCGACACGTAGGCCTGCTCAGCCGGCGCCTTGAATTCGAGGCGCCGGATGCCGCGCTGCGCGGGCTCGACGCGCGGCTTGCGCACCGGCACCGCGCGCGATGGAATTCGCCCGTAGTACTTCTCGGCCATGGCGCGCACCTGCGCCACGTCGACGTCGCCGGCCACCACCAGGACGGCGTTGGCGGGCACGTACCAGCGCCTGTGGAAGTCGCGCACGTCCTCCGGCGTCATGGCGTCGAGGTCGCTCATCCAGCCGACCACGGGGCGGTGGTAGGGCGACGCAGTGAAGACGGCCGCGTTCTGCTGCTCGCCGAGCAACGCGCGCGGCTGGTCCTCGGTGCGCAGGCGGCGCTCTTCCTTGACCACCTCGATCTCGCGCCTGAACTCGTCGTCGGGCCACTGGTTGTTGGCGAAGCGGTCGGACTCCAGCTTCATCACCTGCTCGAGGCTGCCGACCGGAATCTGCTGGTAGTAGCCGGTGTAGTCGCGCGTGGTGAAGGCGTTTTCCTGGCCGCCGAGGGCGGCCACGCGTCGCGAGAACTCGCCGGGCTTGATGTCCTTGGTGCCCTTGAACATCATGTGTTCGAGCGCATGTGCCACACCGGACGTGCCGTCGACCTCGTCCATGGACCCGACGCGGACCCAGACCATCTGCACCGCGGTCGGCGAGCGCCGGTCGGGCTGCACGATCAGCGTCATGCCGTTTGCCAATGTGAATTGCTGGGGTCCGGGCGCCGCGGCTGCAGCGGCGGAAGGCGGCGTGGAAGCCGGTGTGGATTGGGCCTGCGCAGGCATGGCCCACGGCGCGAAGAGCGCCATCGCCAGCACCGCACCAGACGCAGCACGGCGTGGCGGGAGGTGTTTCATAGAATGGGTCGGATTGTAAAAAGCTCCTGATGTTCAGTTTCTTCAAGAAAAACCGCCCGCCGAGGCCCCCGATACGCCGGCGCCCCCTCCTCCGGCCGCGCCTGCCGCGGAACCCGCGCCCGCGCGCTCGGTGTTTTCGCCTTCGAGCTGGTTCGGCTCGAAGCCGGCAGTGGAAGAAACGCCCGCGGCACCTGCGCCCTCCGCACCGCCTCCTCCTCCCCCTCCTTCTCCCGCTCCTTTCCCCGCTCCTTTCCCCGCTCCTTCCCTCCTCCGGCGGCACCGGCTCCCGCGCCCGCGCCGGCCCCCGTCGTCACGCCGGCTCCGGCCCTGTCGCGGCTCCGCCGGTCGTGCCGGCCCCTGTGCCTGCCCCATCCCCCGCTCCGGCGCCGGCATTCGTTGCGCCCCCGCGCCAGCGCCGGCTCCGGCTCCGGCTCCCGTTGCGGCACGCGTGCCTGCACCGGCACCAACCGTTACCGCGCCCGCCGTCGAACCTGAACGCAAAAGCTGGTTCGACAAGCTCAAGACCGGCTTGCGCAAGACCGGCACCGGCATCCAGGCGGTGTTCGTCAATGCGCAGATCGACGACGCGCTCTATGAAGAACTCGAATCCGCGCTGCTGATGGCCGACACCGGCGTGAAGGCCACCGAGTTCCTGCTCGACGACCTGCGCGGACGCGTCAAGCGCCAGATGGCCACCGACGCCTCGCAGGTCAAGCGCCTGCTGGCCGAGGCCGTGGCCGACCTGCTCAAGCCGCTCGAGAAGCCGCTGGTCATCGGCGAGTTCACGCCCACGGTGATCATGGTGGCCGGCGTCAACGGCGCGGGCAAGACCACCTCCATCGGCAAGCTGACCAAGCACCTGGCCAACGAAGGCGCCTCGGTGCTGCTGGCGGCGGCCGACACCTTCCGTGCGGCGGCGCGCGAGCAGCTGCTGGTCTGGGCCGACCGCAACACGGTCGAGATCGTGAGCAACGAAGGCGGCGACCCCTCGGCGGTGAGCTTCGACGCGGTGAATGCCGGCAAGGCGCGCGGCAAGGACGTGGTGCTGGTGGATACGGCAGGCCGCCTGCCGACGCAGCTGCACCTGATGGACGAACTCAAGAAGATCAAGCGCGTGGTCACCAAGGCCGATGCCACGGCGCCGCACGAGGTGCTGCTGGTGATCGACGGCAACACCGGCCAGAACGCGCTGGCGCAGGTCAAGGCCTTCGACGAGACGCTCGGCCTCACGGGGCTGATCGTGACCAAGCTCGACGGCACGGCCAAGGGCGGCGTGCTGTGCGCCATCGCGCGCGAGCGGCCGGTTCCGGTGTATTTCATCGGCGTGGGCGAGAAGCTCGAAGACCTCGAGACCTTCAACGCGCGCGAGTTCGCGCAGGCCCTGCTGGGCTGAAGCTGTCGGCCGCGCCCATGAAAAAACGACCCCCGCTCGCGCTGGGGCCGTTTTTCGTTTTTCTTCTTCTCTCCCTGTCTCCCTGACCTCCGGCCCGGTCTGGCGGGCCTTCTTCTATCTTGCGGACGGCGAGCCGTCCGCTTCTCTCATGCCTTGGATCAGAGACCGAACGGGTTCGTCGGCTTGCAAATGACGATGCCGGTGCAGTTGCTGGGCTTGTAGTAGTAGTTGCGGCTTTCGGAGCCGACGATCAGCGGGCCGACAAAACCGTACCCGTCCGCGCCCACGGCGTTGGACTGGGCGATGTCGGCGTCCAGCGTGGCGCCCTCGGTCAGCGCCTGGTAGGTGAAGGTGCTGGACTGCGACAGATCCTTCACGAAGACGCTGCCGCTGAAGCCGCCGAGGAGGTACGGGTAGCGGTAGCGGAATCCGCGAGCGCCCTTCTCGTCGAACTGCGCCAGGGCCCCGATGGTGTCCGCCGCGTCGGCACCCACTTCGTAGGCGTAGGTGGAATTGCCGGCCGAACTCTTCTCGAACACCGCGACGATGTCGCCGCCGAAACCGTACGCCGCGGCCGTGTTGAAGTAGCCAGCCGCGCCCTGGGCGTTGACCTGCGCAAGGAAGCTGTCCTTGTCGCTGGCCGCTGCCTCGGTGTGGTAGGTGTAGGTGGCGCCGGCGGCATCGCTGTCCTTGCGGTACACCATCACCGTGCTTGCGCCGCCGGTGCTCAACGCGCCGACCCAGCGGAAGCCACGGCTGCCCGCTTCGTTGGCCTGCGACAGGAAGTCGGCGGCGCTCGCGACAGGCGTCTTCGTCTCGTAGACATAGGTGGCGTCGCCGGTCTTCACGTAGACGTATGCGGAGCTCCCACCCGAAGCCAGCGGGCTCAGGAACATGTATCCCTTCGCGCCTTCGGCGTTCAGGTCGCTCAGCAGGCCTGCGGCGTCGGCAGGGTTCGGCAGTTTCTCGTACAGGAAAGTGTTCGTGGCCGGCGCCGGGGCGGGCGCGGGCGCAGGCGGTTCGGCCGGCGGCGGAGGAGCGGGCGGAGCGGGGGCGCCGGCGGGACGATGTTGCCGATGGGCGCGAACGAAGCGCCGTTGTCGCCACCACCGCCGCATGCCGCGAGGGCGAGCGTGGCAGCCACTGCAGCGGCCACGGCCGCGAGCTTGAAATTCATTGGGAAAAAACCTCCGGGATCGATATGTTCTGGTCGCGCCGAAGGCATCCGGAAGTGCTCCGGCTGCCAGCGCCCAGCGAAGGTAAATGCAGAAGAAAACGTTCGCCAGTGCCGAAAGTCACTTCAACTGACGGCTATGGCTTTCATCAGGCATCAAGTTAATACAAACGAATTCAAATTCCTGAAGGGCAGGACATCATCTGGCGCCCGCCTCGGTCATGGCGCGCAGCAACGATTCCGCGGCCACCGGCTTGAACAGCACGGGCACGCACGACTCTCGCACGCGCTGCAGCCGCTCGGGCGAGGTCTCGCCGGTGATGAGCAGAAGTGGCGTGGCGGCGCCGGTTTCGTCGCCCTGGCTCAGCCGCAGGCCCGCGTCGAGCCCGTCGGCGCCGTCGGCCAGGCGGTAGTCGCACAGCAACAGGTCGAAGGGCCGCCCCTCGGCAGCGGCCCGGCGCAGCGCCGCGGCGGCGGCTTCCTCGCTGTCGACGGCATGGGCGTCGACAGCATGAGAGCGCAGCAGGCCGGTCATGGCTTCGCGGATCTCCTGTTCGTCGTCGAGCAGCAGCACGCGCCCGGGAAGCGCTGTGGGTGGCTGGCGGAAGCCGGCGGGCGCGTCCGCCACACTCGGCACGGCCGACAGCCTGCCATCCGGTGTTCCGACAGCCGGAACCACCACGCGGAAGAAAGTGCCACGGCCGGGGCGCGAATGCATCCGGACCGGATGGCCGAGCAGGCGCGACAGACGCTGCACGATCGACAGCCCGATGCCGAGCCCTCGCGAGCGGTCGCGGCCTGGGTTGTTGACCTGGTAGAACTCCTCGAAGATGCGGCCCGACTGCTCCGGGGCGATGCCGATGCCGCTGTCGCGCACCTCGATCCATACCGCGTCGCCGCGCGCGCGGGCGGCGACGGTCACGCCGCCGCGCGCCGTGTACTTCAGCGCGTTGTCCATCAGGTTGGACAGCATGCGGTGCAGCAGTTGCGGGTCGCTGTGGACCCACAGACCGCTGGCGCGCACGCGCAGCTGCAACTGCTTCTGCTCGGCGCGCGCGGAGAAGGTGTGGTTGAGCGGCAGGAACAGCGCATCGAGCTGCACCGGCTGCGGCGCGGACGTGATCACGCCTGCGTCGAGGCGCGAGACGTCGAGCATGGTGTCCAGCGAGGCGCCCAGCGCATTCACCGCCCGCATCAGCCGCTCGGCGTTGCGCCCCTCGGGGCGATGGCGCAACTCGTTCTCGAGCGCCGCACCGAACAGCGCGATCGCGTGCAGCGGCTGTCGCAGGTCGTGGCTGGCCGTACCAAGGAAGCGGGTCTTTTCCTCGCTGGCGCGCTCGGTGGCGGCGATCTGCTCGCCGAGCCGCACGGCCAGCGCCTCGTTCTCGAAACGCAGCTTGAGCGACTCTGTCAGCAGCTTGTGCTGGCCCGTGCCGGCGTGCAGCGTGAGGAGCAGATAGGCCGCACCGGCGGCCGCCAGGAACAGGTGAAGCCCGTCGCCCTGCCAGGCCAGCGCGGTGATCATGCCCAGCGACATCGGCATGGTGTAGCCGAACAGCGCGGGCTTCAGCGGCCAGAGCGACTGCGCCGCCCGCGCGCAGCTGCCGACGATCACGGTCATCAGCAGCGAGGTCATCGGCAGGTTGTTGTGCGGCACGATGAGCCAGGGCACCACGGCCGTGACCATGCTCACGAGCGTCACCATGCGCGAGATCTTGCGCGCCCAGTAGGCGCTTTCGCGCGCCGGCCGATCGGGCGTCCAGCGCGGCGTGAACAGCACGTAGATGTCGGCCGTGAGCAGTGCGCCCAGCCAGAACAGCAGGCTCGGGTCCTTCAGCTGCGAATAGATGATGGCGCCGAACACGATCACGAAGACCATGTGGGTCAGCGTGGAGGCGATGTAGGTGCTGTAGACCGACGCGATGTTCTCGCGCAGCACCCGCTGCGCAAGGTCGTGGTCGGCTGGGGGATCGCTCGGCGCCGCGGCTGGCACGCGCTGGATCAGTGCAGCATGCTGATCAACTGGGCGCGCGAACGCATGCCGAACAGCAGCAGGATGGTCGATACGTGGTTCTTCACCGTGCCTTCGCTCAGGTTCGCGAGCTGCGCGATTTCCTTGTTGGCCTTGCCCTCGAGCACCCACTGGAGCACCTGCATCTGGCGCGGCGTGAGTTCCTGCCAGGCGCTGGCATGGGCGAACTCGGCATAGCCGGCGAGCGACTTGGACACGGGCGGGGGCGGCAACTCGGCCGCACCGGCAGCAGGATCGAGCAGGCCGCAAGCGCGGATGAAGCTCACCACTTCCTTCAGGTCGGCCGATTTCGGCAGGAAGGCGGCCGCGCCCAGCGCGAGCACCCCCTGCGCCAGCGCATTGTTGCCGGTGCCCGAGAGCACCACGATGCGCGCACCGGGAAACCGCAGCCGGAACTCTGCCAGGCCGCTCAGGCCGTGCGTGTCGGGCAGCGCCAGGTCGAGCAGCACCAGCCCGATCGCCGCCTGGTGGGTTTCGTACAGCGCCAGGGCATCGGCGACATTGCCGGCCTCGAACACGTCGATGGTCGCGCCGGAGGACGTGGCCTGCGCCTGCACCAGCGCGCAGACACCGAGGCGCAGCAGGTCGTGGTCGTCGACGACCAGGATCGCCGTGGGGGCGCGGGGAGCGGCGCCGGCCTCTTCGGTCGTCCGCAGGGAGGTGGCTGGGGTGTCTGTAGGTACCACGTGCACGATCTTAGCGGCGGTCACATTTTTTGACAGTGCTGAAAGTCATGGGATGCGCGGTGGTTGTAGTGCTTATTGCTAGTTTATTGATAGCAATTTCACATGGAATGCACCCTTGCCATCGCGCTTTTCTGTGGGCACCATGAAAGCATCGCCGCATCGAACGGCACCTCAGGAGACTTCGAATGGCCCACACCGCCGCTGCCCCGCTGGAAACCAGCAGCCGCAAGGTCGACCGCCTGCTCGCCCATTACGAGGAGAGCCACCGCAATCCGACCAACGAGCTGATTCACTTCGTGGCCATCCCGGCCATCATGCTGAGCATCGTAGGGCTGCTGTTCGCCATCCACCCATGGGTTGCCTACGGGTTCGTGGCTGCCAGCCTGATCTATTACGCGCTGCTGCGCTCGCCCGTCTTCCTGCTGACCATGGTGCTGCTGACAGCCTTGGCCCTGGCTTTGGTGCATGCAATGGGCAGACTTGTATTGCCGGTTTCAGCCGCTATCTTTGTAATGGCCTGGATCTTCCAGTTCGTGGGCCACAAGGTCGAGGGCAAGAAGCCTTCCTTTTTCGAAGACATTCAGTACCTGTGGGTCGGCCCGCTGTTCGTGCTGTCCAAGCTCTTCCTAAGACTTGGCATACGCTGGTAGCTTTCGGCTATCCAGGCGATAGGATTTCAAGGGAACCCCGGGCTTAGCACTCCTTCTAACCGAGTGCTAATATGGCCAACACAAAGGAGTTTCCCCTGATGACAACGCTGTCTGGAGTCTCTGCCAACCAGCTGGCCGTCGCCAATCCATGGTCGATGGTTCCCCCGCTGGGCAACCTGGATGCCTACATTTCGGTCGCCAACCGCCTGCCGATGCTCACGCTCGAAGAAGAGCAGGGCTTCGCACGCAAGCTGCGCGACCACAACGACCTCGAATCCGCCGGCGCGCTGGTGCTGTCGCACCTGCGCCTCGTGGTTTCCATTTCCCGCCAGTACCTGGGCTACGGGCTGCCGCACGGCGACCTGATCCAGGAAGGCAACGTCGGTCTCATGAAGGCTGTGAAACGCTTCGACCCGGACCAGGGCGTGCGGCTCGTGAGCTATGCGATGCATTGGATCAAGGCCGAGATTCACGAGTACATCCTGAAGAACTGGCGCATGGTCAAGGTCGCGACGACCAAGGCTCAGCGCAAGCTGTTCTTCAACCTGCGCTCGATGAAGCAGGGCTTCAAGGCCGACTCGGCCGCGGCCGACAACGGCACGCACCGCGAAACGTTGAGCCCCGACGAGGTGTCACAGATGGCGACCCGGCTCAACGTCAAGCCCGAGGAAGTGCTCGAGATGGAAACCCGCCTGTCGGGCGGTGATGTCATGCTCGATCCGGGCCCGACCGACGACGGCGACGAGGCCTTCGGCCCCATCGCCTACCTGGCCGACGCCACGCAGGAGCCGACCGCGCTGCTCGAATCGCAGCAACGCGACCGCCTGTCGAGCGATGGCATCGCCACCGCGCTCGAAGCGCTTGACGACCGCAGCCGTCGCATCGTGGAAGAGCGCTGGCTCAAGGTGAACGACGACGGTTCGGGCGGCATGACGCTGCACGACCTGGCCGACGTGTACGGCGTAAGCGCCGAGCGCATTCGCCAGATCGAGGTCGCCGCCATGAAGAAGATGAAGAAGGCCCTGGCCGACTACGCGTAACCCTTCGTCGACCCGAAAGCAGGAAGCCCGGCAATGCCGGGCTTTTTCATTTGGACAGCGTGCGCAGCGCGCGCTTCACGATGTACCGGGTCTCGGGCGCGTCCGATTCGGCCAGCCACCGGCCACACAGCGTGTCGACCCATTCGGGGCGTGTCTTGCTGGCGTCGTTGAGCCAGTTGGCCACCGAGTTCTGGACGTAGCGGCTGGGGTCGGCGCGCAGCGGCTCGAGCAGCGGCAACGCGCGCCACGGCTCGTTCTTGAGCGCCTCGATCTGCGCGCACCACACGCCGCGCGGGCGAGTGAGTTCGCTGGCGAAGCGGCGGATGTTCGGGTCGGCATCGACCACCCACGGCCGAAGCAGCGCCAGGGCCCGCTCGAGCGACGCGATCACCGCATCGCGCACTGCCATCCATGCGATCTCGCGCACGCCGAAATGCGGATCGGCGGCAAAGCGCCGCACCGCTTCGAGTTGCGCGGGCAACGGCAGCCCCGACAGCGTGACCCACTGCGCCGCCCAGCAACGCGCAACATCGCTCGCGTGCGTGGCCAGCTTGTGGGCCACCGCATCGCGCTCGCCGTGCAGCGCGGTCAGGTCGTAGAGCGCACGTGCAATGTGGCCGTGGCGTTGCATCGGCTTGAACGCGGCGAGCATCGCCAGCGTGTCGGCGAGCCGTTCGCTCTGGGCATCGAGGCCGATGTGCCCCGCCACGCTGCGCGCCAGCCGAGGCAGTTCCAGCGCCAGGAACTCGTTGAGGTTCACGGTCTCGAGCAGTCCGTCGTTGAGGGCCTGCATCACCTCCGGCGGAATCAGTGCGACACGGAAGGCGCCCTTGCGCCCTTTCAGGTGCTCGACCGAGCCGGCGACCATCACCACTGCATCCATCACGTGCCCGCGCCTCAGGAAGCGAGCAGCGTCTTCAGGTCCGCCACCATCGGCGCCACGCCCGCGCCGTAGCGCGCATAGAGCCGCAGCCGGCCCTGCGTGTCGTAGACGTAGCTGGCCGCCGAGTGGTCCATCGAGTAACTCGTGGGCGTCTTGCCATCGACCTTCTTGTAGTAGACCTTGTAGTCCTTGGCGACGGTGGCCAGTTCGTCCGCTGTCGGGATCAGCGCGACGAAGCTCGGGTCGAACGCACCCATGTAGGCCTTCAGTACCTCGGCCGTGTCGCGCGCCGGATCGACCGTGATGAACAGCACCTGCAGCCTGTCGCCGTCCTTTCCGAGCTGCTGCTTGACCTGCGCCATCTCCGTCATGGTGGTCGGGCAGACGTCGGGGCACTGTGCGTAGCCGAAGAACAGCACCACCGCCTTGCCCTTGAAGTCGGCCATGGTGCGGACCTTGCCATCGGCATCCTTCAGCGAGAAGTCCTTGGCATAGTCGGCACCGGTGATGTCGACGGCATTGAAGTTCTGCTTGCTTTCGCCGCAGCCCGCGAGGCCCAGCGTCGCGGTCATGCCCAGCCAGCCGGCACCCGCGGCCATCCATCGAAGAGCGTTGCGCTTGTTCATGAAGACGTGATCAGTGAAGGTAGTGATCGACCAGCAGCGCGAGAAAAAGCACGCTGAGGTGGATCAACGAAAAACGGAAGGTCTTGCGGGCCAGCGTGTCCGAGTAGCTGCGCCACAGGGCGAACGCATAGCCGGTGAAGCCGACGCTCACCGCCACCGCCACCGCCAGATACAGCCAGCCGCTCATGCCGTAGATGAACGGCATCAGGCAGGCCGCGAAAAGAATGAAGGTGTAGAGCAGCACCTGCAGTCGCGTGAACTCGTTGCCGTGCGTCACCGGCAGCATCGGCAGGCCGGCCTTGCGGTAGTCCTCCACGCGGTACAGCGCCAGCGCCCAGAAGTGCGGCGGGGTCCACAGGAAGATGATGAGGAAAAGAATCAGCGCCTCGGGGCCCACGTCGCCCGTCATCGCGGCCCAGCCCAGCACCGGCGGCATGGCACCCGAGGCCCCGCCGATCACGATGTTCTGCGGCGTGAGCGGCTTGAGGATGACCGTGTAGATCACCGCATAGCCCACGAAGGTGGCAAAGGTGAGCCACATGGTGAGCGGGTTGACAGTGAACCACAGCAGTGCCGACCCGATGGCGCACAGCAGGGCCGAGAACAGCAACGCCTGCAGGTCGCTGAGCTCGCCGCGCGCCGTGGGCCGCCAGGCGGTACGCTTCATCTTGGCGTCGATGCCCTTCTCGACCAGGCAGTTGAACGCCGCCGCCGCGCCCGCCACGAGCCAGATGCCGATGCAGGCCAGCACGGCGCGCTGCACGTCGGCCCACGAAGGCAGGCCGGGCACGGCCAGCACCATGCCGATGAGCGCGCAGAACACGATCAGCTGCACCACACGCGGCTTGGTCAGCGCGTAGAACTGGCGCAGCACGTTCGCGGTGCTGCCTTGCTGAACGGAAATCGGGGTGCTCATTGAGAAACCTTCGCGCTGCGCATTGCGGCTCACGCAGCGGCCTTTCGTGGATTGTTGTTGTCGTGGCCGGCAGGATCGGGATCGGCATGCACCGCGTGTCGTACCGCCATGCCGCGGCGGCTCTCGCAGAGAGACCAGGTGAGCACCACGGCCAGCGCTGCAGCACCGCCGGTGTGGAGCACCGCAGCGGCCAGCGGCCAGCCCAGCAGCACGTTGCCCAGGCCCGTGGCCAGCTGCAGCAGCGCCAGGCCCGCGAGCCAGCGGGCTTGCGGGCGCAGCGCTTCGATGCGGCGCAGGCGCCATGCCAGCGCGCCGAGAGCTACGAACACCGCGTAGGCCATGAGCCGGTGCGTGTAGTGAATGGCAGTGAGGGCGGAAAAATCGAGCGGCTGGCCTTCGCCGGTCACGCCGAGGTGGCGCCAGATCTCGAAGCCCTGCGCGAAGTTCATCGCGGGCCACCAGCTGTCCTGGCAGGTCGGGAACTGGGTGCACGCCAGCACCGCGTAGTTTGTGCTGACCCAGCCGCCCAGCGCGATCTGCAGCACCAGCAGCACGGTGGTCGCGATGAGGCCGTTGCGCAACGCGGGCGACACGGGCGTCGGGAGGCGATCTGCGGCGGCCTGGCGATAGTGAACGGCCTGGATACACAGCAGCGCGAGCAGCACGATGGCGCCGAGCAGGTGAAGCGTGACGATCGCGGGAAAGAGCTTCCAGGTGACCGTGAGGGCGCCGAATGCGCCCTGCAGGCACACCCACACCAGTGTGGCCGCTGGCCACCAGGCACTCAGCGTGGCGTGGTGCTCGCCATTGTTCGAAGGCGGCGGCGCGCGACGCTGGCGGCGTCGAACGATCCAGGTGGCACCGGCGAGCGTGAGGATCAGCACGCCGACGCCCGTCGCCAGGTAGCGGTGGACCATCTCGACCCACGCCTTGCTGTGCGTCACCGGCCCGGTCGGCTGGGCCGCTTGCGCCATCGCGATCTCATGGCGTGCCCCAGCCGGGCTGGCGTTGCCGTAGCAGCCGGGCCAGTCGGGGCAGCCAAGGCCCGAATCGGTGAGGCGCGTGAAGGCGCCGAACAGCGTCAGGTCGAAGGTGAGGAAAAGCGTAAGCACGGTCAGCGCGTGCAGCCGCCGCGCCGGGCCAGCGCCCGCATTGCGGCGCCACACCCACACCAGCGGGCCGAGCGCGATCAGCACACCTGCGGCCATGAGCCAGGCGATGGGCGTCAGATCGTAGAGCGAGCTCGATGCGTCCATGCGGTCGGTCTCAGCGGCCCGGCTCGTCCCACGACGCCGAAGCGCGCAGCAGTCGATCGAGGTCGCGCTTGGCGCGGCTGGCGCCGGCGGCGTCCATGCGCGCAGGGAAGCGCATCATCCAGTTGCCCATCGGGTCGACCACGTACAGGTGCTCCGCCAGCGTGTGGCCCTGCACGGGCGCGAGCCACCTGGCCAGTTGGTCGGCCGGCACGCGCAGCACGGTCGCTCCGTGCAGGCCGTTGTTCAGGCGCTCGGGAACGGGCGCGGCGTCGCTCACGAGCCAGACGCGGTCCATGCGATCCTTCTCGCGGCCCAGACTTTCGCGCAGCTGGCGCTGAAGGTACAGCTGCTGCTCGCACAGCGCGTCGCAGGCCGCGTCAGCCACCGCGACCAGCAGCCATTGGCCCTTCAGCGTGGCGATGTCGACCGGCGCGCCATTGCGGTCGGTCGCGGTCAGCTTCGGCAGCTCGCGCTGCGGATCGATCAACTCGCCATAGACGCTGCGGCCCTCGGGCCGGATCACGTAGTAGGTGAAGTAAGAGGCAATGACCGGCGCCGCGCACATCAGCATCACGGCGATCATCTTCCAGCGACCGACGACCGTGCGTCGGCCCTCCGCGCCGTCGAGCGCCTGGTTGGGCGACGGCATCGAATGCACCGTCAGGCCCACCGGCTCGTCAGAAGCGGCCATCGCGTGCGCGGCGCCTCGCGCGGCGGAAGGGTGTGATGAATTGGAACCAGACATAGAGGATGACGACGAGGGCCGACAGGCCAAACCACTGGAATGCGTAACCGTAGTGCCTCTCCAGCCCGAGCGCTGGGGCCGGCCAATCGCGCTGCAGGCCCTCGGAGGCCGCGCCGTTCTGCTGCAGCGACACGTCCGTGCGCAGCGGCAGCTTGGTCTCGGCGCGGAAGGCCTCCAGGTCGAGATTTTGCCGGATGGGCGAATACCCTTCGACGGCCGGTGTCGGCCCCGTCGGCGCGGAGGCGGCTGGTGCCGGAGGCGCGGCCGCGGAAGCAGCCTGTGCCGGCGCGGTCGCGGCGCTGCCCAGTTCAAGCAGGTGACTCGGCGGCGGCTCGATCAGCGCAGTGACCTCCACGATGCCCGCGGGCGTCTCGACCGCGCCCAGTTGCGTGCGGTCGACGAAGTTCCGTTGTATCCAGCCGCGCTGCACCATCACCGTCTGCTCGGTACCCTCGAGCGCGAACGGCGTCAGCACGTAGAAGCCGGGCGTGCCGTGCATCTGGCGATTGTCGAGGTACACGGTTTGAGGCGTGAGCCAGAGTCCGCGCAGGCGCACCGGGCGATGCATGGCGTCGGAGGCCTTGCCCAGCGCGAGGAACTCGGCCTGCGTCAGCGGCGGCTTGAGCTTTTCGGCGTCGATGCTGGCCTGCAGCGCCTCTTTTTGCGCAGCGCGCGAAAGCTGCCAGCGGCCAAGCGATACGGTGCCGGCCACCGTCAGCACGGCAGCAAGGGTGATCACCCAGAAGCGGCCCGGACGGCGGCGTTCTTCGGGGTACAGGGGTTCGGGAATCACTGGAGTGGGCGAGGCCGGCGGCCGATAATGCGGGTCATGAAATACTTCGTCGCCCTGGTGTTCGTGGGCATCTTCGCGAGCCTCGCGTTTGCCCTGTACTTCATGCTGAAGGACGGGCGCAACGGGCGCGCCAAGAGCGGCGGCATGGCGCGCGCCCTCACCGTTCGGATCGGCCTCTCGGTGTTTTTGTTCCTCTGCATGCTGCTCGCCTGGAAACTCGGGTACATCCAGCCAACCGGGCTCCCGCTCGGCAAGTAGATGGTGCTCGTTCCACGAGAACCATGAAAAAGGCGCCTTCCGGCGCCTTTTTTGTGGAATGCCGTGGGGTTCGCTCAAAGCCAGTAAACCAGCAGATAGAGGCCGAGCCAGACCACGTCGACGAAGTGCCAATACCAGGCCGCGCCCTCGAAGCCGAAGTGGCGCTCCGGCGTGAAATGGCCCTTGCGCAGCCGCAGCGTGATGAACAGCAGCATGAGCATGCCGATGAACACATGCAGGCCGTGGAAGCCGGTCAGCATGAAGAAGGTCGAACCGTAGGTGCCGGAGCTGAGCTTGAGGTTCAGTTCAGTGTAGAGGTGGTGGTACTCGTAGCCTTGCACGCCCAGGAAGATCACGCCCAGCAGCACGGTGAGCCACATGAAGCGGATCGTCTGCGCACGATGGCCCGCGCGCAGTGCATGGTGGGCGATGGTGAGCGTCACGCCGGAGCTCAGCAGCAGCGCGGTGTTGATGGTCGGCAGCCAGAACGGTCCGACCGTCTGGAACGGCTCGACGATGCCGGCCGGCGAACCCGTGACGCCCGCCGCGACGCTGGGCCAGACGGCCTTGAAGTCGGGCCAGAGGATCGCGTTGTCGAGGCTGCCGAGCGTGGGCAGTGCATGGGTGCGGGCCCACCACAGCGCAGTGAAGAACGCGCCGAAGAACATCACTTCCGAGAAGATGAACCAGCTCATGCTCCAGCGGAACGAGAGGTCGATCTTGTGGCCGTACTGGCCGCTTTCGCTCTCGCCGATGGCGGCGCGGAACCACACGAAAAGCGTGCCGAGCCAGATCACCATGCCCACCAGCAAGGACCATGCGCCCCATTGATGGCCATTGATCCACTGCGCGGCGCCCAGGATGACGAAGAACAGGCCGATCGCGGCCGAGACCGGATAGGCCGACGGTCCGGGCACGAAGTAATAGGGCGTGGTGCCGTGGGTGGTTGAACTCATATCAGCTCCTGGCATTCTTTCTTCTTTCGATTCAGTGAATTCTGCTTGTCGTGGATTGCTTACTGCTGCCTACTGCCTCGTCAGGCCGATGCTGCCACATGGCGCACCAGGAGAACCAGCCCGACCACGAAGACGATCACGGCCACGAACGCCACCGCGATGATGTGCAGCGGATTCAGCTTGCCCAGGTCTTCTTGGTAGGCGCTGTTCTTGCGCACGCCGAAGAACGACCACGCCACCGCCTTCACCGTGTCCCACAGCGAAGCCTTCGGCCGGTTCGGCGAACCGTTCACGAGCGCGGCTCATCGGCAGTGCCCGAAACGGCGGCCACGGGTGCCGCGGGTGTCTTGCCCCCCACCTCGAAGAAGGTGTACGAGAGCGTGATGGTCTTCACGTCCTTGGAAATCTTGGGATCGATCACGAACGCGACCGGCCACTGCTTCTTCTCGCCCGGATCGAGGGTGTACTGGTTGAAGCAGAAGCACTCGAGCTTGTTGAAGTACGGCGCGGCCTGCTGCGGCGCGTAGCTCGGGATGGCCTGTGCAGCCATGCGGCGGTTCTGCACGTTCTGGAACTCGTACATCACCGTGTTGAGCTGGCCCGGGTGCACCTGGATGGTCCGCTCCGCCGGCTTGAAGTCCCACAGGCCGCCACGCACGTTGGAGTCGAACTCGACGGTGATGGTGCGGGTCATGTCGACCTGCGTGTTGTCGGGCACGCGCACATTCTTGCCTCCGCTCGCACCGCCGGGCACCTCGAGCTCGGAGAGCGCGAGGATGTTGATGCCGGTCATCTCGCAGATCGCGCGGTACATCGGCACCAGTGCATAGCCGAAGGCGAACATGCCGCAGGCCACGACGGCCAGCTTGCCGACCATGCGGACATTGGCGCGCCGGATGCGTTGACCGAGGCTCATGCTGCTGCTCCCGTTCGTTGCGAGGGTGGCGGTTCAGCGGCCGCTGAACCAGACCATGCGGACGATGAAGCCGATGAAGAACACCACCGCGATCGAGGCCAGCGTGAGCCCCATGCGGCGGTTGTTCCTTTTCTGTTCGGGGGTCATCGAGCGTCAGCCGGCGAAGACGTTCAACCGATCACCTTGGTGGCGGTCGCGTCGAGCTTGGGCGGGTTCTCGAAGGTATGGAACGGAGCCGGCGACGGCACTTCCCACTCGAGGCCCTCGGCGCCTTCCCACGGCTTCTGCACAGCCTTCTCGCCCTTGCCGCGCATGGTGGGCAGCACGACGAACAGGAAGAAGTAGAGCTGGGCGAAGCCGAAGAAGAACGCACCGACCGACGCGACGGCATTGAAGTCGGCGAACTGCATCGGGTAGTCGGCATAGCGGCGCGGCATGCCGGCCAGGCCCAGGAAGTGCATCGGGAAGAAGGTCACGTTGAACGAGATCAGCGACCACCAGAAGTGCACCTTGCCGCGCGTCTCGTTGTACATGACGCCGGTCCACTTGGGCACCCAGTAATAGAAGCCCGAGAACATCGCGAACAGCGAGCCGGCCACCAGCACGTAGTGGAAATGCGCCACCACGTAATAGGTGTCCTGCAGCTGCGTGTCGATCGGTGCGACGGCCAGGATCAGGCCCGTGAAGCCGCCCATCGTGAACACGAAGATGAATCCGACCGCAAACAGCATGGGTGTCTCGAAGGTCATCGAGCCCTGCCACATGGTGGCGATCCAGTTGAAGATCTTCACCGCAGTGGGCACCGCGATCAGCATCGTGGCGTACATGAAGAACAGCTGGCCCGTCAGCGGCATGCCGGTCGTGAACATGTGGTGCGCCCACACGATGAACGACAGGATGGCGATCGACGAGGTGGCGTACACCATCGAGGCGTAGCCGAACAGGCGCTTGCGGGCGAACGCCGGCACCACCTGGCTGATGATGCCGAAGGCCGGCAGGATCATGATGTAGACCTCGGGGTGGCCGAAGAACCAGAAGATGTGCTGGTACATCACCGGGTCGCCGCCGCCGGCGGGATTGAAGAAGCTGGTGCCGAAGTGGCGGTCGGTCAGCGTCATCGTGATGGCGCCTGCGAGCACGGGCATCACGGCGATCAGCAGGTAGGCGGTGATGAGCCAGGTCCAGCAGAACATCGGCATCTTCATCAGCGTCATGCCGGGGGCGCGCATGTTGAGGATGGTGACGATGATGTTGATCGAGCCCATGATCGACGAGGCGCCCATGATGTGCATCGCGAAGATGCCGGCGTCCATCGAGGGACCCATCTGCAGCGTGAGCGGCGCGTACAGCGTCCAGCCGGCAGCGGGTGCGCCGCCGGGCATGAAGAACGAACCCACCAGCATCAGCGCCGCGGGAATCAGCAGCCAGAAGCTGAAGTTGTTCATGCGCGCGAAGGCCATGTCGGACGCGCCCACCTGCAGCGGGATCATCCAGTTCGCGAAGCCCACGAAGGCCGGCATGATGGCGCCGAACACCATGATGAGGCCGTGCATGGTCGTGAACTGGTTGAACAGTTCGGGATTCACCAGCTGCAGGCCGGGCTGGAACAGCTCGGCGCGGATCAGCAGCGCAAGCACGCCGCCCACCATCAGCATCGTGAAGCTGAACAGCAGGTAGAGCGTGCCGATGTCCTTGTGGTTGGTGGCGAACACCCAGCGGCGCCAGCCGGTGGGCGCGTGGTGGTCGTGATGCTCGTCGTGTGCGTGGTCGCCGTGGGCTGCGTGACCGTGGGGGTCGAGGACTGCGCTCATGTCGTTGTTCCTTGCAATTTCTTCGTCGCGGGGCGCTGCCCGATCACTTGCCGCGCAGGGCCAGCACCTCGGCCGGCTGCACCAGTTGGCCGGTCTTGTTGGACCAGCTGTTCTTGGTGTACGTGGCCACCGCCGCGAGATCGGTATCGCTCAGTTGCTTCCACGACGGCATCGCGCCGTTGTTCTGGCCGTTGAGCAGCACCATCAACTGGACCTTGTGATCGGCGTCGAGCACCTTCGGATCGCCGTCGAGCGCCTTGATCGGGCCGGCGCCCTTGCCGTTGGCCTGGTGGCAGGCGGCGCAGTTGGCGGCGTAGACCTTCTCGCCGCGAACCAGCATGTCGGGCAGCGTCCAGACCTTGCTCGGGTCGTCGAGCTTGGCGGCGGCTTCCTTGCGCTTGGCGGCCACCCAGGTCGTGTAGTCGGCGGCCGAGAGCACCTTCACGTGGATCGGCATGTAGGCGTGTTCCTTGCCGCACAGTTCCTGGCACTGGCCGTAGTAGTCGCCCACCGTCTCGGCACGGAACCAGGTGTCGCGCACGAAGCCGGGAATGGCATCCTGCTTGAGGCCCAGCTGCGGCACGGCGAAGGCGTGGATCACGTCGTTCGCGGTGGTGATGATGCGGATCTTCTTCTGCACCGGCACGACCAGCGGGTTGTCGACCTTGAGCAGGTAGTCGTCGGGCACCGCGCCCTTGGCGCCGGCGTCGGACATGGCGCGCTGCGAGCTGTCGAGCGTGGAGATGAAGGCCAGGCCCTCGCCTTCGCCGTTGAGGTAGTCGTAGCCCCACTTCCACTGGTAGCCCGTGGTCTTGATGGTGAGGTCGGCATTGGTGGTGTCCTTCTGGGCCACGAGCACCTTGGTCGCGGGCAGCGCCATGAGGATCACGATGAGGAAGGGCACGATGGTCCAGATGACCTCAACCACCACCGATTCATGGAAGTTGGCGGCCTTGTGGCCCACCGACTTGCGGTGCTTCCAGATCGAATAGAACATGACCGCGAACACGGCGACGAAGATGACCGTGCACAGGATCATCATGATCGTGTGGAGCAGATGCTGCTCCTGCGCGATCTTGGTCACACCGACCGGAAGATTCAGCTGGCGCACCGAAGGGCCGCCGGGCAGATCGTTGACTGCGTGCGCCGCGCTGCTGAAAGCCGCGCCGGCCGCCAGCAACAGATTCGCCGGCCTGTACTTATTGCGCCAAATGCTCTTCATCGTGTTCACGTTTCTTCAATTTTTCGACAAACCCAACACCGTGCAGCACTGCGCGAGCCCCCTCAGGCGCCGCGTAACGCCATGCGAATCTCGCGCGCCAGGGCGGCACGCAACTCCGGGCGTACATAGCGCCCCACCCTGACCGATCGACCCTGCCCCGAGACCTCGATCAGCGAGCGATCGCCGGCCTGCGGTTCGATCCGCACCTGGTGCGGAAGAAATTCAGTGCGCTCGTAGTGCCCGCCGTTCTCGAGCTCGACGACAAGGCGCCCCTCCTGCAACGCGATCCTTTCGCCATCGGTCGCGTGCCGCGCGTAGACCATGAAAGCGAATCCGACAGCGGCCAGTTCGAGCCAGGCAAAAGGCAGGACCAGCGGCGCACCGTGAAGCCAGAACAGGGTGCCGGTGCCGAGCGATACCACGCACAGCGAGGCGTAGAGCCAGCCCAGCTGGCTCGGCGTCACCGAGCAGTTCCGCTTCAGGAACCAGTGGATGTTCTGGCCTGAAACAGTGGCAAATCGAAACACGGAATTCGACACGGGCGAGTTCAGCAAATCGGTACGTCGACGGTCGCCAAACCCCTCGTACAAACAGGATTGGACACCCCTCGATCGCGGGAACATACCCGCGAGTTTCACGCAACGGCGGATTGTAGCGGGTAGATACCAGCGGCCGAGTGCCCTGTGGGACCCCTACGGGTCACTACTAGTAGGCAGAAAACGCGCTGTGCGTCAGGCGTTTTCATCCGGCGAATCGAACGTGCTCAGGCGCCCGGACGACCCCGTTGCAGCATCGAGCGCATCTCGCGCAGCGAGACCGCGCTTTCGGCCGCCAGCGACACGCGCGGCGTCGGCTTGAAGGCATGGCCGTAGATCACCTCGAAGGTCAACGCGATGCGCCCACCGCCCTCTTCGGCCGGCGCGAGTTCGGGCAGCGCCTTCTTCAGCGACCGGTGCCAGCCCCTGCCGCGCAACGCCGCGAAGCGCGCCGGATTCAGGTTGCGCCCCAGCGTGCGGAGTTCGGCGAGTGCCGCCTCGGGCGTCGCCCAGGTCAGCACGATGCGCTCCATGTCCATCACGGGCTCGGCGAAGCCGGCATGCACCAGCATGTCGCCCCAGTCGTGCATGTCGGTGAACTCGTGCCCTGCGGCAGGCCACCCCATGCGGGCATGGAGCGCGCGCAGCTCGCGCACGGTGTCGGGGCCGAGGCAGGAGAACATCAGGAAGCCGTCGGTCGCCACCAGCTTGTGCCAGTGCGAGATCAACGCTTCGGGATCGGCCGCCATGTGCAACGACATGTTGGCCCAGAGCAGGTCGACACCATCTTCGGGCGGGGCGTCGAAGCGCGCCTTGCCGCCCTGCCAGCGGCGCGCGCTCCACCACGGCGCGCTCAAGGCCTGGCCGGTGGCTTCCGCGAGCGCGGCTTCAGGCTCGATCACGAAGGCCGCGGCATCCTTGTAGCGACGGGCGACAAGTTCGTGCGCCTCGAGGCCGCCGCGCAACGGCGCCCAGTCTGCCCAGGTGCGGGGCTGCGCCTTGATCCATTGCAGCCGGTCTTCCATGCGGCGACCGATCTCCTCGTGCAGCCAGGGCGACCCGTCGTCAGGCGCGAGCCGGCGCCAGCGGTCGGCCGCCGTGGCATCGATGGTCGGCGGTCGTCTTGTGGGGTCGGTGGCCATGGGGCCGTGAGTATATTGAGACATGCCGAGCCATCGGGCCCTGTGGCCTTTATCAACTTCCAAGCCCTTCACTTCCCTGCTCGCCGGGTTGCCCAGCCAGTGCGCCGTCTGCCGCGCCTGGCCGTCGCGCCGGGTCTGCGATGCCTGCGTGGCGCGCTTTGCGCCGCCCGCCTCGCGCTGCGGCGGCTGTGCGGTGCCGGTGCCGGACGGCGTGGAGCGCTGCGGCGAATGCGTGAAGCACCCGCCGCCGCTGGATGCCTGCTTCGCCGCCTTCCCCTACGCCTGGCCGTGGGCCGACTGCATCGCCGGCTTCAAGTTTCGCGGTGACGCCGGCTGGGCCGGTCCGCTCGCGACGCTGCTGCGCAGCACGCCCTGGGTCGAACCGGCGCTGGAGCAGTGCGACATCGTGCTGCCGATGCCGCTGGCGCCCGGACGGCTGCGCGAGCGCGGCTTCAACCAGGCCCATGAGATCGCGCGCCGGCTCGCACCGGCAAGGACCGACCCGGCACTGCTGCTGCGCACCCGCGACACGCCCGCCCAGAGCGGTCTTTCGCGCGCCGAGCGGCTGCGCAACCTGCGGGGCGCCTTCGCGCTGGAACCGCTGCGTGCGGATGCCGTGCGCGGCCGTCGCGTGGTGCTGGTCGACGACGTCATGACCAGCGGTGCCTCGCTTTTCACGGCGGCCGACGTGCTGAGGCTGGCGGGCGCGGCCCATATCACGGCGGTGGTGCTGGCCCGCACCGAGCCGCCGCGCTGAATCGCGCGCGCAGCCCGCCGACAATCGGGGCATGTTCCATATCGTCCTGGTCCACCCCGAGATTCCGCCGAACACCGGCAACGTGATCCGCCTCGCGGCCAACACCGGCTGCACGCTGCACCTGGTCGAGCCGCTGGGCTTTTCGATGGACGACCGCCTGCTTCGCCGCGCCGGGCTCGATTACCACGAATACGCCGAGGTCAAGCGCCATGCCGACTGGCCAGCGCTCGTTGCCGCCGAGCAGCCCGCGGCCGAGCGCATGTTCGCATTGACCACGCGCGGCACGCGCGCCGTGCACGACGTGCGTTTCCAGCCAGGCGACTGGCTGGTGTTCGGCTCGGAGACCAGCGGCCTGCCGCCCGCGATCCGGGACAGCTTCGCCGAAGCACAGCGACTGCGGTTGCCGATGCGAGAAGGCCAGCGCAGCCTGAACCTGTCGAACGCGGTCGCCGTCACGGTGTTCGAGGCCTGGCGCCAGAACGGCTTCAGCTGACACCTCGACACAAAGTCATCCGCACCGACGCCGCAAGACCGCATCCGAACGGCGGGGCGCGCCGTATGAACAACATGCAGGCTGCAAGCGGCCTGGCATCCCGGTCCATCCGACGCATCAATCTCAAGGAGCCTTGCCATGAACACCAGGTCGATTGCCTTCGCAGCCTTCGCCACGCTCGCCTTCGCCGGCGGCGCCCACGCCTTCCAGGGCGAGCAGAACCCGCTGCCGCCCGCGCCTTTCCAGTCGACGCTGTCGCGTGCCGAAGTCCAGGCGCAGGCCGCGCAGCCCTACCGTATTTCCAACGGCGGCACCGGCGTGGCACGGCCGACCAGCGGCAACATCGACCGCGATGCGGTGCGCGCGAGCGCACGGGCGATCAGCCGTCAAGGCGCAGCCACCTACGGCGAGGTGACCGACCGGCGGATGTAGCAAGGGAAAGCGGAGGAAGGAAGGCGGGCGCCGCCGCCTCAGCGGTAGCGGCGTGCCACCGACTCGGCCACGCAGGCCGGCTTGGCGGCGCCTTCGAGTTCGATGGTGACTTCCCAGGTCATCTGGAAGCCGTCGTTGGCGATCGGCTCCGAACTCAGCAGCTTCATGCGGGCGCGCAGGCGCTGGCCTACCGGCACCGGCGACATGAAGCGAACCCGGTTCAGGCCGTAGTTCACGCCCATGCGCGACTCCGTCACCTCGATCGATTCCTCGAAGAAGCGCGGCAGCAGCGACAGCGTCAGGAAGCCGTGCGCGATCGGCGCGCCGAAGGGGCCGGCCTTGGCCCGCTCGACATCGACGTGGATCCACTGGTGGTCGCCCGTCGCCTCGGCGAACTGGTTGACCTGCGCCTGCGTGATGGCGATCCAGTCGCTCACCGCGACTTCCTGGCCGACGCAGTCGGCGAGATCCTGAAGGGTCTGGAATGTCTTTTTCGTCATGCGGGGCATTCTGGCGTCTGGGATGTCGGGCCGGCTGTCGGGCTCGCGACAACCGGGCTCAGGGAAAACCGGGAGCGCGCCGGACGCTCAGGCATCAAGCCATTCGCGGATCGGCTGCCACTGTTCCAGGTCGCGCTGCACGCGGCCCGGCGCGATGTCGAACAGCGTGAGCCCGCGCGCGGCAAGCTGCACGTAGTTCTGCGTGTCGCGCAATTCGCCGATCACCGGCACGCCGAGGCCCGCGATGAACTCGTGCAACCGGTCGGCCGCCAGCGTGCGTGCGTTCACCCGCATGCCGACCAGCCCGACCTTCGTCTTCTCGGCACGGCGGTTTTCCAGCAGCCGGTCGAGAAAGTCGCGCGTGGCGTAGATGTCGAAGATGCTCGGCTGCAGCGGCACGATCACGCGGTCGGCCAGGGCCAGCACCTCCTTGAAGCGCCAGCCGTGCAGGCCGGCGGGCGTGTCGAGCACCGCGTGCGTGGTGCCGCGCGGCGGCCGCACCACGGTGCTGTCTCCCGTGGCCTCCCAGGTGGCGATGGGGTGCGCCTGCGGCGGGCGAAGGCCCAGCCAGAGCCGCGAGGACTGCTGGCGGTCCACGTCGCCCAGCATGACGGCGTGTCCGCGGCTCGCAAAGTAGCCTGCGACGTTGGTCGCGATCGTCGATTTGCCAACGCCACCCTTCGGGTTGGCGACCAGAACCACCGGCATGAGCGATCTCCTCCAGAACAGGAACGGGCTCCATGGTAGTGGGTGGCCCGCTTTTGCCGGGCAAACCCGCCGCGACTGCGCTATGTTCAAGGGATGACTACAACAACATCCCCGGAATTTCCCGTTGTCGAGGGGCGCGGCGTCTATGTGCTCGCCGCGCACCCGCACTGGCGGGATTCCCGAGTGAACCGCCGGATGCTGGCCGCGGCGCGCGGCGTGCCGGGCGTCGACGTGAACGACCTCTACGGCAGCTATCCCGACTTCGCCATCGATGTCGAGGCCGAGCAGGAAAGGCTGCGCCGGGCCAGCCTGGTGGTGCTGGTGCACCCGATCCAGTGGTATTCGATGCCCGCGCTGCAGAAACTCTGGCTCGACGACGTGCTCGCCTACGGCTGGGCCTACGGGCCCGGCGGCACCGCGCTGCAGGGCAAGGACCTCTGGCTCGCCGCGACCACCGGGAGCCCCGAATCGAGCTACCACCCGCAGGGCTACCACCGCTACTTCTTTGACGCCTTCCTGCCGCCCTACGAGCAGACCGCCGCGCTGTGCGGCATGCGCTTCCTGCCACCGCTGATCTTCCACGGCGCGCGCAGCGCCTCCGAGGCCGACGTGGCCTCTCACGTCGAGACCTTCGCCCAGCGCCTGGGCAGCTACCCCGACTGGCCCGAGATGGACGAGATCGAAGCCTGCGTGGCCTGCCCGGTGCCCGAGAGCGACCGGCCGGCGGACCCCGACGACATCGGCAAGACGGTGGGCAAGGCCTTCCACGCCGCCATGACGCGCGGCCTGTCGGTCGCCACCGCGGACAAGGTGGCCTGAGCATGGAGCACGCACCCGCCTGGCTGACCAACAGCCTGATCTACCTGAGCGCCGCCGTGCTGGTGGTGCCGCTGTCGAAGGCCCTGGGCCTCGGCTCCATCATCGGCTACCTCGTGGCCGGCATCGCCATCGGCCCCTGGGGCCTGGGCCTCGTGTCCAGCGTGGAGGACGTGCTGCACTTCGCCGAGTTCGGCGTGGTGCTGATGCTGTTCCTCGTGGGCCTCGAACTCGAACCCAAGCGGCTGTGGAACCTGCGCCGGCCGATCTTCGGCTGGGGCGCGGCGCAGGTCCTGAGTTGTGCTGCCGTGCTGTTCGCCGTCGGTTGCGCCGTCGGCGCCGAGTGGCGCGTGTCGCTGGTGGCCGCGCTGGGCCTGGCGCTGTCGTCCACGGCCATCGCGCTGCAGGTGTTCGGCGAGCGCAACCTGCTGAAGACGCCCAGCGGCCAGGCCGGCTTCTCGATCCTGCTGTTCCAGGACGTGGCCGCGATCCCGATCCTGGCGCTGCTGCCGCTGCTGGCGGGCGCCACCGCCGCCGAGCAGGCCATCACCGGGATGGAACGCGCGCTGGAGGCGGCGAAGATCATCGGCGTGATCGGCGGCATCATCCTGGGCGGCCGGCTGCTGCTGCGCCCCATCCTGCGCTGGATCGCGCGCAGCGACACGCCCGAGATCTTCACCGCCGCCGCGCTGCTGCTGGTGGTGGCCATCGCCGCGCTGATGCAGCTGGTGGGCCTGTCGATGGCGCTGGGCGCCTTCCTGGCCGGCGTGCTGCTGGCCGAGAGCGAGTACCGGCGCGAGCTCGAGACCGACATCGAGCCCTTCAAGGGCCTGCTGCTGGGCCTGTTCTTCATTGCCGTGGGCATGTCGATCAACTTCGGCGTGCTCATCGCAAGCCCGTGGATCATGGCTGCGCTGGTGATCGGCTTCATGGCCGTCAAGCTGGTGGTGATCTACGCGCTGGCCAAGGCCATGGGCATCGCCTACCAGGAGCGCCCCGTGTTCACGCTGCTGCTGGCGCAGGGCGGCGAGTTCGCGTTCGTGGTGTTCCAGGCCGCGGGCCCCGACGTGCTGCCACCGGAGATCACCTCGCTGCTGATCGGCGGCGTGGCGCTGTCGATGCTGCTGTCGCCGCTGCTGCTGGTGCTGCTCGACAAGTTCGTGCTGCCGCGCTACAGCCGGCACACCGGCCCGCAGCTCGAGGAAATCTCCGAGCAGCAGGACGCCAAGGTGCTCATCTGCGGCTTCGGCCGCTATGGACAGATCGTCGGCCGCATGCTGATGTCGCAGGGCCTGCGCGTGACCGTGCTCGACCACGATGCCGACACGGTCGAGGGCCTGCGCCAGTTCGGCTTCCGGGTGTTCTACGGCGACGCCACGCGGCTCGACCTGCTGCGCACCGCGGGGGCCGGCACGGCCAAGGCGATCGTGGTGGCGGTGGACGACATCGAGCAGTCGCTGGACATCGTCGACCTCGTGAAGGAGAACTTTCCGCAGGCGCGCATCATCGCGCGGGCGCGCAACGTGACGCACCTGTTCCAGCTGCGCGACCGGGGCGTGACCGAGGTCGAGCGCGAGGTGTTCGAATCGTCGCTGCGCAGCGCGCGCTCGGTGCTCGAGGCGCTGAACTGGCCCGCGCACGAGGCGCGCGAATCGGCCATGCGCTTTCGCCTGCGCAACCTGAAGCTCACCGACGAGATCTATCCGCACTACAAGGACCGCGCCAAGCTGATCGCGGCCAACAAGGAAGGCCGCCAGCAGTTCGAGGAGCAGATCGCGCGCGAGCGCGAGGAGCGCCAGCGCCGCTCGGGGCGCGACTGGGACCGGCTGGAAGACGAGGAACAGGCCGAGCGCACCGGACAGTCCGGCCAGGTGGAACAGGCGCCCGAGCGGCCCTGACCCCGGGCCCGCGCCGCGCCTAGATGGCGACCGTGAGGTACACGCCCTCGCGGCCGACCACCGCCGCGCGCGTGGGCATGAAGATGGTGCAGTCGTCGCAGGGCGCGCGGATTTCCTCTCCCGCGTCGAGTGCGATCAGCTCGCCTTTGCGAAAGGTCTCGAACCCGACCACGGGGCGCACGAAGGCGAAGCCCTCGGTCTTCACCATGTGCACCCCGAGCAGGCGGAAGCGCCGCGCGGGCGCCGGTGCCGGCGCGCCCGGCACCGCGTCGACCAGGCCCAGGTGAGCCAGAAAGCGCAAGGTCACGTCGGTGGCCAGGTCGGCGGCGGACTGGCTGAAGTGCTGTCCGCACTCCACCACCACCGCGCCACCGCCCGCGCCGGGTTCGCCATGGCGTCCGTAGGCCGTCACGCCCGTGCCCGGCGCGCCGCCCGCGGGCATCGCCAGGTGCACCAGCGGATGGCCGACGGCCGAGGCCAGCGCGGCATTGCGATCGAACTCCGGATACACCCAGAAGGGCTGCACTGGCGCACGCGTCGAATGGATGTCCAGCACATGGTCGGCCGCGTCCAGCACCGGCCGCAGCTCGCGCGCGCGGCGCAGCTCGGGGCTTTGCCCCGGGCCGTCGAGCATGGCGGTCGACCAGATGCGGTTGAGGTTGTGCACGAGCTGGCGGTTCTCGTAAGGCCGCCCGATGTCGAAGGCCTCGTAGGCCTCGACGTTTGCGAAGCTCACGGTGAGCGTGCCGATCTTCGGGCGCACGCCATGGTCCAGCAGGTGCGTGGCCGCGACCATGCCGCAGATCTCGTTGCCGTGCGTGAGCGCGTTCACCAGCACGTGCGGCCCGGGCCGGCCCGATGCGAAGCGATGCACGTAGTCGATGCCGGTGTTGCCCTTGCGGTAGCCCGAGATGTCGCGCGGCAGCACCTCCAGCGGCGCGGTGTCGGGGACGAAGGAAGCGGTGTCGCTCATCGGCTCACTCGCCACGGATGCCGGCACGCTTGACCATTTCGCCGTACACCACCAGGCGCTCGGCCATCATGGCCGTGAACTGCGCCGGCGACTGCACCTCGGGCGTGAGCGCGCCGCGCGAAAGCAGCGCCTGTGCCATGGCCGGCTGGTCGGCCACCGAGCGCACCGCCTTGTGCAGCGCGGCAACGACCTCGGGCGGCGTCTTCGCGGGCGCGGCCAGGCCGATCCACGACGTGGTGTTGAGCACCGAGTAGCCCAGCTCGGCGAAGGTCGGAACGTCGGGCAGCGCCGCCACGCGCGTGGGCGACGCGACCGCCAGCGCGCGCAGCTTGCCCGACTGGATGTGCGGCAGGAAGGGCGCGAGATTGTCGAGACCGAACTGCACCTCGTTGGAGATGAGCGCCGTCACCAGCGGTCCGCCGCCGCGGTAGGGCACGTGCGTGGCATCGAGCTGCAACTGCGACTTCATCAACTCCACGTTGAGCTGGCCCATGCTGCCCGGCCCGGCACTGCAGAAGTTGAGCTCGCCGGGACGCGACTTCACCAGCGCGACGAATTCCTTGAAGGTCTTCGCGGGCACCGCCGGGTTCACCAGCAGCACGTTGATGGAGCGCGCCAGCTGGCTGATGGAGGCGAAGTCCTGGATCGGGTCGTAGCCCGGGTTGGACTGCGTGAGCGGGTTGGCCAGGTGCGAACTCTGCGAGGACACCACCAGCGTGTAGCCGTCTGGCTTGGCGCGCGCCACCTGCGCGCTGGCGATGGAGCCGCCCGCGCCCGCGCGATTGTCGATGACCACCGGCGTGCCCAGCGCCTTGGCCAGCGGATCGGCATAGAGACGCGCGATCAGGTCCACCGAACCGCCCGCCGGGAACGGCACCACGAGCGTGACGGGCCGCACGGGCCAGGCCTCGGCACGTGCCGCCAGCGGCAGCATGGCGGCAAGGCCGGCGCCGAGCATCGTGCGGCGGCGCAGTGCGGGAGCGGTGATGGTGGGGTTCATGAAGCGTCCTCGTGCGATGGGATCGATTGAAATTGCGCGCATTGTTGCAAGTCAATCATATTTTTGCAATGCTCATTGCAAAATTGGGGGAAACGCTGCCGCGCATGCAGAATGCCCGTGACCATGAACCTGAACCAACGCATCTCGGGATACGACCGCAAGCTCACCCGAAGCGAGCAGCTGCTCATCGAGGAACTGCAGACGCGCTACCCGCAGGGATTGCTCGAATCTGCAACGAGCCTTGCAAAGAAGGTGGGCACCAGCGCCTCCACCGTGGTGCGCCTGCTCGCCAAGCTGGGCTACCCGAGCTATGCCGAGGCGCAAATGGAGGCGCGCTCCGAGGTCACCGCACGGCTGCAGTCGCCCGCCACGCGCGCGGACGCCGTGATCGGCGACGACACCTCCGCGCGCACCTGCCTGGCCAACGCGCTGCTGCACGACCAGCACAACCTGGCATCGACCTTCGCGTCGCTCGATGTGGCCGCGTTCGAATCCGCGGTTCGCCTGCTCACGCAGCGCAAGGCGCGCGTGCACGTGCTCGGCCAGCGGCACGGCGCGGCGCTGGCCAGCCACCTCGCGCTGCACCTGAACATGTGCCTGCCCGACGTGCGGCCGCTGGCCACCTCGGGGCCCTTGCCGCTGGAAGACCAGTTGCTGTGGATCGACGCGCAGGACGTGCTGCTCGCCGTCACCTTCCGGCGCCATTCGCTGGCCATCGCGCGCGCGGCGAAGTACTTCCGCGAGAAGGGCGGGCACGTGATCGTCATCACCGACGGCCCCTCGGTGCCGGCGGCGGGCGCGGCCGACCATGTGATGCTCGCGCGCACCTCCAGCGCGTCGCCCTTCGACTCGTACACGGCGGCGTTCTCGCTGTGCAACGCGCTGGTCACCGCCGTCGTGCAGAGGCGCAAGCGGGAGCTGGGCGCCGCGCTCGAACGCGGCGACGCGCTGTGGGAACAGCACTGGAACGACGCGGCCGCGCAGGCCGGGCGCCGTTCGCGCAAGGCGTCGTCAGCCGGCTGAGGGCGCGGGTGCAGACGCCGGTGCAGGTGAAGGCGCGTCCAGCCGCAGCAGGCGCACCGCGTTGCCCTTCAGGATGCCGGGCATCACCTCGGGCTTGAAGCCCGCCACCTCGAAGTCGCGCATCCAGCGGTCGGGCGTGATCAGCGGATAGTCGCTGCCGAACAGGATGCGGTCCTTCAGCAGCGTGTTGGCGTACTGCACGAGCTGCTTCGGAAAGTACTTCGGGCTCCAGCCTGAGAGGTCGATCCACACGTTGGGTTTGTGCGTGGCCACGCTCAGCGCCTCGTCCTGCCAGGGAAAGCTGGGGTGGGCCATGACGATCTGCATGTCGGGGAAGTCGATGGCCACGTCGTCCAGGTGCATCGGGTTGCTGTATTCCAGGCGCAGGCCGCCGCCGCAGCGCATGCCCGAGCCGATGCCGCTGTGGCCGGTGTGGAAGATCGCCGGCAGGCCGTATTCGGCGATCACCTCGTAGATGGGCCAGGCCATCCGGTCGTAGGGGTGGTAGCCCTGCACGGTGGGATGGAACTTGAAGCCCTTCACGCCGTATTCCTCGATGAGCCGACGCGCCTCGCGCGCGCCCATCTTTCCCTTGTGCGGATCGATGCTCGCGAAGGCGATCATCATGTCGCTGTTCTTCTGCGCGTGCTCCGCGATCTCCTCGTTCGGGATGCGGCGCCGCCCCATGTTCGACTCCGCGTCGACCATGAACATCACCAGCCCGATCTTTCTTTCACGGTAGTACGCCACGCTCTCGGCGATGGTGGGGCGCCCGCTCGAGCCGAAGTACTTGTCGGCGGCGCGGTCGTATTCCTCTCCGTAGTTGTCGAACGGGTTCCAGCAGCTCACTTCGGCGTGGGTGTGGATGTCGATCGCGATCAGGTTCTGGTGGTCCATGTCGTTGTCTCCGGTGCGGGTAAGTCCCTAGGTTCGGCGGGCCTCGAATGCCTTGAATTGATTATTTCCCATAACCATAATTCGATGCAACCCCGGACATCACCATGACCCATCCAGACCTTCACATCGAGATCCGCGACGAAGTCGCCATCGTCCGCCTCGCGCGCGGCAGCAAGCGCAACGCACTGTCCGACGGCCTGATCCTGGCGCTGCGCGACACCTTCGAGCAACTGCCCTCCACAGTGCGTGCCGCAGTGCTCGACGGCGAAGGCCCGCACTTCTGCGCCGGGCTCGACCTGAGCGAGCTGAAGGAGCGCGATGCCGGCCAGGGCCTGCAGCATTCGCGCATGTGGCATGCGGCGCTCGACCTGATCCAGCACGGCCCGGTGCCGGTTGTCGCCGCATTGCACGGCGCAGTGGTCGGCGGCGGGCTCGAACTGGCCAGCGCCTGCCACATCCGCGTGGCCGACCGGAGCACCTTCTACGCACTGCCCGAAGGCTCGCGCGGCATCTTCGTGGGCGGCGGCGGCTCTGTGCGCATTCCCAAGCTGATCGGCGTGGCGCGCATGACCGACATGATGATGACCGGCCGCGTCTACAACGCAGAGGAAGGCGAGCGCGCCAACTTCGCGCAGTACCTCGTCGACGAAGGCACCGCCTTCGACAAGGCCCTGGAGCTCGCCAGGCGCATCGCCACCAACGCGCCGCTGACCAACTACGCGCTCATGCACGCGCTGCCGCGCATCGCCGAGCAGTCGGCCGATCACGGCTTCTTCACCGAAGCCCTGATGTCCGGCATCGTGCAGGCCGCGCCCGAAGCCAAGCAGCGCGTGCGCGACTTCCTCGAAGGCCGCGGCGCCAAGGTGAGCAAGGGATGAACGCCGACCGCGCCGCTCCCGCCGTTCGCTATCGCCCGCTGGCTTTCGGCGTCACGCGCGCCGTGCTGCGCGACGGCGAACCGGGCACGCAGTACCTCAGCGCCGAGACGCAGCTCGAGCCGTATCGCGAGCGGATGACCGACCGCCTCGCCTGGTGGGCCGAACGGGCACCCGAGCGCACCTTCATCGCGCGCCGCGAACGGCTGGCCGACGGCAGCACCGGCGACTGGCTGCGCGTGAGCTACGCGCAGGCGCTGGAAGAAGCACGCAACATCGGGCAGGCCCTGCTCGATCGCGGCCTGAGCGCGGACCGCCCGGTCGCGATCCTCAGCGAGAACGGCATCGAGCACGCGCTGCTGGCACTCGGCTGCCTCTACGCCGGCGTGCCCTACTGCCCCGTGTCGCCGCCCTACTCGCTCGTGAGCCAGGACTTCGAGAAGCTGCGCCACGTGCTGGACACGCTCACGCCCGGCCTGGTGTTCGCAAGCGACGCCGCGCGCTACGGCCGCGCCATCGCCGCGGTCGTTCCTGCGGACACCGAGGTCGTCATCGCCGAAGGCACGCTCGAAGGCCGCGCCGTCACCTCCTTCGACGCGCTGGCCTCGACACCCGCCACGCCCGCCATCGACGCCGCGATGCGCGCGACAGGCCCCGACACCATCACCAAGTTCCTGTTCACCTCGGGCTCCACCAAGATGCCCAAGGCGGTCATCAACACGCACCGCATGTGGTGCGCCAACCAGCAGCAGCTGCGCCAGTCGATTCCCGCGCTGGGCGACGAGCCGCCCGTGCTGGTCGACTGGCTGCCGTGGAACCACACCTTCGGCGGCAACCACAACGTGGGCATCGTGCTGGACAACGGCGGCACGCTCTACGTGGACGACGGCAAGCCCACGCCCGCCGGCATGGCCGAGACGCTGCGCAACCTGCGCGAGATCGCACCCACCATCTACTTCAACGTGCCCACAGGCTTCGAGGCCATCGCGCAGGCGATGGAAACCGACGCGGTGCTGCGGCGCAACCTGCTGTCGCGCGTGAAGATGTTCTTCTACTCGGGCGCAGCGCTCTCGCAGCCGGTGTGGGACAGCCTGCACCGCACGCAGGAGTCGGAGGTGGGCGAGCGCATCGTCATGGGCACGGGTCTGGGCATGACCGAGTCGGGCCCGTTCGCGCTGTACGTCACCGGCCCCGACGTGAAGTCGGGCGACGTGGGCCTGCCCGCGCCCGGCATCGAACTGAAACTGATCGACGTCGACGGCAAGACCGAGGTGCGCTACCGCGGCCCCAACATCACGCCCGGCTACTGGCGCGCGCCCGAGGCCACGGCCGAGGCCTTCGACGACGAGGGCTTCTTCTCCACCGGCGACGCAGTGCAGTGGATTGACGGCGACAACATCCACCGCGGCCTGCGCTTCGACGGCCGCATCGCCGAAGACTTCAAGCTCGCCACCGGCACCTTCGTGAGCGTGGGCCCGCTGCGCGCGAAGATCATCGCGGCCGGTGCGCCGTATGTGCAGGACGCGGTGCTCACCGGCATCAACCTGAAGGAAGTCGGCGCGCTGATCTTCCCGACGCAGAAGGTGCGCCAGCTCGCCGGCCTCGACGCTAACGCCTCCATGCAGCAGGTGCTCGAGAGCGCACCCGTGCAGGCCCACTTCCAGCAGGTGATCGACACGCTGGCCGCGGCCGCCACCGGCAGCGCCAACCGCATCGCGCGGCTGCACCTGATGGCCGAGCCGCCGTCCATCGACAAGGGCGAGGTGACCGACAAGGGTTCCATCAACCAGCGCGCCGTGCTCAAGCACCGCGCCGCGCTGGCCGATGCGATGCACGCCGGCACGCTGCCCTTCACCCTCAAGCCACGTTAAGCACTCCAGGAGACAGGACAGATGAAGATCGAAGGACAAGCCGCGCTCGTCACCGGCGGCGCATCGGGCCTGGGCGAAGCCACCGCACGAGAGCTCGCGCGCCTGGGCGCCAAGGTCGCCGTGCTCGACCGCAACGCCGAACTGGCCGAAAAAGTGGCCGCCGAGATCGGCGGCATCGCCTGCGTCTGCGACATCACCGACACCGACAGCGTGAACGCCGCGCTCGACAAGGCCGAGGCCGCGCACGGCCCCGCACGCATCCTGATGAACGTGGCCGGCATCGGCAGCGCCAAGCGCATCGTCGGCAAGGACGGCAACCCCGCGCCGCTCGAGGACTTCGTGCGCGTGGTCAACATCAACCTGATCGGCGGCTACAACATGGCGCGCCTGTTCGCGGCACGCTGCGCGAAGCTCGCCGCGCTGGACAACGGCGAGAAGGGCGTGATGCTCTTCACCGCCTCGGTCGCGGCCTTCGACGGCCAGGTGGGCCAGCAGGCCTACAGCGCCTCCAAGGGCGGCCTGGTGGGCATGACGCTTCCGATGGCGCGCGACCTGGCGCAGCATGCCATCCGCGTGTGCACCGTGGCACCCGGCCTCTTCGCCACGCCGCTGCTGCTGGAGCTGCCCGAGCCGGTGCAGCACTCGCTGGCCGCGTCCATTCCGTTCCCGCCGCGCCTGGGCAAGCCGTCGGAGTTCGCCGAGCTGGCCTGCCACATCGTCACCAACGGCCACCTCAACGGCGAAGTCATTCGCCTCGACGGCGCGCTGCGCATGGCGCCGCGCTGAACCCTTTGCCCCCTCCCGCTTCGCAGACCTATCAGGAGACATCGATGACCTTCCGGAAGACCACCCTCGCCGCCGTGCTGGCGCTCATGAGCATGGGCTTCGCCCATGCCGACATCACCATCGGCGTGGTGCAGCCGCTCACCGGCCCGGCCTCGGGCCTGGGCATCCCGGTGAAGAACGGCATCGCGATCTGGCCGAAAGCCATCGCGGGCGAGACGCTCAAGGTGGTGGTGCTCGACGACGCCACCGACCCCACCACCGGCGTGAAGGACGCGCAGCGCCTGGTGACGGAAGACAAGGCCGACGTCATCATCGGCTCCAGCGCCACGCCGGTCGCCATTCCCATGGCCGACGTGACGGCCGAGGCCGGCACGCCGCAGCTGTCGACCGCGCCGGCCGGCCTGCCACCGGGCAAGGACAAGTGGTTCTTCCGCCTGCCACAGTCGAACGACGTGATGGCCTACGCGGTGGTCGCGCACATGAAGAAGCAGAACGTGAAGACGGTCGGCTTCCTCGGCTACACCGATGCCTACGGCGAGCTGTGGCTCAAGGCGCTGACCGCCGAGGCCGCGAAGAACGGCATCAAGATCGTGGCCACCGAGCGCTTCGCGCGCGCCGACACCAGCGTGACGGGCCAGGTGCTCAAGCTCACCTCGGCCAACCCCGACGCGATCCTGATCGTGGCCTCGGGCAGCGGCGCCGGCATGCCGCAGAAAGCGGTGATGGAGCGCGGCTACAAGGGCAAGGTCTACCAGACGCACGCCGCGGCCACGCAGGACCTGATGCGCACCGCCGGCAAGGATGCCGAAGGCACCTTCGTGGTGTCGGGCCCGGCAACCGTGGCCGAGCAGCTGCCCGACAGCCATCCCTCGAAGGCCGCCGCCGTGGCCTTCGTGCAGGGCTACGAGAAGGCCTACGGTCCGGGCTCGCGCAACCAGTTCGCCGGCCACGCGGCCGACGCGCTCACGGTGCTCGAGAAGGCCGTGCCCGTCGCGCTGAAGAAGGCCAAGCCCGGCACGCCGGAGTTCCGCGCCGCGCTGCGCGACGCGCTCGAAGGCATGGGCCGCACCGTCCTCGCGCACGGCGTGCTGAACTGGACGGCGCAGGACCATTGGGGCTACACGACCGAGACCGGCGTGATGCTCAAGGTGGTGAACGGCGCCTTCAAGGTCGAGCAGTAAACCCTTTGCACAGCAAGCGCCTCACGCCATGGATTTCTCGATCGCCAGCATCCTGACGCTGGACGGCCTCACCAACGGCGCGATCTATGCCCTGCTGGGCATGGGCATCGTGCTCGTCTTCACGGTGACCCGCGTCATCTTCATCCCGCAGGGCGAATTCGTGGCGTACGGCGCGCTGACGCTGGCGATCTTCCAGACCGGCAAGACGCCGGGCACGGTGTGGCTGCTGCTCATCCTGGCCGGCGTTGCCGCGCTGATGGACCTGGTCACCACCTGGCGCCACAGCGGCAGCGCGGCCCGCGGCCTGAAGGCGGCACTGCGCACCTTCGTGCTGCCGGCCGTCATCTGCGCGGTGTCGGCCTGGGCCGGACCGCGCAGCCTGCCGATCGGCGTGCAGGCGCTGCTCACGGTGCTGATCGTCACGGCCTTCGGGCCGCTGGTGTACCGCGTGGCCTACCAGTCGCTGGCGGGCGCGAGCTCGCTGGTGCTGCTGATCGTGTCGGTCGGCGTGCATTTCGCGATGACGGGCCTGGGCCTGCTGTTCTTCGGCGCGGAGGGCTTTCGCAATCCGCCTTTCTGGGACGAACGCATGGCGCTCGGCCCGCTCAACGTGAGCGGGCAGGCGCTCATCATCTTCGCGATGTCGGCGGCGTTGATCGTGCTGCTGTACCTGTTCTTCGAGCGCAGCCTGTACGGCAAGGCGCTGCGCGCCACGGCGGTGAACCGGCTGGGCGCGCGGCTCATGGGCATCTCCACGCAGGCCGCCGGGCAGCTCACCTTCGCCATGGCCGCGCTCATCGGCGCGCTGTCGGGCCTGCTGATCGGGCCGACCACCACCATCTTCTACGACTCCGGTTTTCTCATCGGCCTGAAAGGCTTCGTGGCCGGCGTCATCGGCGGCCTCGCGAGCTACCCGGGCGCCCTGCTGGGCGCGCTGGCGGTCGGCGTGATCGAGGCCTTCGGTTCCTTCTGGGCCAGCTCGTTCAAGGAAGTGATCGTGTTCACCATCATCCTGCCGGTGCTGCTGTGGCGTTCGCTCAAGAGCGGGCATTCGGACGAGGAGCATTGAAATGAGACTCCCCCAGGCTCCGCGCACTTCGTGTCGCTTCGCCACCCCCCTCGCCGGGGGCAACACCTGCGGCCCGGCAAAGCCGGTTCCGCGGTGTTCTCCGTCCAGGCCGTGCCGCGCTGGCGAACTGCGTGCAACCTGCACCGCGACGGGCATCTGAAATGGAAGCACTCCTGAATCCTTCGGCACCGGCGCCCGACAGGAGCGCCCTGCGCACCTGGGGCCCGCTCGCGCTGATCCTGGCGCTCGTCGTGCTGCCCTTCCTGCCGCTGCCCGACTTCTGGATCATCCAGCTCAACTACATCGGCATCTACACGCTGCCGGTGCTGGGCCTGGTGCTGCTCACCGGCGTGGGCGGCCTCACCTCCTTCGGGCAGGCCGCGTTCGTGGGCATCGGCGCGTACACCACCGCCTACCTCACGGTGAACACCGGCCTGTCGCCCTGGGTCACGCTGTTCATCGGCCTGGCGCTCACCGGCCTGAGCGCGGCGATCATCGGCGCCATCACGCTGCGCATGTCGGGCCACTACCTGCCGCTGGCCACCATCGCCTGGGCGCTGTCGCTGTACTACCTCATGGGCAACCTCGACGCGCTGGGCAAGTACGACGGCATCCTGGGCGTGAAGGGGCTGTCGCTGTTCGGCTTCGAGTTCGGACAACAGCGGCTGTTCTACGGCGTGGTCTGGCTGTTCGCGATTCTTGCCGCGTTCGCGGTGATCCGCCTGCTCGACTCGCGCAGCGGTCGCGCCATCCGCTCGCTGGCCGGCGGCTCGCAGATGGCCGAGGCCATGGGCGTGAACACGCTGCGCTTCAAGATCGGCATCTTCGTGCTCGCGGCCATGCTGGCCTCCATCTCGGGCTGGCTGTTCGCGCACTTCCAGCGCACCGTGAACCCCTCGCCCTTCGGGCTGAAGATGGGCATCGAGTACCTCTTCATGGCCGTGCTCGGCGGCGCCGCGCACGTATGGGGCGCCATCGCCGGCGCGGGCATCGTCAAGCTGCTCGAAGACCAGCTGCAGGTGCTGCTGCCCAGGCTCATCGGCACGGCCGGCAGCTACGAGCTGATCGTGTTCGGCATCATGATCGTGCTGGTGCTGAAGTACCTGCCCGACGGCCTCTGGGCCTTCATCGACCGCCGGCTGCCGCGCCCGCGCCGCGCCGTCGACTGGCACGGTGCGAGCGACCTGCCGGCGCGCGCCAGGCCCGCCGCGGGCGAGGTGGTGCTCGACGTGCAGGCCATCCGCAAGACCTTCGGCGGGCTGGTGGCGGTGAACGACATCAGCTTCCAGACGCGCGCCGGCCAGATCGTCGGCCTGATCGGCCCGAACGGCGCGGGCAAGTCCACCACCTTCAACCTGGTGACGGGCGTGCTCGGCCTCACCAGCGGCGCGGTGCGCTTCCGCGGCGAGCCCATCGGCGGGCTGGGCGCGCGGCAGATCGCGCAGCGCGGCGTGTCGCGCACCTTCCAGCACGTGAAGATGGTGGCCGACATGACGGTGCTGGAGAACGTGGCGCTGGGCGCGCACCTGCGCGGGCACAAGGGCGCCATCGCGGCCATGCTGCGCATCGACCGCGCCGAGGAGCGCGCGCTGTTCCGCGAGGCCGAGCGCCAGCTGCAGCGCGTGGGCATGGGCGAGCACCTGCACGAGCTCGCGGGCAACTTGGCCATGGGCCAGCAGCGCCTGCTGGAAATCGCGCGCGCCCTGTGCGCCGACCCGGCATTGCTGCTGCTGGACGAACCTGCCGCCGGCCTGCGCCACAAGGAGAAGGAAGCGCTGGGCAAGGTGCTGAAGCAGCTGTGTGACGAGGGCATGAGCATCCTGCTGGTCGAGCACGACATGGGACTGGTGATGGACATCTGCGACCACATCGTGGTGATGGAGTTCGGCACGCACCTGATGGAGGGCACGCCCGCCGAAGTGCAGAACAGCGACAAGGTGCGCGCGGCATACCTGGGCACGGAGCACTGAGATGACGAACACCCACACGCCTTTACTGCGCATCCGCGACCTGCACGCCGGCTATGGCCGCGCCGAGGTGCTGCACGGCATCGACCTGCAGGCCGGCCAGGGCAGCGTGGTCACCGTGATCGGCCCGAACGGCGCGGGCAAGTCCACGCTGCTCAACGCGCTGATGGGCGTGCTGCCCGCCAGGGGCGTCATCGAGTTCAAGGGCCAGCCCATCTCGGCGATGACGCTGGAAGAGCGCGTGATGCTCGGCATCGCGCTGGTGCCCGAGAAGCGCGAGCTGTTCGCCACCATGCCGGTGGAAGACAACCTGGTGCTCGGCGGGTTCCGCCAGGTGCGGCTGCGAAACAGGCAGTGGCGCGATCGCATCGACGAGGTCTACACCCTGTTCCCGCGCCTGAAAGAGCGCCGCGCGCAGCTGGCCGGCACGCTCTCGGGCGGCGAGCGGCAGATGCTGGCGGTGGGCCGCGCGCTGATGTCGCGCCCCACGCTGCTGATGCTCGACGAGCCCAGCCTGGGGCTGGCGCCGTTGGTGGTGCAGGAGATCTTCCGCACCGTCGACGCGCTGCGCGCCACCGGCGTGACCATCCTGCTGGTGGAGCAGAACGCGCGTGCCGCGCTCGAGGTGGCCGACAGCGGCTACGTGCTCGAGATGGGCAGCGTGAGCCTGGAGGGCGAGGCGAAGCAGCTGGCCGTGGATTCGCGCGTGATCGACACCTATCTGGGCGCAGCCAAGAAGGCGGCCTGACACCAAGACGCCGCAGCGTTCGCGGCAAGGAGACGACATGACACTGCAGCGCCACCTTCCCCTTGGCCTGTGCGCGACCGCGCTTGGCGTCGTCGCATTGCTCACGGCGTGTGCCAGCCGTGCCCCAGCGCCGCACGCACCGCTGGCCGCCGCGCGCCCCGGCACGCTGCAGGCCTGCACCGACCTGGCCGCGCGCGCCGCGTTGCCGGGCACCATCTACACCTCGGTCACCGACGTGCCGGCCGGCACTGTCACCGTGAGTGGCGTCCCGATGGCCGCGCCGGCGCACTGCCTGGTGCAGGGCCGGATGAACGAACGCACCAGCCCCGTCGACGGCCAGCGCTACGCCATCGGTTTCGAGATGCGCCTGCCCGTGGCGTGGAACGGCCGCTTCTTCTACCAGGCCAACGGCGGGCTTGACGGCGTGGTGCTGCCGGCGCTCGGCGGCATCGGAGGCGGCGGCCCGCGCAGCAGCGCGCTGCAGATGGGCTTTGCCGTCATCAGTTCCGACGCCGGCCATGCGGGCGCGATGGGGCCGCGCTTCGGGCTCGATCCGCAGGCGCGGCTCGACTACGGCTACAACGCCGTCGCGCAGCTCACGCCGATGGCGAAGAACCTCATCGCCAAGGCCTACGGCCGCGGCCCCGACCGCTCGTACTTCGGCGGCTGCTCCAATGGCGGACGCCACGCGATGGTGGCCGCCGTGCGCTCGGCCGGCCAGTACGACGGCATCCTCGCGGGCGACCCCGGCTTCAACCTGCCGAAGGCGGCCGTCGCGCAGCTCTACGGCGCGCAGCAGTACGCAGCAGTCGCCACGGCGAAGAACGCCGCGGGCCAGCCCGAGCTGCAGAGCGCCTTCACCCCGGCCGAGATGAAGCTGGTGGCCGACAAGGTGCTGCAGCGCTGCGACGCGCTCGACGGCCTGGCCGACGGCATCGTGTCGAACCTGCAGGCCTGCCGCGCGGCGTTCGACCTCCAGGCCGCGGTGCCCACCTGCGCCGCCGGCGCAACGAATGCACGCGACGGCATGTGCCTGACCGCCGCGCAGAAGACCGCGCTGGCGAATGTGTTCAATGGCGCGCGCAACGGTGCGGGCCAGCCGGTCTACAGCAGCTTCCCGTTCGACGCGGGCGTGAGCGGCGCCAACTGGCGCGAATGGAAGTTCGCCAGCCCGCCCACACGCGACGCCGGTGCCGTGGCCTTCATCTTCAGCACGCCGCCGCTGGCCGACCGGCCGCAGGGCCTGCCCTTCGCGCTGGGCTTCGACATGGACCGCGACGCGCCGCGCATCGCGGCCACCGAGGGCGTGTTCCGCGAATCGGCGCTGTCGTTCATGACGCCGCCCGATGCCGCCAACCTCGGCGCTCTGCGCGACAGGGGCGGCCGCATGATCGTCTATCACGGCACCAGCGACCCGGTGTTCTCGTCGGACGACACCGCCGCCTGGTACGAGCGCGTGCAGGCCGCCAATGGCGGCGATGCCTCCTCGTTCGCGCGCTACTTCCCGGTGCCCGGCATGAACCACTGTTCGGGCGGCCCGGCCACCGACCAGTTCGACATGCTGGGGGCGCTGGTCGACTGGGTCGAACAGGGCAAGGCGCCCGCGTCGGTCACGGCGAGCGCCCGCGGTGCGGGCACGCCGGTGCCCAATGCCGAAGTGCCGCCCGGCTGGTCCGCGCAACGCACGCGCCCGCTGTGCCCCTATCCCCAGGTCGCCACCTACACCGGCGGCGACACCGAGCGCGCGAGCAGCTTCGCGTGCAAGGCCCCCTGAATTCCGAACCCGAGCCCCTGATGGACTATCAGCCCCGCCCCGACGACATCCGCTTCCTGCTGAACGCCGTGCTCGATGCACCGGCGCGCCTGGGCGCGCTCGCCCCCTTCGCGGAGGTCGACGAGACACTGCAGTCGCAGGTGCTGGAGGAAGCGGCGCGCTTCGTCGGCGAGGTGGTCGCGCCCCTCAACCGCGGCGGCGACGAGGTCGGGTGCCGATTCGACAGCGGCGAGGTCGTCTCGCCGCCGGGCTTTCGCGAGGCCTACCGGGCCTTCGTCGATGGCGGCTGGCCCGCGCTGTCCGCCGCCACCGAGGACGGCGGCCAGGGCCTGCCCGCGGTGCTCGAGGCCGTGCTCTACGAATGGCTGTCCGCCGCCAACCACGGCCTCACGATGGCGCCAGGCCTGCTGCACGGCGCCTATGCCTGTCTCAAGCACCACGGCAGCGACGAGCTGAAGCAGCGCTACCTGTCGAAGATCGCCACCGGCGAATGGCTCGCGACCATGTGCCTCACCGAGGCGCACGCCGGCAGCGACCTCGGGCAAGTTCGCACGCGCGCGGTGCCGCAGCCCGATGGCAGCCTGCGGGTGAACGGCGGCAAGATCTTCATCTCCGGCGGCGAGCACGACCTGACGCCGAACATCGTGCACCTGGTGCTGTGCCGCCTGCCCGATGCGCCGGCCGGCTCCAAGGGCCTGTCGCTGGCGCTGGTGCCCAAGCTGCTGCCCGGCGGCGAGCGCAACGCGGTGCACTGCGAACGCATCGAGGAAAAGATGGGCCTGCACGGCAGCCCCACCTGCACGATGCGCTTCGACGACGCCACCGGCTGGCTGGTCGGCGAGCCCGGCCGCGGGCTGGCCGCGATGTTCGTGATGATGAACTCGGCGCGCCTGCACGTGGCGCTGCAGGGCATCGGCCTGCTCGACGCCGCGTGGCAGAAGGCCGACGCCTATGCCGCGGAACGCCGGCAGATGCGCGCACCGGGCCCCGTGCCCGCGAGCCGAGGCAGCGAGAGCGCCGACCTGATCGCGGAGCATCCGGCGGTTCGCCGAATCCTCGACACACAGCGCGCCTGGATCGAAGGCGCGCGCACCATCGCCTACCGCAGCGCGCTCATGCTCGACGTGGCCGCGCACGACGCCGATCCGAAGGCGCGCGAACGCGCGCAGCGCTGGTGCTCGTTCGTCACGCCCGTGCTCAAGGCTGCGTGCACGCACCAGGCCTTCCACGGCGCGAGCGAATGCCTGCAGGTGTTCGGCGGCCATGGCTACGTGCGCGAGTGGGGCATCGAGCAGGTGGTGCGCGACGCGCGCGTGACGATGATCTACGAGGGCACCAACGAGATCCAGGCCATCGACCTGCTGGTGCGCAAGGTGCTGCCCGATGGCGGCGCGGGCATGTCGGCGGTGCTGCTTGAGCTGCGCGACACGCTCGATGCGTCGCGCGATGCCGATGCCGACGTGCAGCGCCGCCTCGCGCAGTTGCGCTACCTGGGCACCACGGTCGCCATGGCGGCGCATGCCAACCCGGTGCTGCCGTATGAGGTGGCTGACGACTACCTGCGCGTGACCATGCTCACGCTGATGGCCTGGGCCTGGGCGCGCATCGAGACCGCCGCGCCGCAGGATGCAGCCAGGGCCCGCGCGGCCGCAGCCTTCCGGCGCTGGGTGCTGCCCGAATTCGAAATGCGTCTGGGCATCGTCAAGAAGGCCTGCGAGACCGTGGCGCTGACCCATGCGGCGGCACCCGCCGGTGTGGCGAAGTAGCCACTGGCGCCGCCTGCCGCGGGTTACGCTCACGCCATGCCCTCCTCCGCGAAAACTGCTCCCGCCAAGGTTCAGCCGGACCGGCTCGACGCGCGCATGCTCGAAGCGCTGGTGGGCTACAACGCGCGCCGCGCGTGGCTGATCGTCAGCGACCTGTTCGCGGAACGCATGGCGCCCTACGGCCTCAAGCAGATCGACTTCTCGGTGCTATCGCTGCTGGCGCACAACCCGGGCGCCACGTCGCGGCAGCTGTGCAACACGCTGGACATCCTGCCGCCGAACCTGGTGAGCCTGGTGGCCACGCTCGACAGCCGCGGACTCATCGAGCGCCGGCCGCATCCGCACGACGGCCGTGCCGTGGGCCTGCACCTCACGCCCGATGGCGAATCGCTGATCCGAGAGGCCGAGCAGGCGGTGGTGCAGCTCGAGTCGGATGCGAGCGCCCGGCTCAGCGCCCGCGAGCGCGAGACGCTGATCAAGCTCCTGCAGAAGATCTACCTGTAGCCTTCAGAGGCCCCGCTCGACCATGTCGATGAGGCGCTGGCCCAGGGAGTGAATCGCCGCGGCATCGGTGCCGCGCAGCGGGCCGTCGATGATGAGCAGCGCCAGCCCGTGCACCGCCGACCACGCGAGGTATTCGGCATCGGGACGCCGCGCCGCGTCGAGCACGCCGGCGTCCACCAGCCGGTCGATCGCCTTGCCCAGCAGCTCGAACGGGTCGAGCCCGCTGGACGCGCCGCCCTTGCCCGGGCCGAGCTCGCCGCGGCCCTCGTCGGAAATCACGAACGCCGTGCGGAACAGGCCCGGCTCGGCCTGCGCGAACCGCAGGTAGGCCGTGCCGATGGCGCGCACCTGCGCGCGCGCGAAGTCGGCGGGCGGCTGGTCGCAGGGCAGCACGGCCAGTTCCTTTTCCATCGCACCCGCCGCGGCGGCCAGCGCCGCCTCGCGGACGGCCAGCAGCAGTTCCTGCCGGCTGCCGAAGTGGCGATAGGCCGCGTTGGGCACCACGCCCGCGCGACGCGTGGCCTCGCGCAGAACCACGGCGTCCGGACCGCCGTCGCGCGCCAGTTCCACACCCGCGTCCAGCAACGCCCGGCGCAGGTCGCCGTGGCGGTAGGTGCTGCGGGCGGGCGGCAGGCTTTCGGGAACGTTGTTGAGCTTCATTGCAATTCCATGTGGACACTGTCCATTATCCCTGCTATTCTTTGTGGACGGTGTACACAAAGTAATCCGATGGTTTGCGGCCCAGGACACCGGGGGGTTGCACCAGACATCCTCGAATCCAAAGGAATCGACATGAAAGTCCAGTCTTACCTCTCGTTCGAAGGCCGCTGCGACGAAGCGCTCGGCTTCTACAAGAAGGCGCTCGGCGCCGAAGTGGTCCAGCTGATGCGGTACTCCGAGGCGCCGGCACCGGAGCCCTCCGACAACGCAGACGCCAGCTGCGGCGGTGCGATGCCCAGCCCCGACAAGGTGATGCACGCGGTGGTCCGCATCGGCGAGACCGAACTGATGGCCTCCGACGGCCGCTGCTCGGGCCAGCCCGAATTCAAGGGCGTGATGCTCGCGCTCACCGCCAGCACCGACGCCGAGGCGCGTCAGTGGTTCGACGCGCTGGCCGACGGTGGCCAGGTGATGCAGCCGCTGATGAAGACCTTCTTCACCTCGAGCTTCGGCATGCTGAACGACCGCTTCGGCGTGAGCTGGCTGCTGGTGGTGCACCTGGCCAGCTGATTCCCTCCGATCCCTCATCGCTCCACAGGGTCCCGCCATGCTCAGGAAAATCGCCCTCGTCGTCGTCCTCGCGATCGCCGTGCTGCTCGTCTTCGCAGCCACCCGCCCCGATACCTTCCGCGTGGAACGCACCGCGCGCATCGAGGCGCCGGCCGAGAAGATCTTTCCGCTGATCGACGACTTCCACCGCTGGGGCGCATGGTCGCCCTACGAGAAGCTCGACCCCGGCATGAAGCGCAGCTTCGGCGGCTCGGCCAGCGGCAAGGGCGCGACCTACGCTTGGCAGGGCAACGGCCAGGCGGGCGCGGGACGCATGGAAATCGTCGAGTCGGCGCCCTCGTCGAAGGTTGCGATACAACTCGACTTCATCGAGCCCTTCGAAGGCCACAACATGGCCGAGTTCACGCTGCAGCCCCAGGGCGGCGCCACGCAGGTCACCTGGGCCATGCACGGCCCGAGCCCCTACGTGGCCAGGCTCATGGGCATCTTCTTCAACATGGACCGGATGATCGGCAAGGACTTCGAAGCAGGCCTGGCCAATCTGAAGGCGGCAACCGAAAAGTAACCGAGGAAACCTCATGTCTCCCATCCACGCCTATCTCACGTTCGACGGCAACGCCGCCGAGGCCATGCGCTTCTACGAGAAGACGCTCGGCGGCACCATGCAGATGATGATGACCGTCGGCGAAGCGCCCGGCAGCGAGCAGTTCCCGCCCGAGGCCAGGAACCGCATCATGCATGCCTCGCTGGCCTACGGCGACGGCATGCTCATGGCCTCCGACAGCATGCTCGGCCAGGCCTACGAAGGCATGAAGGGATTCGGCGTCGCGCTCACGCTGGACACCGTGGCCGAGGGCCGGCGCGTGTTCGATGCCTTCGCCGAGGGCGGCACCGTCTCCATGCCCTTCGCGAAGACCTTCTGGGTCGAGGGCTTCGGCATGGTGACCGACCGCTTCGGCACGCCGTGGCTGATCAACGGCGGCAAGCCCCTGGTGTGACGCGCATGACCGGCACACTCGACAACCGCAAGCGCTGGCTCGCCTTGATGGTGCTGTGCCTGGGCGTCCTGATGATCGTGCTCGACACCACCATCGTGAACGTGGCGCTGCCTTCGATCCGCACCGACCTCGGCTTCACCGAGACCTCGCTGGTGTGGGTGGTCAACGCCTACATGCTCACTTTCGGCGGCTTCCTGCTGCTGGGCGGGCGGCTGGGCGACCTGTACGGCCACCGCCGCGTGTTCCTCGCGGGCCTGGTGCTGTTCACGCTGGCCTCGCTGGCCTGCGGGGTCTCGACCTCGCAGGGCCTGCTGGTGGCCGCGCGCGCGGTGCAGGGCCTGGGCGGCGCGGTGGTGTCTGCCGTGTCGCTCTCGCTCATCATGAACCTGTTCACCGAGCCGGCCGACCGGGCCAAGGCCATGGGCGTGTACGGCTTCGTGTGCGCCGGCGGCGGCAGCATCGGCGTGCTGCTGGGCGGCTTGCTCACGAGCACGCTGAGCTGGCACTGGATCTTCCTGGTGAACCTGCCGATCGGCGTGGCCGTGTACGCGCTGTGCGTGGCGCTGCTGCCCGCGGCACGCGGCCATGCGCACGGCGAGAAGCTGGACGTGGCCGGTGCCGTCACCGTGACGCTGTCGCTGATGCTGGCGGTGTACGGCGTGGTCAACGGCAACGAGGCCGGCTGGACCTCCGCGCAGACGCTCGGCCTGCTCGGCGCGGCCGTGGTGCTGCTGGCGGCGTTCATCGCCATCGAATCGCGCGTGCAGCATCCGCTCATGCCGCTGGGCCTGTTCAGGCTGCGCAGCGTGTCGGTGGCCAACGTGGTGGGCGTGCTGTGGGCCGCGGCCATGTTCGCATGGTTCTTCATCTCGGCGCTGTACATGCAGCTGGTGCTGAACTACACGCCGATGCAGATCGGCCTGGCCTTCCTTCCGGCCAACATCATCATGGCGGTGTTCTCGCTCGGGCTGTCCGCGAAGATCGTGATGCGCTTCGGCATCCGCAAGCCGCTGGCGGCCGGGCTCTGGCTCGCGGCCATCGGGTTGGCGCTGTTCGCGCGGGCGCCGGTCGACGGAAGCTTCGTGATCGACGTGCTGCCCGGCATGATGCTGCTGGGCCTGGGCGCGGGCATGGCCTTCAACCCGGTGCTGCTGGCGGCCATGAGCGAGGTGAGCCCCGCCGACTCGGGCCTGGCCTCGGGGGTGGTCAACACCGCCTTCATGATGGGCGGCGCGCTCGGCCTGGCCGTGCTGGCCAGCGCAGCCGCCGCGCGCACCGCGTCGATGGAAGCCGCCGGCGCGCAGCTGCCGCTGGCGCTCACCGGCGGCTACAACCTTGCGTTTCTCGTCGGCGCCGTGTTCGCGGCGGCGGCGGGTCTCATCGGGGCCCTGCTGCTTCGCTCCGCCATGCCGGGGCAGATACAGAACAACGACGAAGCGGCACCCCGTGAAACGGCGGCATCGTGAACCTCGCGCCATGCAGCCGCCGGTTTTCTTTCTTCAACGTTTCCACTCTTTGTTCAGGAGAAGCACCATGGCTCGTTATGTAGACGGCTTCATCGTCGCCATCCCCACCGCCAACGTGGAGGCCTATCGCAAGCTGGCGCGCAAGGCCGGCAAGGTCTGGATGGAATACGGCGCGCTCGAATACGTGGAGTGCATCGCCGACGACGTGAAGCCCGGCAAGCTCACCTCGTTCCCGCAGAGCGTGAAGCAGAAGCCCGACGAGACGGTGGCGTTCTCGTGGATCACCTACAAGTCGCGCAAGCACCGCGACACCGTGAACGCGAAGGTCATGGCCGACCCGCGCATCGCGGCCATGGACCCCAAGACCATGCCCTTCGATGCGAAGCGGATGATCTTTGGCGGCTTCAAGGGCCTCGTCGAGCTCTGATTTTTTCCCCGGAAACACCGCGGAACCGGCTTTGCCGGGCCGCTGGTGTTGCCCCCTGCAAGGGGGTTGGCGCAGCGACACGAAGTGCGCGAAGGCTGGGGGTTAGCCGATGAACCCGTCATAGACGAGCTTCAGGCCCGTGAGCAGCATCCCGAGGTACACGAAGCGATAGAACCACGTCGCGTCGATGCGCCGAGCGATGCGGATGCCGACCCACACGCCCAGCGGCGCGATCGGCATCAGCACGAGCGAGGTGGACAGGGTTCGGAAGTCGAGCAGGCCGAGCCAGGCGTACGGAATCCACTTGCTCAGGTTCACCACGAAAAAGAAGTAGGCCATGGTGGCGGTGAAGATCACCGGCTTGAGCCGCAGCGGAATCACGTAGGCGTTGATCGGCGGGCCGCCCGCGTGCGCGATGAAGCTGGTGAAGCCGGACACGGTGGTCAGCACCGCGCCCACGCCGCGCGAGGGCAGCGGGTCGTTCGGCTTGGGCGGGAACAGCACGCGCTGCGCCAGGAACAGCAGGGTGAACACGCCCACGATGCCCGCCACCGTGTGCGCCGACAGCACGCGGAACAGCAGCGTGCCGACCACCGTGCCCAGCAGGCCGAACGGAATCAGGAACTTGAGCAGCGAACGGTCGAAGTCGCGCCGGAACGCGGCCAGTCCCAGCAGGTCCATCAGCAGCAGCAGCGGCATCAGGATGGCGGCGGCCTGCGGCACGGTGACGGCCAGCGCCATCAGAGGCACCGCGAGCGAACCGAAGCCGGCGCCGAAGCCGCTCTTGCTGATGCCGAGCAGCAGCACGGCGGGAATGGCGACCGCGTAGAAGTACGGGTCGGTGATGAGAGGAAAGGCCATGGGAAGACGCCAGCGCAGAAAAAAGCCCGCCGGACGGCAGGCTGGGCGAGCGTAGCAGGATGAGGCGGAGCCTGCCGGGCAGGCAGGACGCGCCGCTCAGGCGGCGAGAGCGGCGGGCTGCGCCAGCGGGTTCAGCACGAAGTCGAAGTCCAGCCGCCAGCGGCCGTCGGCCTGCTGCGTCCACGGCGCCACCAGCGACTGGCGCACGGCGAACACCGCGTCGGAGTCGAGCCACTGGTCGCCTTCACGGAACACATGGGTGATGAGCGGCTCGTAGCCCGGCGCCTCGATCTTGAAGTGCAGGTGGGCAGGCCGCCACGGGTGGCGCCGGGTGGCGCGCAGCAGGTCGCCCACCGGCCCGTCGACCGGGATCGGATAGGCCTCGGCCAGCACGCTGCGGAAATGCAGCGAGCCGTCGGCAGCGGTGCGCAGCCGGCCGCGGTTCTCGGAGTGGTCCAGTCCCTCGTGCTGCACGTCGTAGTGGCCGCCTTCGTCGGCCTGCCACACATCGACCACCGCGCCGGCCACCGGCTCGCCGCCGAGGCCATGCACCGTGGCATGCACATCGCAGGGCGCGCCAGCAGCGCCGTTGGCCACGTCGGCACCCTGCTCGTACTCGGGGGCGCCCTCGAAGTAGAACGGGCCGAACACCGTGGCCTCGGTGCAGCCCGCGGGCTTGTCGTTGTTCATCGCGATGGTCAGCATCGACAGGCCCAGCACGTCCGACAGCAGGATGAACTCCTGGCGCTTGTCGTCGCACTTCTGGCCGGTGGCCGTGAGGTACTGGATGCCCTGGAACCACTCTTCTTCCGTGAGCTTCACCTCGCGCGCGAAGGCGTGCAGGTGCTGCACGAGGCTGGTCATGATCTCGCGCAGCCGCGGATCGGGCGTGTCTGCGAAGCGTGCAAGCACGGCCTGCGTGATGTTGTCCTGGTTGAGGTTGCGCATCGTGGCGTCTCCGTGTTGTCTCTGTCGGGCGAACGGGGCACTGTAGGCCGCGCGCCGTTCCCATGAAAGCACCGGGGACGCAAATGATTTTTCCGCCCAGCGGAACGGTCGCACCCCTTGCTGCGCCAAAATCGCCCGGCCCGACAAAAGACAAGCTCCCGGAGACGCACGCCCATGGACCGCTGGACCGAAATCGCACTGCTCGTGCAGATCGCCGATGCCGGCAGCCTGAGCCGCGCGGCCGAGGCGCTGGGCCTGTCGAACGCCGCGGCGAGCCGCCACCTGAGCGCGCTCGAAGCCCGGCTGGGCGCGCGGCTGGTCGAGCGCAACACGCGCCGCCTGTACCTGACCGACACCGGCCGCGAGTTCTGCGGCCGCGCGCGCACCATCCTGGCCGACCTGTCGGACGCCGAATCGACGGTGAACGCCACCGCGCTGAACCCGACCGGCACGCTGCGCGTGACGGCTTCGCTGTCGTTCTCGATCCACCACATCGCGCCGCTGCTGCGCGAGTACACCCAGCGCTATCCGGGCGTGAAGGTGCATGTGGAGGCGGCCAATCGCTACTTCGACCTGATCGACAACAACATCGACGTGGCGATCCGCACGCGCGAGTACGAGCCCGATTCGAACGTCACCATCCGTCGGCTCGGCGAGACGCGGCGCATTCTTGCGGCCTCGCCGCGCTATTTCGCGCAGCACGGCTTGCCGAAGACGCTGGACGACCTGGCGCAGCACAAGCTGCTGATCTACACCCACGCGAACAACCCGAACGAGCTGCGCTTTCGCCGCGGCGACGAGACGCGGACGGTGTCGGTCACCGGGCTGCTGGAGTCGAACGACGGCCAGGTGCTGCGCGCCGCCGCCCTCGACGGCATGGGCATCCTGGTGCAGCCGACCTACATCGTCTACGACGACATCGTCGCCGGCCGGCTGGTGCCCACGCTGGACGACTGGGACCTGCCGCACCTGACCATCAACCTGGCATATCCGAGCCGCAAGCACCTGTCGGCGAAGGTGCGCAGCTTCATCGACTTCATGGCGGCGCATTTCCACAAGATGGACTACGAGCGCAAGTGGACCGGAAGGTTCTAGGCTCGCCCCCAGGCTGCGCGCACTTCGTGTCGCTTCGCCTTCCCCCTACCGGGGGCAACACCTAAGGCCCGGCAAAGCCGGTTCCTTGGTGTTCTTGGCTCGCCCCCAAGCTGCGCGGCACTTCGTGTCCGCTTCTCCTTCCCCCTACCGGGGGGCAACACCTGCGGCCCGGCAAAGCCGGTTCCGCGGTGTTCCTGGCTCGCCCCCAGGCTGCGCGGCACTTCGTGTCCGCTTCTCCTTCCCCCTACCGGGGGCAACACCTGCGGCCCGGCAAAGCCGGTTCCGCGGTGTTCCTGGCTCGCCCCCAGGCTGCGCGGCACTTCGTGTCCGCTTCGCCTTCCCCCTACCGGGGGCAACACCTAAGGCCCCGCAAAGCCGGTTCCGCGGTGTTCCACGGGAAGACGGCACGGCAGCGAATGCTCGAAACATGTGCGTAAACGCACATTCCGTATGTCCGCAGCCCCGCACACTGGAACCGCAACCGCCGCATTCCGCGGCGGACCCTCCGATTTCCAAGGATCTGCCATGAACACCCAGGCCGTAGCCGCCAACACCACGCGTGCGCCGATCGAAGCGCCGCTGTCCACCGTTTCCCCAGCCGGCACGGACGATGCCGGCAAGCTGCTGCTGCGCGTGACGATCGGTTTCCTGGTGCTGCTGCACGGCATCTTCAAGCTGTCGGCCGGGGTGGGCTTCATCGGCGGCATGCTGGCCAAGGCCGGCCTGCCGGGCGGACTGGCCTATCTGGTGTACGTGGGCGAGATCGTCGCGCCGCTGCTGATGATCGCGGGCGTCTTCACCCGCGCCGCGGCCGCCGTGGTGGTCATCAACATGCTGGTGGCCTTCGGCCTGGTACACATGGCCGACATGTTCGCGCTGACCAAGCAAGGCGGCTGGGCGCTGGAACTGCAGGGCCTGTACCTGTTCGGCGCGCTGACGGTGGTGCTGCTGGGCGCGGGGCGCTTCAGCGTGGGGGGCCTCAAGGGCCGCTGGAACTGAGATACCGAAGGCCTTCCGGCTCAGCCGGCGTCACCCCGCACCTGCGAGACCATCGATGCCAGCCGGGCCAGGTCGGTCACGACCAGGGCCTTGTCGTCCTTGCGCAGCACGCCGCTGCGCACCAGCACGTTGAGTTCGCGGGTCACCTGCTCGCGGTTGGTGCTGATCTGGCTGGCCAGCGCGGCGTGCCGGGGGGCGGGATCGAGCCGGGACTGGTTGTCGTCACCGTCATGGGCGCCTGCCGCGCGGGCCAGGCGCAGCAGTTCGGCATGCAGCCGGTTCTGCACGCCGAGGGTGCTCAGGTCGATCACGCGCTCCGACAGCTGGCGCACCAGCCCCGCCAGCCGCTGCATCACCCGTTCTGCCACGACGGGCTCGTCGCGCAGCAGCGCGATGAAGGCCGCGCGGTCCAGGCTGGCCACCACGCTCGGCGCCAGGGTGACCACATCGGCGGAACGCGGCCCGCCGTCGATGGCCGCGATGTCTCCGAAATGCTCGCCGGCCTCCGAATCGCGGAAGGTCACCTGCCGGCCGTTGGCTGAGTAGGTCGTCACCCGCACGCGGCCGGACACCAGCAGGAACACCTCGCCCTGCTGCTCGGCACGCAGCAGCAGCGGCTTGCCGGCCTCCACGCTGTGCCACAGGCACTGCTGCGCCAGCAATGCCAGGCGCTGGTCGGAGAGGCCTTCGAGCAGCGCGATCTGGCGCAGCGCGAGGCTGGAACGGGAAGTGGTTTCAGGGCTGGCCATGCCGGGGATCGATGGTCAAGGGGTATGAGCGCGCGGATTATGCTCGGGTGCCGCTTCGAACCCGTTCATGGACAGACGTTCCCCCCGCCCGGCTCCGGCCTCGCTTTTTCCGCTGAGAACGCCGACCCGGCGCAACCTGCGCTGGACCAGCGGGCTGGTGCTGATGGCGTACATCAGCTTCCACCTGCTGAACCATGCGCTGGGCATCTACTCGTTCGCCCTTGCCGAGACGGTGCTGCGCGGGGTGCAGAAGTTCTGGCACAGCCTGCCGGGCACGGTGCTGCTGTATGGCGCGGCCGTCACGCACCTCGCGCTGGCGGTGGTCGCGCTGTGGGAGCGCCGCACCCTGCGCATGCCACCGCTGGAGGCCCTGCGCGTGCTGCTGGGCTTCGCGCTGCCGCTGCTGCTGGCCGCCCACCTCGCCGCCATGCGCGGCGCCTACCTGGCCTACGGCATCGAGGGCTCGTACGTGCGCGTGGTCTGGGGGCTGTGGGACTGGCGGGGCGCGGGCGCGCAGCTGCTGATGATGCTGGCCGCGTGGACCCATGGCTGCCTCGGCCTGCACTTCGCGCTGCGCGCGCAGCCGGCGTACCGGCGGTTCTCGCACCTGCTGCTGGCCGTCGCGGTGGTGCTGCCGCTGGCGGCGGCAATGGGGTTCGTGTCGATGGGGCGCGAGTTCCAGTGGAACGGCGTGCCGCCCGTCACGCTGCCCACGGCCGAGCAGGGCAAGGCGCTGGGCGCGGCCGAAAGCGGCATCAAGTGGGCCTACGGGCTCGCACTGGCCGCGCTGCTGGCGGCGCGCTGGGCCCGCGGCAGCATGGCGCGCTGGTCGCGCGAGCCGTCGGTCACGCTGCGCTACCCCGGCCGCACGGTGCAGGTGCCGCGCGGCTGGAGCGTGCTGGAGGCCAGCCGCTCCCACGGCATCGACCATGTGTCCATCTGCGGCGGACGCGCGCGCTGCTCGACCTGCCGCGTGCGCGTGGCCGGCGCGGCCGGGCACATCGGCGAGCCGGGCCGCGACGAGCAGCGCACGCTGGAGCGGGTGCGCGCGCCGGCCGACGTGCGCCTGGCGTGCCAGCTGCGCCCGCATGGCGACATCGAGGTCACGCCGCTGTTCGCGCCGCTGCCCAACGAAGGCCGGCCCGCGCCGGTCGGCAGCTTCGGGCGCGAGCGCGACGTGGCGATCCTCTTCGTCGACCTGCGGCGCTGGTCGGGCCTGTCGGAGCGGCAGTGGCCGTTCGACCTGGCCTACGTGCTCGACCGCTATTTCGCCACCGTGGGCGCGGCCGTGCGAGAGAGCGGCGGCGTGCCCAACCAGTTCATCGGCGACAGTGTGATGGCCATCTTCGGGCTCGAGGGCGACCTGCCCACCGCGTGCAGGCAGGCCCTGCGCGCGACCACGCTCATCGGCCAGCGCATGGATGCCTGGAGCGAAGGCTTCGAGGCGCAGTTCGGCCAGCGGCTGGAGTTCGGCATGGGCCTGCACGCGGGGCGCGCGGCGGTGGGCGAAGTGGGCTACCTGGAGACCACCACCTTCACGGCCATCGGCGAGGTGGTGAACACGGCAAGCCGACTGCAGGATCACTCGAAGACCGCGGCATCGCGCCTCGTGGTCTCGCTCTTCGCAGCGGAACAGGCCGGCGTGGCGGACACGATGGGCGCGCCCGAGACGCTCGCGGTGCGCGGCCGCTCCGAACCTCTTGCGGTGCTCCACGTGCCGCACGCCGCAGCGCCGCGCTGATCGGCAAAAGCGGTGCGCAAACGCACAGCGCGCCGCACGGTGAAGTTTCACACTGCCTGCGTGGCAACGACGAATGTCCGCCGCCCACACAGACAACCGAAGGGACTCGCACCATGAACTCCACGCAACGCATCGCTCTTTCCGCCCTCGCATTCGCCATGCTGGGCGCCGCAGGCGCAGCACGCGCCGAAACCTACGACGGCGTGCATCCGGTCGCCTCGTCCGCCAGCCGCAACGATGTGCGCGCCGCAGCCGTGGCTGCCGCGCACAGCGACAACCCCTATGCCGAGGGCGCCGGCGCCGGCCCCGCTGCGGTGATCGCTTCGTCGGTCAGCCGCGCCGCGGTCCGTGCCGAAGCCGTTGCGGCCGCGCACAGCGACAACCCCTACGCCGAAGGCGCTGCGTCCGGCACCGCCCCGGTGCTGGCCAGCACGATCGACCGCGCGACTGTGCGCGCCGCAGCCCGCGCCGCGGCCAGGGGCGACGCACTACCGCTGTAATCGCGGCAGGCAGCGCGCGCGGCCCCGCTGCAGCCTTCCGGGTTCAGGGCCGCGTGCCTTCCCACGCGTTCTGCAACAGGGCGCGGATCGCGTCCCGCTCCAGCGGGCGCGGATTGGGATACTGGTTCGTGAGCGCGTGCGCGCAGGCCAGGTCCAGGTCGGACTCTTTCATGCCGATGTCGCGCAACGCCACCGGCGCGCCGTTGTCGCGTGCGAGGTCGAACACCGTTTGCGCGGCGCTGCTTCCACCCAACGCCTTCGCGATGCGCGCCATGGCCTGCGGCGCCGCTTCGGCGTTGTAGGCGAGCGCATGCGGCAGCACGATGGTGTGGGTCTCGGCGTGCGGCAGGTTGAAGCTGCCGCCGAGCGTGTGGCACAGCTTGTGGTGCAGCGCCATGCCGACGCTGCCGAGCACCGTGCCGCACAACCATGCCCCGTAGAGCGCATCGCTGCGCGCGCCCAGGTCCCGCGGCGCCGTGCGAAGCGCCGGCAGCGCGCGGCCCAGCGCGGCAATGCCTTCCTGCGCCATCAGGTCCATGACCGGGTTCGAATCGACCGCGTAGAGTCCTTCGGCCGCATGCGCGATGGCGTTGATGCCGCTGGTCACGCTCATGCCCACGGGCAGGCTCAGCGACAGCTCCGGGTCGTAAATCACCGTGCGCGGCAGCACCTTGAAATCCTTCCCCGTCTTCTTCATGCCGGCTTCGGTGATGCCGTAGATCGGCGTCATCTCGGAGCCCGCGTAGGTGGTGGGAATGGCCAGGATCGGCAGGCCCGAGTCGAGTGCGATCGCCTTGCCCAGCCCGGTGGTCGAGCCGCCGCCGATGGCCACCGCGCAATCGGCGCCCAGGCGGCGGGCCACCTCGCGCGCTTCGCGTGCGGTCTCGATGGGGACGTGCATCACGGCGCGGTCGAACACGCCCGCGGCATGGGCGCCGAGCATGTCGGCCACGCGCTCGGCCTGCGGGCGCTGCTCGGGCGTGGAGAGCACCAGCGCGCGGCGCGCGCCGAGCGTGTCGATCTCGCGCGCCAGGTGCTGCAGCGAACCGGCGCCGAACACCACCCGCTGGGGCACGCTGTTGTAGACGAACGAGGGTGTGGAGGTCATGGCGTTCCTGTCTGTCTTTTCCGGGTGTTCATGAAGAGCGGCCGATGCCGGGCATCCACCATACTTCCGCGGGCGGCCGGTGGCACGGCCGGTGAGTGTCCGGCCGGCGCGCGCACGCTTCAACGACAGGAACGGAAAGCAGTTTTCCGCTCAGGGCCCAGCCTTGCGCTCGCTGGCCGCCGCGTGGGCGATCAGCAGCAGGAAGCCGCCGACCATCGCCACGTTCTTCAGGAAGTTGTTGAGCTGCCCGGCGAACTGCGCCGCGTCGGCGGACCAGAACGCATGCGCGGTGAAAGCCGTGGCGAGCGTGAAGATCGCCAGCGCCGATGCCACCCACCGCACGCGCCAGCCGGCGACCAGCAGCAGCCCGCCGCCCACCTCGAGGGCGATGGTCAGCGGCAGCACCACGTCCGGCAGCGGAATGCCCAGCTTGGCGAAGTAGCCGAGCGTGGCGCCGTAGGTCATGAGCTTGCGCACGCCGGCCACCAGGAAGATCACCGCCATCAATGCGCGCGCAGCGATGGTCCAGCCGCGCGATTCGTTCGTCGTCATTGCTCGTCTCCAGGATGTGAAGGCGCCGCCGTGGCGCCGGTGAATTTGAGGCGCCCCATGCACAGCACCATGGCGCACGACAGCAGCGCCGGCACGGCCGCCGCGATGAACAGCGCACTGTTCGTCCAGTGCAGTCCGATGAGCCAGCCCGCCAGCACCGGTCCCACGATGGAGCCGGCGCGGCCGATGCCCAGGCTCCAGCCCATGCCGGTGGCGCGCACCGTGGTCGGGTAAACGCTCGATGCCAGCGCGATGAGCGCCGGCTGCGCGCCCACCACGCAGAAGCCGCTCACCATGACCACCGCGAGCAGCAGGGCCAGCGGCAGCGCCGGCTGCCCGATGACCGCGATGGCCGCCACGGCCACGGCGAAGACCGGTACCAGCACGCGGTAGAAGCCGACGCGGTCGATCAGCGGGCCCATGGCCACGGTGCCGATCACGCCGCCCACCTGCAGCAGCGTGCCCACCAGCACGGCGGTGCGCCCGCTGTAGCCGGACTCGGCCGCGATGGTGGGGAGCCAGTTCGCAAGAAAGAACAGGTTCAGCAGGTTCATGAAGTTGATGCCCCACAACAGCAGCGTGGCCGGCCCGCGCCCCGCGCGGAACAGCTCGACCACCGGCGCGCCGTCCTGCTTCGCCTCGTGCACCACGTAGCGCGTGTCGGGGCCGGCACGCACCCCGGGCGCGATGCGGCCGAGCCACTGCTCCACGCGGTCGAGCCTGCGGCCGCGAAGCACCAGGAACTGCATCGACTCCGGCATGTGGCGCGCCATGAGCGCGGCGATCGCCAGCGGCACCACGCCGCCGAAGATGAACACCGCCTGCCACCCACCCCAGGGAATGAGCACGGCCGAGATCAGGCCGCCCAGCACTGCGCCGCCAGTGAAGCCGCACGACACCCACATCATCAGCGTGACCCGACGGCGCTGCGGGCTGTACTCGCTGGCCAGCGCGCTGGCGTTGGCCATGATGCCGCCCAGCCCGATGCCGGTGATGAAGCGCAGTGCCAGCAACTGGTCGAGCGTGTGCGCGAAGGCCGTGGCGAGCATGCACAGCGCGAAGAACACCGTGGCCCCCAGCAGCACCGGCCGCCGGCCGATGCGGTCGGCGCAGATGCTGAGCACCAGCGAGCCGACCAGCATCCCGAACAGCCCCGCGCCGAACACCGGTCCGAGCGCGCCTTTCTCGATGCCCCAAGCCTGCACGATGGCGGGCGCGACGAAGCCCATGGCCTGGACGTCGAAGCCGTCCATCACCACCGCGCAGCCGACCAGCAGCAGGATCCATTTCTGGAACGCGCTGACGGGCTGGCTGTCGATCAGCGCGGGTATGTCGATGGCGTCGGCCGATGCGGAGGCGCCGCCGCCGGCAGCCTCCAGCGATTGCGGCGTCATCCTCATGCGGCGACCTCGTCGAGGCAGTTCGCGGCCGTCCAGCCGTAGAGCCATTCGAGTGCGTCGTAGAAGCGCTCCTGCGGCCTGCCGGTCCACATGCTGTTGCGCACCAGCCGCTCGACGCCCTTTGCGTGGTAGATGCGGCCCATCTCGCGCGCCGACAGCACCACGCGTGCCGTGCGCGCCACCCGGGAGCGTTCGTACAGCGCCAGCGCGCGCGGCCAGTCGCCACCTTCGCGCCGCAGCGCGAAGCCCAGCGTTACCGCGTCCTCGCAGGCCGTGCAGGCGCCCTGCGCGAGGTACTGCACCATCGGGTGCGCCGCGTCGCCCAGCAGCGTGGCACGGCCGAAAGTCCATTGCTCGATGGGGTTGCGGTCGGCCGTGGAATAGCGCTTCCACGCCTTCGGGATTCGCAGCAGCTGCTGCACCTGCTCGCAGGTCGGGCGAAAGTAGCGCTGCACCTCGGCCGGATCGCCCTCCATCGAACCCCATTCCTCGGGCTGGTCGCTGTGGAAGGTGACGGCGATGTTGAACTTGTCGCCGCCCTTCAGCGGGTAGTGCACCAGGTGGCAGTTGGGTCCCACCCAGATGCATGGCGCGGTGAAGCGCAGCGCCTGGGGAAAGTCCGCCGTGTCGACCACCGCGCGGAACACCACGTGCCCCGACACGCGGATGCTGTCGCCCACGTACTGCTGGCGCACCGCGGAGCGCACGCCGTCGCAGCCGATCACCGCCTGGCCTTCGTGCCGGCCGCCCTGCGCGTCGATGAGCGTCACTCCGTGCTCGTCCTGCTCGATGTGCACCACCTTGGTCGACGTGAGGAACTCGATGCCGTCGGTCGTCTGCTTCACGCCTTCGAGCAGCGCGCCGTGGATGTCGGCGCGGTGGATGACCGCATAGGGGTTGCCGAAGCGTTCGCGGAACCGCTCGGACAGCGAGATGCCCGCCACGCGCTTCGCGTCGATGGCGTCGAACATCACCATCTCCTCGGTGTAGACCGCCTTGGCCCGCAGATGCTCGCCCACGCCCAGCGCGTCGCAGGCCGCGAAAGCGTTCGGGCTCAGCTGGATGCCCGCGCCGATCTCGCCGATCTGGCCGGCCTGCTCGATCACCTTCACGCGGTAGCCCTCGCGCACCAGGGCCAGCGCGGCGGCGAGGCCGCCGATGCCGCCGCCGGCCACCAGCACGGGGCGGGTGTCTATTGATTTGTTCATCGATCTTCCTCAAGGCTCTGCGCGGGAGTTCCTTCCAGGAACACCACGGAACCGGCTTCGCCGGGCCGTTGGTGTTGCCCCCTGAAAGGGGGTTGGCGTAGCGACACGAAGTGCGCGAAGACTGGAGGTGAGCTCATGCCAATCCGAACAGCCTGCGGGCGTTGTCGCGGCCGATCTTCTGCCGGTCGTTCTCGCTGATCTCGCAGGCGTCGAACCAGCGCGCGGCGTCCTCGTGCTTCTCGAACGGGTAGTCCACCGAATACATGATGCGGTCCGATCCCACCTCGAGCATGGTCGACAGCAGCGTGGGCGTGCGGAAGTTGCCGCTGGTGGTGATGTGCACGTTGCTGCGCAGGTAGTCGCCGATCTCCCTGTCGCAAGGCATGCCGCGGCGGCCCTTGCGCAGGATGTGGTCCACGCGCCAGATGTTGAACGGAATGCCTTCGCCGAAGTGGCCGAGGATCATCTGCAACGCGGGGTGACGGTCGAACATGCCGCTGGACATCAGGCGCAGCGCATGGATCGCCGTTTCCATCGCGAAAGCCCAGGTCGGTCCGGTGAGCCAGTGCGCGCCTTCGTAGATCGGCTCGCGGCCCAGCAGCGGGTCGCGCGGGTGCATGTAGAAGGGTTTCTTCAACGTGGCCGCGGCCGTCCAGAAATCGTTGAAGCGCGCGTCGTCGTAGTACACGACGGTGTTCTCGTCGCCCACCTGCGAGAAGCCGTTGACCAGGAAGCCGTGGAAGCCCAGCTGCTGCACGCAGCGCTCCAGTTCGCGCGCGGCCGCCTCGGGGTCCTGCATGGGCAACGCCGCGAAACCGCCGAAGCGCGCGGGGTGGCGCCGGATCTGCTCGGCCAGCACGTCGTTGGCCCGCCGCGCCACCTCGATGGCCCGCTTCGCATCGGGGATGCCCTGCACCGCGGGCGAATTGAGCGACAGGATCGACAGCTCCGTGCCCCACTCGTCCATCTTCTCGAGGCGCTGCTGCTCGAAGTCGAGCAGGTTGCTCTTCAGGCCTTGCCACACTTCGGGGCGGGCGTACACCTGCGAGTCGGCGATCGTGAGGTCGATCGCGAAATGCTCTTCGAGCGCAATCTTGTTCTTCATGGGAAAAATCACTCCGGTTTGATGTTGAGCTTGTCCAGCACGTCCTGCCAAGTCTTGCGGTCGTCGGCGATGTAGCGCGCCAGCTGTTCAGGGGTTCCCGGCCGCGGATAGGTGCCGAGTTCGCGCGACTTCGCCACCACGTCGGGCAGCAGCAGCGCTTCGTTCATGTCCTTGTTGAGCTTCGCGAGCACCAGCGGGTCGACACCCTTCTTCGCGATGACTGCGAACCAGCCGTGTGCCACCGCGCCGGGCACGGTCTTGCTCGCGAGCGGGAAGGATTCGAGTCCGGCCTCGACGCGATCGCCCATGCTCGCGAGCACGCGCATGCGCCCGCCCTGCACATTGCCCGCAACCACGTTGTAGGTTTCGACCATCATCTGCGTCTGTCCGCCCAGCGTCGCCTGCATGGCCTGCGCGCCGCCGGGGTAGTGCACTTCGAGGAACTGCGCGCCCGACTGCAGGCCCAGCAGCGCGGAAGCCAGGTGAGGCGCGGTGCCGCGGCCGTTGTCGGCGACCTCGACGCCCTGCGGCTTGGCGCGCGCGGCGGCGATGAAATCGGCCAGGGTCTTGTAGGGCGAACTGGCCGGAACCGCGAGCATGAAAGGCGCGACGGCCGCGAGCGTCACCGGAACGAAGTCGCGGTTGAAGTCGTAGCTCACGCCCTTGATGGTGCTGGGCGCCACCGAGATCGCCGAGCCCTGCACGAAGCCGAAGGTGTAGCCGTCGGTGGGCGCGGACAGGATCGCGTTCATGCCGATCACGCCGCTGCCGCCGGGCTTGTTGTCGACGATCACGCCCTGGCCCCACTTCTCGCCCAGCTTGGCGCCCACATGACGGATCAGCACGTCGGGCGCTGATCCAGCGGGAAAAGGCACCACGAAGCGCACGGCCTGCTGCGGCCACCTGGCGACAGGGCCCTGGGCTTGCGCCAATGGCACGCCGCACATGAACGCGAATGCAAGCGCGTGTGAAACAACCGTTCTGCGGGAAGGCTCCAGGGTCATGCTCGTCTCCGTATTTGCTTGATTATTCAAGCAATTGCGGCGGACTATATACTTGATTGTTCAAGCATGTCTAGATGAAAACCCTGCCCCAAGATCACGACCTCGAGAAGGCCATTCCCTTCCTTCTGGCGCGCGCCGGCGCGCGCATGGGCAACGCCTTTGCGAAGGCGCTGAAACCGTACGGACTCGCCCTGAGCGAGTGGCGCGTGTGCGCATCGCTCCAGCACACGCCGAAGCAGACCCTGTCGGAACTCGCCACGCACGCGTCGACCGACCTGTCGGCGCTGTCGCGCATCGTCGACCGGCTGGCGGCACATGAGCTGGTGGCGCGCGAGAAGTGCGACACCGACAAGCGCGCGGTGCGCATCGCGCTCACCGAACGCGGCCTGGCGCTGACGCTGGAGCTGATCCCGCTCGCCCAGCACTACGAGGCCGTGGCGACCTCGGACTTCAGCGCTGCGGAGGTGAAGACGCTGCGCGCGATGCTGCTGCGCCTGTACGCCAACGCGACGCCGCTCGCCTGAGCGGGCGAGGTCTCGCCAGCGCCGGCCCGCTCAGTCGGGCGAAACCCGCACCGTGCAGGCCTGTCGGCTCTCGGCGATCGTGAAGCGCACCGGCAGAAAGCGCTCGATCACCGCGCAGTTGGTGCGCGTGTGTTCCGTCACTTCGCTGCAGGTGAAGGCACAGGCCTTCTGTCCCTGCCATGCGGCCAGTGCGAGCAGCAGCGCCAGCTGGTCCGCCAGGTGCGGGCCGACCGCAGCCTCGCTCTTCTGGAACGCGCGCAGTTCCTTCACCAGGCCGTGCGCCACCTGCTCCGCGCTCAGCGACTTCTCGCCGAAGGCGGTGAACACCTCGGTGACGTGGTCGTAAGCCAGCGTGGCCAGCAATGCGTTGCCGGGGCCTTCGTTCTGGCGTGCGTTGCCATGGCGCAGCTGCTCGCCGGACCACCCCATCGCACCGCCGAGCGTGTCGAGCTCGCGCGTCGACACATGGCGCGGCAGGCCGGGCGCGAGGCACTCGGCATAGCCCGTCTGCGCATCGCCGCGCGCCATCAGGTCGAAAGGCTGCAGCACGCCGGCCGCAGGCACGATCTCCGCTTCGACCTCGCCGCCGCCCGCCGGGTAGAAGCCGCATCGGCGCAGCGTCAGCTGAAGGTCCGCGCCCAGGCGGCGCACCAGCGGCGCGAAGGCGCGCTCCAGAAAGTGAAACGGCGGCGCCATCGGGTTGTGCGTGCCGCCGCTCAGATGCACGCGGCTGGCGGTGCCGGCCAGCAGCAAGGGCGGCAGCACGGTCTGCAGCACCAGCATGCAGCTGCCCGCGCTGGCGATCGCGAAGCGGTAGTCGCCCGCGCGCACGGTGCCGGGCGCAAAGCGCAGCGACTGCGAACCGAGCTCCGCACCACCGACTTCCGCGCCGCTGATCTCCGCCGCGGCATTCACGCACGCAAGATGCTGGCGCATCAGGCCCGGCTTGGCGCGGCCCGCGCGGATCTTTTCAATGGCCATCGGCTGGCCGGTGACCATCGACAGCGCAAGGCTGGTCCGCAGGATCTGGCCGCCGCCCTCGCCTTGCGAACCGTCGAGTTCGATCGTCTTCCGTTCTGTCTTCATCATCTTTTTCTTCTATTCAATGCATGCGCCAGCTACATGAAGTCGGCGCGAATGCGGTCCATGTCGAAAGGCGTGATCCCCTCGTGCACGCCGAACACGGTGTCGGCCTCCCCGGCCTCCTCGACCACGGTCCCCCGCGCCGTTGCGTGCAGCGTGAACAGCGTGTGCAGGTCCGGCCTGGACATTTCCACCAGCGAACGCAGCATCAGCGACACGCCCGCAAGATTGCTCTGCACGTTGTTCCAGAGCGGGTACTGCTTCAACGCAACGTCCGCCCAGATCACCTCGCGCGCGTCGAGGTCGAAGATCGCGGGCAGGCAGATCGTGGTGTCGGCCGCCACGTCGACCCGGTCGATCACCGTGGCGGGCTCGAAGATCTCGCCCGAACCTGCGGCCTCGCGCGACATCCATCCCGCAAAGCACTCGGGCAGGTCGCAGAAGGCCTGCGAGGTGAAGCTGTTGATCGAGCTCACCACGTAGCGCACGCCCTTCTCGCGCAGCAGCGCCACGTCGAGGTCGATGAACTCGGCGGCGCCCTGCGGCGCATCGACGACGTCCCCGCTGTGCACGCCGCCATAGCCCTTCAGGTTGTAGTAGGCCAACACGTCGATGTACTTGTACTGCGCGTTGAAGAGCGCGGCCGACAGGTCGATGTCGGTGCGCGCGCGTCCGTTCTTCCACCAGAGGAAGAGGCGCACGATGTTCGCGTCCGGCATCGGCAGACGGCTGCCGCGCACCAGCGTGCGCAACGCCTTCGACGCCGAGCGCTGCGAGAAAGGCACGAGGTACTTGCGCAGCGCGGGGTCGACATGGCAGCGACCCAGCGGCGGCAACCCGGCGAAGCGCGACAGCAATGCGGTCTCGCAGGCGAGCGCGGCGGCCTCGGCAATGCCCTCCTGCAAAGGCGCGCGCGTGTCCTTGATGGCGAAGACCTTGGCAGTCTCTCCCTTGGGGAAGAAGCTGCGCAGGGCGTGCTCGCCACGGCGCCGGAAATGCACCATCGCCTGCAGCAGCACTGCGGTGGAGGCCGTGTCCGCCACCTCGCGAAAGCGCGCCAGCACGGCATCCGGCTCGGGCGCGATGCGCAGCACGTGGTCGAGGCGACGCGCGAACTCGCCCGGGCGCGTCGGCAGCAGGGCCAATGCGTCGTCGATGGCGCGCGCTTCCAGCTGCCGCTCGACGTGATGGTTGAAGCCCTGCGGCCGAACGCCGTTGCGTACACCGTCGAACGCGGCCGCCACGGCCGGAAAGCGCTTCGCGTACTCGCCGGGATGCAGCACCTCGCCCAGGCGCTTGAACACCTCGGGCCGGCGCGCCATGTCTTCGGCGACGCTGGCGCTGCGGTCCATCATCGCCAGGAGCCAGCGACGCAACGGGCGCTTCATGCGCGGGAACTTCGCAGGCGCGGCCAGCGACACGTCGCCGTCGCCCAGTGCCACGGCCAGCCGCAGCACGTCGGTCGCGGTCTGCAGGTGCGTCTCAAGGAACGCTTGCGCGCCCGGGTCCTCCACCTGCAGCAGCATGCCGCCGAGCACGGCCAGGTTCTCCTTCGAGATGAAGCGCTCGGGCATCCACGCATGCACCTTGCCGCGGTAGAAGCGCACGAACCACGCCAGGTCTTCCCGATCCTGTGCCGACAGTGAACTGCGCGCGCCCGCCAGTTGCGTGAAGACCCGCTCGAAGTCTTCCTGCGTGCCCAGTTCGATCTCGCGCAGGCCGGCTCGGCGCTCCGCCTCCGCCAGGGCGGCACGTGGCAACGCGCCCTCTTCGGGCCGCTGGCGGCCGAAGCTCGCATAGTGGCGGACCGCGTTCAGGAAGAGCGTGGTCGCGCTCGCACTTGCCACCTGGTCGGGGAAGTTGGGGTACAGCGGCTTCCATTCGCGGTGCGCGCCCTTCAGCGCACGCACGTCGCGCAGCAGCGTGCGATGGAACTCGACGAAGGGCTCGGCGTTCCAGGTGCTCAGGCAGGCGTCGAGCGTCGGCGACAGCGTGCAGCCCATCGCGCCGAGCTCCTGGTGAAGCGTCGCGAGGTAGGCGGGCGGCAGGGCGCCGTTTGACGGCTGGGCCACCACGCGCCAGCGGCGACGCAGATACAGCCGGCTGTTCATCGTGCGTCACCTCGGCAGGCCCGCGCAAAAGCCCGGTGCCCATGAAAAGGAGCGGAAAGCGCAGACCCTAGTTTCCAGATGTGAGAGAAGGAAGGACCCACATAGCCGCTCTCGAACATCATACGGCCCCCACCGCGGCGCGAGCAACACCCGCCGCGCCGTTGTCCATTCGCAGCACCGTCTCGCACAGGAACGCGTCCAGGCCGGCGCCGTCGGACGAAGGCAGCGGCGTCACCGGCTCGGCCGCGTTGGCCGCCAGTTCGGACTCGATGAACGCGTGGATGCCGGGCCAGCGCGGGCTGGTCGCGGCTTCGCCGGCGCGCATCTTCACCTCGAGCAGCGCGTTGATCTCCGCGATGAGCGCAGCATCGCGCACCGGGTCGAGCGTGCGCTGCGCCAGGTCGGCGAAGCGCATCGGCGGCACGCCGGTCTGCGTGCGGATCCAGCGCGCGGCCAGCAGCGGACGCAGCACGTAAAGGTATTTCTTGTAGCGCACCTCATCGGCCTGCAGGTGCTCGCGGAAGTTCTTCTTCGCCATCGAGGCGTAGTGGTGCCAGCCGCGCGCATTGGAGAACACCGCCTCCGACAGCGCGCGAAAGCGCGGCATCGCCTGCGCGTCCTCGCGGTACACGATGGGCGAGCGCAGCCATTCGAGCAGCGTCGGGTTCGACTCGCGCATCAGGCCCAGCGCCTTGCGCAGGTCCCAGCCGTTGATGTCGAGGTCGCCGCTGATCGGCAGCTCGATCACGTCGCGGCGCGGCTGCACCGTGAGGTACCACGGCAGGCGATTCACGTAGATGAAGCGCACGTCGTAGTCGCTGTCGGGCGACGCGAAGCCCCAGCCGCGGCTGCCGGATTCGCAGGCGAACAGCACGGTGACGTCGTGCTTCGCCTCGATGTCGCGCAGGCCGTCCATGATCTGCGCACGCATGGCGGGCTCGATCGGATGGGCGGAGCGCAGGAATTCTTCTTCGTTGCTCATGGGTTCTTCTCCCGTCTTGTCGGTCAGGTTCGGTCGGCCCGGGTCACGGCCACCCTGCCGTCACTGCCGAGTTCGTAGACATCCAGGTCGTTCGCAAGGAACGCATGGCCACGGTAGTGCGCCTGCGTCTCGGCCATCAGTGCGGACATGCCTTCCTCGTTCTGGTGGCGCGCGCTGAAATGCGTGAGGATCAGGTTTGGCACGTCGACGGCCTGCGCGAACTCCGCCAGCAGGCGCGCGGAACTGTGCATCGGCCCGGGGCCGACCTTGTCGAGCACGTCCTGCGTGTAGGTGGCCTCGTGCACCAGCAACTGCGCCCCCCGGCATGCGTCGCGAAGCATTGCGGGCTCTGCGTTGTCGCCGCCCAGAACGGCGCTCGCGGTGTCGACCTGCGTTTCCGCGTAGTCGGCACTGCGCAGCACCGCGCCGTTGAAAGGCACGTCCTCGCCGGTCTGCAGTGCGCGCCATGCCGGGCCCGGCGGCAGGCCGACGGACCGCAGCGCATCGGCCTTCAGCCGTGTGCGCCGCGTCTCGACCTGCACCCGGTAGGCATGGCTCGGCACGCGGTGCCGCAACACATGGCGCTCGATGCGAACGCCGGGCGCGTCGTACACCAGCGCCTGGGTGTCGACATCCACATGCGTGACCTCGTACGGCAGGTGCAGATCGGTCAACCGGCGCGTGGTTTCGAACCACTCCCACACGGGCAGCGGCGCGATGAGCGTCAGCGGCTTCGTCCGCTTGCCCATGCCCGCGCTCGCGAGCAGGCCCGGCAAGCCGTAGCAATGGTCGCCATGCACGTGCGTGATGCAGACCGCAGCCATGTCGTGCAGCGAGAGCGGGGTCTGCAGCAGGCGGTGCTGCGTGCCTTCGCCGCAGTCGACCAGGAACCAGTCGGCGCTAGGCACGGTCTGCACCGCAAGTCCGGAGACATTGCGGTGGCGCGTCGGGGTGCCGGACGAGGTCCCCAGAAAAGTCAGCTTCATCATTGCTTCGATCACTCCCGGCGCATCAATGCGCTTCTTGCGGCGTCGGCGGCGACGCGCTCCCAACCGAAGTATCGGCGACCGCCTTCCGGACGCGCCGCCATCAGCTCATGGAGCTTTGCGATGTTCGCTTCGCCGCCCCATCGCGCCAGGGTCTGGATCGCCACGACACGCAGGCTCCACCACTTGCCCTCGAGCGCGGCCTCCACTTCGGCGACGGCTCGCGCGGTCGGCTTTGCCGAACCCAGGGCACGCAGGCGATCCGTCCGCTCGCGAAGCAGGTTCGCACCCGGCGCCGCATTCCGCAGACGTTCGCGTCGTGCGCGGCGGCAAGCCAGGCATCGCACGGCGCGGCTGTCGATATGGCCGTGCACCACCTCGTACCACCACTTCTGCTGCCTGGCCGTCCACACTTCCTCGGCGCCGCAGTCGCGGCAAGTGAAGGGGCGCGCTGCATAGAAAGCAGGCAGCACGCCATAGGTGTTGTTGTACCGATCGAGGACGGATCGATCCGCAGGCTCGCAGCCGAGCGCAAACGCGACATCGGGCTGCGGCCGGCGGACATCCGGCGACCGGAGGCGTGCGGCCGATGCGGCAGCACGGTCGAGGCGCCGCGCCTTGATTTCGGCACGGCGTTGCTTGTTGCTTTTCATTTCTTCCAACCTTCGCCATACGGTGCTGCGAAGGCCGGTCGATGTGCCGACGCCCTTCTACAGCTCTTCCACTGTCACCACGCCTTCGCCGGCGGCGAGCTGGACGATGCAGCCCAGCACCTGCCGCGCAAGATCGCTGTTCGCCAGCAGGCAGACAACGAAGCCATCGGCCGCGATGCTCACCGAGGCGTGCGGCCATTCGGTTGGCGCGGACGGCGGCGCGGGATAGAAATCCGCACGCTCGCCGTCCACCTGCAGGTGGCAGCCGATGGCAGCCTTCCTGCAGAAGCCTTCCGCCACCGCACGCGATGGCAACGCGGCCTTGACGCGGTAGTCCACGCCCATGCTCACCCCTTCACGCAAACGACCTGCTTGAGCGTGTAGACCACCTCCACCAGGTCCTTCTGCGCTTCCATCACCGCATCGATGTCCTTGTAGGCCATCGGAATCTCGTCGATCACGTCGACATCCTTGCGGCATTCCACGCCTTCGGTCGCGGCGATCTGGTCGGCGATCGTGAAGAGCTTCTTCGCCTTGGTGCGGCTCATCTTCCGACCGGCGCCGTGGCTGCAGCTCATGAAGCTCTCGGGGTTGCCCTTTCCGCGCACGATGTAGCTCTTGGCGCCCATGCTGCCCGGGATGATCCCGAGCTCTCCGGCTTTTGCGCTCACCGCGCCCTTGCGGGTCACGAGCACGTCCTCGCCGAAGTGTTTTTCGCGGCTCACGTAGTTGTGGTGGCAGTTCACCGCTTCCACGTGCGCCTCGAAAGGCTTGGCGATCACCTTGCGCGCGGCTGCGACCACGCGCTGCATCATCACCTCGCGATTCGCTCGAGCGAACTTCTGCGCCCATCCCACCGCGCGCACGTAGTCGCCGAAGTACCGGGCGCCTTCATCGAAGTACGCCAGGTCCTGGTCGGGCAGGTTGCGCTGGTGCAGCTCGGCGTCCTTCTTCGCCAGTTCGATGAAGTGCGTGCCGATGGCATTGCCCACGCCGCGCGAACCCGAGTGCAGCATGAACCACACCGCACCCGCCTCGTCCAGGCACACCTCGATGAAGTGATTGCCCGTACCCAGCGTTCCCAGGTGTTTGTGGTTGTTGGTGTTCTTCAGGCGCGGGTAGTCTTCGCAGATCGCGTCGAACTCGTCCTTCAGCGCACCCCAGGCCACGTCGGTCTCGTTCGGCGGCGTTTCCCACGAACCCTTGTCACGGCCCATGCGCTTGGGGTTGGAGCCGTGCGGCACCGCCTTCTCGATCGCCGAGCGCAGCGGGCCCAGGTTGTCGGGCAGGTCGCGGGCGTTCAGCGTGGTCTTGCACGCCATCATTCCGCAACCGATGTCCACGCCCACCGCGGCGGGGATGATGGCCTTGAAGGTCGGGATCACCGAACCCACGGTCGCGCCGATGCCGTAGTGCACGTCGGGCATGGCCGCGATGTGCTTGAACACGATGGGCAGGCGCGCGGCGTTCTCGAGCTGCGCCTGCGCTTCGTCTTCCACGGGCACGCCGTTCGTCCACATCTTCACGGGAACGCCGTTGGCCACTTCATGCAGTTTGTAGTTCATCTTTTCTCTCTCTGTCTGTCGCTTTGTATCGACTCGTTGTTTCTTCTTCAGATCATCGCCCGCTTGTGGAGCGAGACCGACAGCCGTTCGTAGTCCTGCAGCGGGAAATCGTGCTCGACCCACAGCTCGCGGTATCGCGCCACGCCCACCTCGAGATGGATGCGCCCCAGGATCGCATGAACGTTGCGGACCAGCTCCGTGCGCGCGATCTCGCCGCGTGCCACCACCCGGTGGTCATCCACGGACACCATTCCCCAACTCGCCCAGTCGCGGTATTCGCGCAGTTCGAACTGCAACACGTCCGTGGCACCGTTGCCCGCGCTCACCGCCAGGATCACCTCGCCGGGCTCGTCCATGAACACCACCTCGGCCGCCATCGCGCCCTGGTGCAACGACAAGCCCATGCGTGCCAGGTCGCCCAGCGAGTCGTGCAGGTAGGACACGGCAAAGCTCGGCCGTTCCTTGCCGACGCGAAAGCTCAGCGAGGCCCATCCCGCACGATGCAGGTCGTAGCCGATCAGGTCTTCGTTGCAAACTTCTTCTTCGGTCATCTTCTTTCCGCTCTTCGACGACAGCGTCGATTTCATGACTGGTGGACACGGCGGGATTCGAACCCGCATCAATACGGCGACCGTGGTGTTTCAATCCAGCGGCCCAGTCGGCGATTGGAAACGCGCGCCAGTGACAGACCCGTCATCGGAGCCAGCACCTGCATCCTCAACCTTGCTCGCCGACCGACTTGCCCGCCGCATCCGGTGCTACCCGGACTGCCGGCAACATCAACATTTTTGGCAGTGGCGCTCCCTTCTGTGCCTGCGTGCCCGAAAACAAAAATGAGGTGACGAGTAACGACAGGTCGTTGACTGAGCTACCTGCCGAAGCAGACCGGGGTTCGGACCCGGGACCTTCATGGCCAAGACCATGACGCTCTACCTGTAGACCAGCCTGCATTCATCTCGAAACAAAAAAAGCAGCGACAAGAATCGACGAAACGTCGTGCTCTACCACTGAGCTACGGCTTTTCGACCGGCGGGATTCGAACCCGCGACCACGAGATTAAGAGTCTGTAGTTCCGTCAGCATTCGCTGCAAAAAACAGTGCGACAAGAGTGGCAGGACATCGACCGAGCCGCAGAGGCTGGGGATTCGAACCCCCGGTCATCCATGTAGTCCTGCCGGCATTCGCACAACAACCTTCATCCCCGTCCGGCGACAAACGGTCGGTGTGACTTGGTTTGGTGATGTAGTCACACCTGCATTCGCCGAACGACGACGCTCATTCTTCGGATCGGGTGCCGTGGGCCGAAACCCATGGCGCCCTCTCTTTGCCTTTCTCTTCAGACCGAGGTTTCCTCGATCACACCCACCCAGTGGTCCGCGCCCAGGCCACCTGCGGCATACACCGCCAGCAGCTTGAACACTTCGTCGCTGAAGCCGCCGATGTTCAGCACATCGTCCTGCTCCTGCGCCTGGGTGGTCGCATAAGGCTGGATGTCGATGCACACCAGCCGCGCCGCCGGGTTGCGCTTCTTGAACGCCGCCCATTCCTGCATGGTCGCGGTGCCGCGGCCCCGTGCGCGATCGGCCCACGATTCGTTGTCCGACACCAGCACCACCAGCTCGGCATGCGCCTGCTCCTTGTTCAGGAGCGCCAGCGGCGCGCTGCATGACGTACCGCCACCGCCCACCGCGGCCAGCCTGGCCGCGTTGGTCATCACCGAATCACGCGGATTCAGTTGCAGCGGCACCACCTTCGTCTCGAAGGGCAGCACACGGGCGTCCGCATTGCGGCGAAGCACGGCGGCAGCCACCAGCGCGGCCACGTCGATGCAGCGCACCGCGGTGGTCGCCGAGCCTCGGTGGCCGGTGACGGGCGAGCTCATCGAGCCCGACACGTCGGGGCACACCACCACGCGGCCCTCGAACCGAGGCACGTTGGCCAGCGCGAGCTCCATCGCGTCCTGCAGCGCTTCCTTCACCACGTGCGGCACCTCGGCGCCGGCCGCAGTGAAAGCAGCCATCAGCTGGTACGGCAGCACCCGGGCCTTGGCCACCGACTGCGGGTCACGCAGCTTGGCGGCCACCGCCTCCGCGAGGCCGGGCAGTTCGAACACGCCGTGGCGCGCAAAGGTGTTCAGGTTCTGACGCACCATCTGCCACGAACCGCGCTGCGCGATCTGCGCCCAGGCTTGCGTGTCCAGCTCCAGCGCTGTCAGCATCTGGAACGGCACGTCGGGCACATCCGTGGCCTCGCTTGCCTGGGGCGGACCGGCGCGGCGCTCGGCGCGATCGCGCTTGAAGCGTTCGAAAGCCTGCGTCACCGGAGGCAGCGCCTCCAGCGCATACGGCCGATCGATCAGCCATGCGAACCACGCGGCGCGCCAGGCTTCGGCGGGCTTCGGGTGAACCATCTTCACCACGTCGGCCAGCGAGGGCGTGCTGCCCACGGCGGCATTCAGCAGCTGCGCCTCGGTCGCCTCGAGCAGCCATTGCTGCACGAGCTTCTTCGGACGCGTACCGAGCGACTTGCGGCCCACCGCGCCGGAACGCAGCATCTGCACGAAGTTGCGCAGCATCTTGCCGTTGTCGACCACGCGGGGAAACACCTTGGCGAGCAGCGACACGTCGCGCATCGCCAGCGTGGCCGCCAGCAGCGCCGGCATGTCCTTCATGTGGCCGGCGCGGCGTGCGTACACGGCCGTCCTGGCGACGAACAGCGGATCGACTTCGCGGGCCAGGGCCAGCACGGCGTCGAGCTGGTCCTGGGCCTGCGCATAGAAGGTGTTGTTCAGACAACCGGTGGCTGCGAGCTGCGCCAGCTGGTGCTTGGGCGACAGTGCATAGGCAGCGCCACCGGCTTTGTTGCGCACGTCGGCCGCGGGTTGCAGGGCACCGCGCGTGGTCTGGAAGAGTTGAAGGTTGGCCATATGACTTCTCCTTGTTCGGTTCTTTTTGTTCGTCTTGTTTTCTTGGGTTGCAATCTTTATTGCAACGGGTGTGCCAGATCGGGCCGGTTTTGGCCGAAGAACCACTCAAGTCGTTGATTTCGCTCGACTTTTTGTCGATCCACCATCCGCAAGCCTCAGTCAACCGAAAAAATATCCGGCAGTTCTTATAATTTTGGATAGTCTTTTATCCAGAAAATGAAGAAACCCATCGTCGTCATCGGCTTCCTCGGCACGCAGCTCGACGCCGGCCAGGGCGCGGGCCGCTGGAACAAGTGGCGCCCCACGGTCTCGCTCGCGCAGCACGAGGACATGGTCGTTTCGCGCATGGAGCTGCTCTACACGCTGCGGCACAAGGCGCTGGCCGAGGTGGTCAAGGCCGACATCGCCACCGTGTCGCCCGAAACCACCGTCAACCTCGTGCCGCTCGACCTCGCCGACCCCTGGGATTTCGGCGAGGTCTACACGCGGCTGTACGACTGGGCGCGCGCCTACACCTTCGACACCGAGCACGAGCAGTACTGGACGCACATCACCACCGGCACGCACGTCGCGCAGATCTGCATGTTCCTGCTGTCGGAATCGCGCGTGGTGCCCGGCGTGCTGGCGCAGACATCGCCGCCCCGGAAGCAGCGCGAAGGCGAGGCCGGCAAGTGCACGCTGATCGACCTCGACCTGTCGCGCTACGACGTGATCGCCCGGCGCTTCGACGCGGAGCAGCGCGACGCGGTCGCGTTCCTCAAGAGCGGCATCGCCACGCGCAATGCGCGCTTCAATGCGCTCATCGACGAGATCGAGCGCGTGGCCGTGCGCTCGCGCGCGCCCATCCTGCTGGTGGGTCCGACGGGCGCGGGCAAGTCGTTCCTGGCGCGGCGCATGTTCGAGCTGAAGCAGGCGCGCCACCAGATGACGGGGCCGTTCGTGGAAGTGAACTGCGCCACGCTGCGCGGCGACGGTGCCGCCTCCACGCTCTTCGGCCACCGGAAGGGCGCGTTCACCGGCGCAGCGGCCGATCGCGCGGGCTTGCTGCGCACGGCGCACCAGGGCGCCCTCTTCCTCGACGAGATCGGCGAACTCGGTCTCGACGAGCAGGCGATGCTGCTGAAGGCCATCGAGGAGAAGCGCTTCTTCCCCGTGGGCGCCGACAAGGAAGTGGAGAGCGACTTCCAGCTGATCGCAGGCACCAACCGCGACCTGCGCAGCGACGTGGCGCAGGGGCGCTTCCGCGAAGACCTGTTCGCGCGCATCAACCTCTGGACCTACGACCTGCCCGGCCTGGCGCAACGGCCCGAGGACATCGAGCCCAACGTCGACCATCTGCTGGCCATCCATGCCGCGGAGAACCATCGCGTGGTGCGCTTCAACGCCGAAGCGCGCGCGGCCTACCTCCGGTTCGCGCAGAGCGCGGAGGCGCCGTGGAGCGGCAACTTCCGCGACCTGTCGGCCAGCGTGACGCGGCTGGCCACGCTGGCCGATGGCGGACGCATTCCGGTGGCGCTGGTGGAGGCGGAGATCGCACGGCTGCGGTGGCTGTGGAAGCACGCAGGCGCAATGCCTGCCGCACCCGGCGACATCGACCTCGACGCGCTGCTCGGCGAGGAACGTGCCGCATCGCTCGACCTGTTCGACAGGCTGCAGCTCGAGGCGGTGGTACGCGTGTGCCGGCAGTCGCGCACACTCTCCGACGCGGGCCGCCAGCTGTTTCAGGCTTCGCGCGCGCAGCGCAGCGTGGTGAACGATGCGGACAGGCTGCGCAAGTACCTGGGCAAGCACGGACTCGAATGGAACGACATCGTCCGCTGATAGATTCGACGGCCAGACAACCGGGATTGCCGAGGAGGAGCGAGGAGATGAAGAACAAGCGTGGAATGACGGGCGCCTTGTGCACAGCAGCCGTGGTGCTGCTGGTCGCCACGGGTGCGCAGGCTGGCGTGCTGCGGCCCGGCCTGTACGAAGGCCTGATGCTGGCGGTCGATGGCGGTGGTGCCGTCAGCGGCAGCTTCGCGCAGCAGGGCAGCTGCAGCTTCAGGATCGCGGGCCGCGCCAGCTCGCAGAGCGCGGCCGTGGTCCGCACGATCGTCGAAGGCCCGGCACCGTCCATCGAGGGACGGCTGTCCGCCGGCGCCGACAGCCGTACCGTGAGCCTCGCCCTGCCGGGCGGACATCAACTGCCGGGCTGCGGAAACGTGCTGCCGCCGCTGATCGACAACGGCCTGGACCTCGACCTCACGCACAAGGCCGGCTGGATCCGGCTGGTCAGCGTGTCCGCCGACAGGACGGCGCTGCAGAAGTCGCCCGGCGACGCGGGGCGCGCCTACGTCGTGCGCGGCGACGTGCTGGGCGTCGTGTCCGAGAAGGCAGGCTTGCTCGAGGTCGACTTCGTGAACACGCAGGGCCGCGTGCTGCACGGCTGGATCGCGGCGAAGGACGCCAAGGCCATCGCCGCGCCATAGACCTGCGAGCTATCCTCCGCCCGATGGCCATCTCCGCGTTCGTCGTGAAAGTCCCGACTGCCGAAGGAATCGCGCGCGACCTGCGTCGGCGCTACGACGCCAACGCGGCGCTCGGTGTCCCGGCGCACATCACCGTGCTGGTGCCGTTCATGGACCCGGCGCTGGTCACGCGCGAAGTGCTCGAACGCGCGCAGCGCGTGCTGCAACGCACGCCCTCCTTCGACTTCCTCTTGAGCTCGGTCGGACGCTTCCCCGAGACCGCGTACCTCGCGCCGGAACCGGCCTCGCCGTTCATCGGCATGACCCTGGCACTGGTGGAAGCCTTCCCCGGATTCCTGCCTTACGGCGGCGAGCACGAAGGCGTCGTTCCGCACCTCAGCGTCGCACATGGCGATGCACATCATACGGAGCAGGCGGCCGGCGAACTGCACGCGCGCCTCGCCATGTCGGGCGCCGTGAACGCAACATGCACCGAAGTCGCCCTGATCGAAAACTCGTCCGGCCGCTGGCATGACATGCATGCCTTTCCGCTGCCTCCTGCTGCCACCTGACCCATGCGCAACGTTCTCTTCATCTGCAGCCGCAACCAATGGCGCAGCCCGACCGCAGAGCAGCTCTGGCGGCGGCATCCCCTGGTCTCGGCCCGCTCCGCGGGCACCAGCCCGAACGCGCGGCACAAGGTCTCCGTCGACGACATCGAATGGGCCGACGTGATCCTCGTGATGGAGGAAAAACACAAGTCGCGGCTGGTGGCGGAGTTCACGCGCATGCTGGCGCACAAACCGATCCACGTGCTCGACATTCCGGATGACTACAAGTACATGGACCCCGCGCTGATCGAGGAACTCGAACGGTCGGTGCCATCGATTCTTGGCATCGAGTGATCTGCAGAAAGGAACGAACCCGTCGTGACCGACATCCTGCCTCGCCTTCAAACGCTCAAGCGGCTCGACCTGGACTGCGCCTGCTTCGCAGCCAGATCACACGGGTACGACCTGAACCCTCCCGTTCCGGAGGAAGAGGTCGCGCGGATGGAGGAGAAGCACGGGTGCCGCTTTCCCGACGAATACCGCAGGTTCATCACCGAACTCGGCAACGGAGGCGCCGGCCCGGCGTATGGCGTGTTTCCGCTCGGCATGCAAGACAACATGCGCGATGTCGGCCGCTGGGAAGACGGCTATTCGCTCGTCGGGGACCTGTCGAAACCATTCCCGTTGCGCGACACGTGGAACCTTCCCGACGACTTCTGGGCCCAGCAACCGGATCCCACGGAAGCAACGACCCTCGAAGAAGAAGATCGAATGAACGAGGAGTGGGAGAAGAAACTGGAGGTTCAGTACTACGCAACCGGCATTACCGACGGTGCCATCCCCATCTCTCACGAAGGCTGCGCACTGCGCAACTGGCTCGTGGTCACCGGGCCGCTGGCTGGCACCGTCTGGCGAGACCTGCGCGCCGACTACGGCGGCATCCAGCCCTTGCTGAACAAGGACGGAAGCCGCATGGGCTTCAACGACTGGTACCTGCAATGGATCGCGCAGTACACGCAGCAGGTCGAAGCGTCGCACGCGGGCAGTCGGTTGGCCGAAATCTTCTCGTCGAGGTTGTCGAAGCTTTCCAACCCCAAGGCTGCGGCCTTCGCGATCTTCTGCGCGCAGGCGCTCTACCCCAACCTCGAGGCCTACGCGACGGCCATCGGCTTCGACAAGCAGTTCGTGCTGCAGGACCGGCTGGATGAAATGCTGTGGGCTGGGCTGCTGCAACAGCGGTTCGAGCTGCCGGGTGAATGCCACGAGATGGTGGACAGCATGCTTGGCATCAAGCACGACCTGGCCATGCACCTGTCGTCGACAGGGCAAAAGCCTGTGCCTGACGACGCAGGCATGAAGGCTGCGCTTTACACGTACATCGCCGCTCTGGCATTCGGGTTCGACAAGGGCAGCCCGCAGCAGCTGCTGTCTGCCGTCCAGGGCGCGATGGCAGCCGAGCCCCTGCCGAGTGCCGCGGAAGCCGAGCTGCAATGGGCACTCGACCAACTCGAAGGCGAGCCGTCCGAATGGGCGACCGCAGCCACCGTCGAACGCCAGAGAGATCGCGCGAAGGCCTGCGCGGCGTTCCTGCCCGGACGTCCGCCCGAAACCGATGCGCCGGCAAAGCAGCCATGGTGGAAGCGCTGGGCCGCTGCGGCATCCAACTGAAAAGACAGGCCGAACACGAACCAGGCGGCATGCAGAAAGCCGCAGCCAGCAAGGAAATGAATCAGCCCATGTCAGAGATCTACATCAGTACCGACGTCGAATCCGACGGCCCTATCCCCGGCCCGCATTCGATGCTCAGCTTCGGCTCGGCCGCCTACACGGCCGACAAGCAACTCCTGTCCACGTTCAGCGCCAACCTGCACACGCTGCCCGGCGCCGAGGCCCACCCCGATACCGCCGCGTGGTGGAAAACGCAGCCCGAGGCCTGGGCTGCCTGCCGCACCGACCTGCAGGACCCGGCGCATGCCATGAAGAACTACGTGGGCTGGCTCAAGGGCCTGCCTGCGCGGCCGGTGTTCGTGGCGTATCCGGCGGGCTTCGACTTCCTGTTCGTCTACTGGTACCTGATGCGCTTCGCGGGCGAAAGCCCATTCAGCCATTCGGCGCTCGACGTGAAGACGTTCGCCATGGCGATGCTCGGGCTCGACTACCGCGACAGCACCAAGCGCGCGATGCCGCGCCGCTGGTTCGACAAGCTGCCGCACACGCACGTGGCGCTGGACGACGCCATCGAGCAGGGCGCACTCTTCTGCAACATGCTGGCGGAGAACCGCGCGGCCGCACGGCGCGAGAAGCCATGACGCTGGGCAACGTTGTCCGAAGGTGCGGCAGGCTCGTGCTGTGCACGCTGCCGCTGATGCTCGCGGGGTGCGTGCAGTCGATGTTCTATTACCCCGACAGCGTGCGCTACGAAACGCCTGACGTGCTGGGCCTGCGCTACGAGAACGTCCAGTTCGAGAGCGCCGACGGCACGCGCCTGAGCGGCTGGTTCCTGCCCGCGGAGAGCCGCGCCGATCCGAAGGAAGCCAAGGGCACGGTGGTGCACTTCCACGGCAACGCGCAGAACATGAGCGCGCACTGGCGCTTCGTGGCCTGGCTGCCGAAGCAGGACTACAACGTGTTCGTGTTCGACTACCGCGGCTACGGCCAGTCGGAAGGCAAGCCCGAACCCAAGGGCGTGTTCGAGGATTCCAACGCGGCGCTGAACCATGTGCGCTCGCGCAGCGACGTCGACCCCACGCGGCTCTTCGTCTTCGGCCAGAGCCTGGGCGGCACCAATGCGATCGCGGTGGTGGGCGCGGGCAACCGGGCGGGCGTGAAGGCCGCGGCCATCGAATCGACGTTCTATTCGTACTCGGCCATCGCAAACGACAAGCTCCGGGGCGCAGGGCTGCTGGTGAGCGACGACTACGCGGCGTCGAAGTACGTGGCGGCCGTGTCGCCCATTCCGCTGCTGTTCATCCACGGCACGGCCGATCAGGTGATTCCGCTCGCGCATTCGAAGCGCCTGATGGCCGATGCGCGCGAGCCCCGGCGGCTGGTCGAGGTGCCGGGTGCCGGCCACCTCGAGCCGATGACGGCGCTGCGCTTCGGCCACGCCTACCGCAAGGCACTCACCGAATTCTTCGAGGCCGCGCAGCATCCGCTGCAGCAGTGACGACGGCCGCCATCCACACGATTCCACCATGAAGCACTTCGACGAAGCCGCCACACGCAAGCCCCTGGCCTTCGAGCGGCTGGTGCCGGCATTGCGCGCCGCCTTCGCGGCGGGCGCCCAGGTGCCGCCGCGCCATGTGCACGCCGTCGAGACCGCGCCAGGCAGCACGGCCGACAGCGCCGGCAGCAGCGGCAGCAGCAGCGACAAGGGCACCGTGCTGATCATGCCGGCGTGGAGCGACGCGGGCTTCCTGGGCATCAAGACCATCAACATCTTCCCGGGCAACAGCGCGCGCGGCCTGCCCGGCCTGCACGCGACCTACGTGCTGTACGACGCGCGCACAGGCGTGCCGCTGGCGATGATGGACGGCAACGAGATCACCGCGCGCCGAACGGCAGCGGCCTCGGCGCTGGGCGCCTCGTTCCTGGCTCGCGCCGATGCACGGCGGCTGCTGGTGCTGGGCACCGGACGCATCGCGCGCATGCTGCCGGCCGCCCATGCCAGCGTGCGGCCCATCGACGAGGTGCGGGTGTGGAACCACCGCCCCGAAGGCGCCGAGGCGCTGGCCGCGCAATGGCGCGCCGAAGGCTGGAACGCGCACGCCGTCACCGACCTGCAGGCCGCCGTGCGGCAGGCCGACATCGTGAGCTGCGCCACGCTGGCCACCGCGCCGCTGGTGCGCGGCGAGTGGCTGGCGCCGGGCTCCCACCTCGACCTGATCGGCAGCTTCACGCCGGCCATGCGCGAGGCCGACGTGCAGTGCTTCGCGGGCGCAGGCACTTTCGTCGACACCGACGAGGCACTCCAGAAGTCGGGCGACCTGCTCGACGCGATGGCCGCCGGCACCTTGAAGGCGCACGAGGTGCGGGGCACGCTGGCGGCGCTGTGCCGCGGCGAGTGCGCAGGCCGCTCGGACGAGGCGCAGCGCACCGTCTTCAAGGCCGTGGGCAGCGCGATCGAAGACCTCACGGCCGCCACGCTGGTGTGGCAGGACGCGATCTAGGGCGTGTTCACACTATTTCTTGCGTCGCGTTGGCCGGCAAAGGGGCTGGCTGCAAGGCGCGCGTGCGCAGCAAGGCTGATGCCTTGCAAGCGCGGGCAACGCCGCAGACGGCCGCTTTGCCGGCCAACCCGAAGGGAAGGCCTGTCACGGCGGGCCACTCGGCGTTGCGCTCCTTGCATGGGCATACGCACATGCGGCGTCGCGCGCCTTGATCGGCCCGCCGTGACAGGCCTTCGCGACGCCAGAAATAGTGGGAACACGCCCTAGTACTTACGAACTAGTCCGACCCAGGGTTGCTGCAGCGCGAACGCCCGCATCGGCTTCCGCCTACAAGCCGGCACGCCATGCAGCGGATGGCGGGTCGGGCGGGCCATCGCTATCGTCCCCTTCGTCCAAACCGGAGGCACTCCGCATGCTCAGCACTGTCCACAAAGCCGACATCCTTCGCAAGGCCGGATACGACCTGCCCACGATCCCGGCGAGCCTGGATACGCACGACATGCTCCCGGTGATCGACGCCCTCTACGCCGACTACGTGACGGCCCGCGCGGCCCGAAGCCTCCGGGAGGCCGAAGAGGCACGGCGCGCTTCGGCGATGCGCGGCGCCCAGGCCTGAGCGCCCGACTGACCATTGGCTGTCATCGTTGCCGCATACCCTGATTGCCGCGGCTTCAGGGTAAGCCCCAATCGCCGGCCATGTCCCCCATGCCGATCTACAAGCGAGCCGCGGAGGTTCCGCGGCAGCCGTCCGAAGAGGCGCATACGTCATCCGGCGCATGGCGCCGCGCGCCGGCAGCCTCGAACATGCCGGTGCGACGAACCGCAAGAGATTGAGAGAGAACAGCGATGCTCACCATCCTCCAGAAAGCCAACATCCTCAGCAAGGTGGGCTTCGACGTGCCGCCCCGTCCGGACGACGACCTGTCGACCCATGCGGTCACGGGCTTCCCGGTGAAGCCGGAAGGCATTTCGCAGAAGGCCCACGACTGGGCCAAGGCCATCGAGACGCTGTACGTCGCCTATGCCGCGGCCCGCGCCGCCAAGAGCCTTCGCGACGCCGAGGACGTGCGCCAGACCGCCATGCTGCAGCGCCTGTCCGCACGCGTCTGCGCGTGAAAAAGTGGCAGTTCCGCCGCTGTGGATGCAACGTTGAAAGCGTTTGGCCTACAAGGAGATACGTCTTGTGGCCAATAGCGTGACTTGAACACCACAGATACCGTGGAGTTGCACCACCGACGGAGGCCCGCCATGCTCAACACCGAACACAAAGCCAACATCCTGCGCAAGGCGGGGTACACCGTGCCGGCACAGCCGGGCACCGCCGACAGCATCTACCAGACGGCCCAGTGCTGGAGCAAGGCGATCGATACGCTCTACGTGTCGTACTCGGCCAGCCGCGCCGCCAAGAGCCTGCGCGATGCCGAAGAGGCCCGCATGCTGGCCATGCTTCAAAGCCGCTCCGCCAAGGCCTACGCCTGAGTCCTGAGCCTGACGAGCCCTGAGCGGCTCGCTCGGGCGCTCGGCTACCGGTCGGCCGCAACCAGCAGCATCATCGGTCGCTCCCGCTCTTCGGCCAGCGCCGGCAATGCGGCGATCTGCTCGTCGCTCGGCCCCCACTCCTGCACGTGCTCGATGCGAAAGCCCGTCCTCAGGAGCGTGTTCAACAAGGTCCCCATGGTGCGGTGCTGCTTGACGACGCCTTCGGCCAGCCAGTTCGTGGTGCGCGGGCCCTCCATCTGGTAGCTGTCGAGCGGCCAGGACTTGCGCCCCTGCGCATCGACGTGCCAGCCCGGTTCGCGCGGCGCCATGAAGACCGGATGCTCGATGGAAAACACCAGGCGCCCGCCCGGCACCAGTGCGCCGTGCACCGAGGCCAGCAGCCGCGAGAGGTCCTCGATGTAGTGGAAGGCGAGCGAGCTGTAGGCGAAGTCGAACGACTGCGGCGGCAGCACCAGCGTGTCGAGGTCGGCGCGCTCGTAGGAGATGCCGATGTCGGCGCCGAACGCCTCGGCCTTCGCGAGCATGCGCCGGGACACATCCAGTCCCAGCACGGATTGCGCACCCTGCAGGCGCGCCCATCGGCAGAACCATCCGAGGCCGCAGCCCAGGTCGACCACGCGCAACCCCTGCAGCGGCGGCACCATCGCGCGGAGCGCGGGCCATTCGGGCGCGCCGTCGAGGCCGTGCAACGAGCGCGGCAACTGCTGGTAGCCCTCGAAGAAGGCTGGCGTGTCGTAGATGTTCTGGGCCATGGCGGAGTCCTCTGCGGATCGGAAGACTCCATTATTTCGACAGCACCGGGCACCGGCCAGCAGGCCGGCACCGTGCGTCGGTCGCTTACTTGCCTTGTGCGGATTGCAGAACCGGGTTCTGCATCGTCGAGATGACCTTGCTGTTCACGCGCGAGCCGCTGGTCACGTTCTGGTCGGGGGCCGCGGCCGTGGCCATGGCTTCGCGGTAGACCTGCGCGGGGTCGCGCTGCGAGGTGAACGGATCGGCACCGCGCGAGCCGCGGGTCACGTTCTGGTTCGGCGCATGGGCCGTGTCCACGGCCTGCTTGTACATGGCTTCCGGATCGGCGGTCGACGTGAACGGATCGGCACCGCGCGAGCCGCGCGTGACGTTCTGGTTCGGCGCGTGGGCGGCGGCGACGGCTTCGGCTTCGACGGCTTCGCGCGTGCGCTGCTGGGCGCTGGCGGATGCGACGGCCATCACGGCGAATGCGGCAACGAGGGCGAGTTGGGTGGTCTTCATGGTGTTTCTCTGCGAGTTGTTTTGAACGGGGCGGCCCGGGGATACGGGAAAACCCTGCCCAAGGCTATTGCCCGCAAAAGGCAGATCCGTGACGGCCCCGGGCGGCGGCGGGGTTGTCATTCGGGGCGGCGACGCGTTGCGCGGTCTTCTGGTACGGATTTCCCGAATGCGCCCCGGCAGCCATCGCGTCGCTCGCTGCCCGGCGCACGGTGCCGGACAATGCCGCGCACAACCAAACGACGGGCATCGCCCGATGGAGGAAATGCAATGGCTTATCTCAAGGAACTCAAGGTCACGTTCACGCGCAAGCGCGTGGACGACGACCTTCTCAACAGGCCGGTGGAAAGCCCCGAGCAGGTCTACGCGCTCTTCAAGGACATGCATAACGAAACGAAGGAAAAGGTCGTCGTTCTGCACCTGAACCCGCAGCTCGAGATCCTGTCGTATGAAGTGGCCTCCATCGGTTCCGCCAAGGCAACGCTGATGGAACCCGTGGAGCTCTACCGCAACGCGATACTCGCGCGGGCAAGCTCCCTGATCGTGGTGCACAACCACCCTTCCGGCACGTGCAAGCCTTCGCAAGCAGACATCGGCATCGCCATGCGGCTGCATGAGCTTGGTGTCATCCATGGCATGCCGCTGCAGGACTTCATCATCATCGGCGACGACGCCTACAGCAGCTTTCAGGAAGACGGGAGGTTCAGGTAATCATGGGACTGTTCGACTTCCTGAAAAAGAAGCCCGCCATGCCGGCCACGCTCGAAGAAGGCATGGCCTCGCAGGCCAACGACTTCGTCCATGCGTTCTCCCAGCCCGGCGCGCCCATCGACGGCCACAAGCTGGACTACACCGAGGCCTCGCTGGCCCTGGTCGACCGCGTGCTCGACGACTTCTTCAAGCAGCAGGCCCCTCTGCCGGACGACCTGCACTTTCTCGCCTCCGCCTATGTGTTCGAGGTGGCGCGCCGCGAGTTCGGCGGGCGCTACCTGCGTGGCGACGAAGACAACCCCTTCGTGCTCGTCATCGGCCAGGGCGACGCGCAGGTGGGCGTCTGCGTGATGGGCAAGGTGCGCGGGCGCGCAGTGAACGGCCCCGAGGACGACCTGGGCTTCTTCTACGCCGGCATCGGCCCCACAGTGGCGCGCGGCACGAGCGCCACGCTGGTCTGACGCCCGCAGGTAGCAGCCGGCTGCTACCCGCTGCGCCCCGCTCCTTCGAATAATCCGGCGACGGCCGCACGCACCGCCGTGCACCGGATTCCAACCTCGTTCGAAGGAGACAAGACAGATGGCTCGCAAGATCCTCATGCTCTGCGGCGACTACGCCGAAGACTACGAAACCATGGTGCCCTTCCAGACGCTGCTGGCCGTCGGCCACACGGTGCACGCGGTGGCGCCAGACAAGAAGGCCGGCGACTGGGTGCACACCGCCATCCACGACTTCGAGGGCGCGCAGACCTACAGCGAGAAGCCGGGCCACCGCTTCACGCTGAACGCCAACTTCGCCGACGTGAAGCCCGAGGCCTACGACGCACTCGTCATTCCCGGCGGCCGCGCGCCCGAGTACCTGCGCATGCACGGCCGCGTGGTCGAGATCGCGAAGCACTTCCTGGCCACCGACAAGCCGGTGGCGTCCGTGTGCCACGGCGCGCAGCTGCTCGCCGCAACGGGCCTGCTCAAGGGCCGCAAAGTTTCGGCGTACCCGGCCTGCCAGGTCGAGGTGGAACTCGCCGGCGCCGAGTACATGGGCATTCCCGTGGACCAGGCCGTGACCGACCGCAACCTGGTCACCGCGCCCGCCTGGCCCGCGCACCCGGCGTGGCTCTCGCAGTTCCTGGCGGTGCTGGGCACGCGCATCGAACACTGATGCGATTGGGCGGCGCTACAGTGCAGGCGTCGCCCGCCACCCAACCCGAAAGGAGACGGCCCATGTGCGAAGTCTTCATCAGCGCCGACCCGCAGAGCTACGACGCGCGCACGCGCTCCGTGCGGCTGCACGGCGTGGTCACCAGCATCCGGCTCGAGAACCTGTTCTGGCAGGTGCTCGAGGAAATCGCGCAGCGCGACGGCATGGTCGTGGTGCAGCTGATCGAGCGGCTCTACGACGAGCTGGTGGCCGCGCGCGGCGAGGTCGGCAACTTCGCGTCGTTCCTGCGCGTGAGCGCGCTGCGCTACGAGGCGATGCTGGCGCAGGGACGCATTCCGGCGGACACCTCGGTGGCGATCCGCTCGCTCGATGCCAAGGCCGTGCTGCACGCGTTGCCGCAGGGCTGGGGCGCATCCCCTGCGCAGCAGTCCGCCAAGGCGCAGGCCCAGGTTCGCACGCTGCACGTGGCGGCTCGCCGGCACGCCTGAGTGCGTCAGCGCGGCGGCCTGAAGCCGGGCACTTCCTTCCACGATGCGCCGGCGCCGTCGCGCTCCCATGCCGACCCGACGGCATGCCCGGTGATCTCGGCCAGCGTCGGGTCCATCTTCAGGAACGAGTTCAGCGGGCAGATCTTCGGAGGGTTGTCGTCGAGATGCTGCTGGCTCTCCTTGCCGCTGGAGAAGATCCAGCCGGAGTCGTACGGGTTGTTCGGCTTCACCCGGTAGGCGAAGCACACGGGCAGGCGCTGCGGTCCCATGACCTGGTCGGACGCGAGCACCAGCGGAGCGAGCGCGGCGAACTTGTCCTCCCACGGTTCGCTCTTCTTTTCTTCGGTTTTCTTCCTGTTGAATGGCCACATGGCGCACGCGTGCCGACGAAAAAGGCACCCTCCCGGGTACCGAATCTGCCTTGTGTGCTCGCGCCTGGCAAGGCCGCGGTGCTAGACGTCTGCCGCCCGCGCGCGCCGGATCTGCCGCGCGGCCTTTGCGTCCGGCGCCCTGTAGTCCGGCGCCAGGCGGCGCCTGACGGATTTGATGGCGGCGGTTCGCGCGGCATCGACATCGGCGCCGGTCACTTCGAGCGCCTGCAGCCATGCCAGCGCCTTGGCGGTCGGCGCACCGCGAGCCGTCCAGAGGCAAAGGCTGCTCAGAAAAGGCTGGGGCGCAGCGTCGAAGGCAGCGACGACGATGCACAGCAAGTCGTCCATCACTGACTGCTCGACCTTTACGCCGTCATCGAAGCTCAGCAGCAAGTTCAGCGCCGAGAGGGCCCGCCAATCCGGATGCATCGCATCGGATGATTGCCAGGCAGCAGATGCGCAGAAGCCGAGGAGTGCCTGAACGCTCTCGAGCGTCTTCTCTTCTTGCAGGACGGCGATGGCGAAGCCCGACAGCTCCGGGTCGACCAACAGTGGACGCAGCCCGCTGACGCCACGACGCCCGAAAGCCGCGCAGGCCCGCGCCCACGAAGCAAACGGCGCGACGCGCGTGCCGTCTGGCAACAGCCCATTGGCCAACCATCCATGCTGCGCGCAGAGACGATCGATCTCGTCGGCGCCCGCTGCGCCATGGACCCGGACGAAGCGGATCATGTCCTCGACGTTCATCGATCCGCCATAGGCTGGGGGCGCCGGGCCCTTCGCCGCCTTGCGGGCCAGTGCGTTGAGGTTCATTCGAACAACGCGCCGTGCAGCGCGCCCTGCAACGCGCCGTCTCTCGATCGCCCCGCCATCAATCCAGCGACACGTTCGCCTTGCGGATCACATCGGTGAACCGCGCGGTCTCGCTCGCCACGAACTGGTCGAACTGCGGGCGGGTGGTGGGGAACGGCTCGTAGCCGAAGCTCTTGAACTTCTCCAGCACGTCGGGCTCGGAAAGGCCCTTCTCGATGTCGCGCTTGATCTTGTCGGTGACCGATGCGGGCAGGCCCTTGGGCACGGCGATGGCGTTCCAGCCGATGACCTCGAAGCCCTTCGGGCCACCCGATTCGGACACGGTGGGCACGTCGGGGAACGCCGCCACGCGCTGCGGTGCGGCCGCGGCGAGGAAGCGCAGCTTGTTCGCGCGCTGCAGCGGGCCGGCCGTGGCGCTGCTGCCCAGTGCAAAGGCGAGTTCGCCGGTGGCCACCGAGGTGTAGAGCTGCGTGGTTTCCTTGTAGATCACGTGCTCCATCTGCGTGCCGGTGGCCGACTCGAAGAGCTCGGAGCCCAGGTGCACCGGGTTGCCGACCGACCACGAACCGTAGTCGAGCTTGCCGGGGTTGGCCTTGGCGTCGGCGATCAGGTCGCCCACCGTCTTGTACTTGCTGTTGGTCGCGACGGTGAAGAAGAAGTAGGTCTTGAAGAGCGGCAGCAGCGCGTCGAAGTCCTTGGCCGTGTCGTAGGGCAGCTTCTTGAACAGCGCGGGATAGGCGGCCAGGTGCACGTTGTCGAGCACGATGATGTCGTGGCCGTCCCTGGCGCCGCGCTTGAAGGCGTCGATGGCGATGAAGCCGTTGCCGCCCGGACGGTTCTCGACCACCACGGGCTGGCCCCAGGCGCGCGAGAGCTTGTCGGCCACGAGGCGCGCCACGCCGTCGGGGCCGCCGCCCACGGGGAACGGCGTGATGATGCGCACGGGCTTGGTCGGGAAGGCCTGCGCCTGTGCCGATGCGGTGGCGGGCACCAGCGCGGCGGTGGCCAGTGCGAGCGCGGCCAGGCCGACGCCGCGGCGCGTTGCTTTCGTCTTGTTCATCCTCTGATCCTCTTCTTTCGGTTCTTGGGTTCTCGAACTCTCCCGGTCCGCGCGACGTGCTCTCTGGCACCTCTTCGGCGGATGTCGCGGCTACTCCACCACCGCGCCGGAACTCTTCACGATCGCCGCCCACTTCGCGCTCTCCCGCGAAATGAGTGCGGCATATTCGGCCGGCCCGCCCAGCAGGGGCACGGCGCCCTCGACGTCCAGGCGCGACTGGAATTCCTTCTCGCCCGCCACCTTCAGCATCTGCGCCGCGAGCTCGTTGACGAACGCAGCGGGCGTGCCGCGCGGCGCGAGGATGCCGTAGGTGAGCGTGCTCTCGAAATCGGCGAGCGCGGGCAGGCCCGACTCCATCACGGTCGGCACGTCGGGCAGTGAAGGCAGGCGCTTCGCGCTGGTGACGGCAATGGCGCGCAGCCGGCCGCCTTTCACCAGGGCGAGCGCGGGCGGAATGACGCTGAACATCATCTGCACCTGGCCTCCGGCAAGGTCGGTCAGCGCGGGATTGGTGCCCTTGTAGGGAATGTGCGTGAGCCTGGTGCCGGTGCGCTCGGCGAAGAACTCGCCGCTCAGGTGGCCGCCGGTGCCGCTTCCGCTCGATGCGTAGTCGATGGCGCCGGGGCGTGACCTGGCCTCGCTCACCAGATCGGCGATGGTCCGGACCTTCGAACCCGCGGGCACCACCAGCACCAGCGCCGACGACGCGAACATGGCCACGGGCGCGAGGTCCTTGCGGGGATCGAACTTCAGGCCCTTGTAGAGCGCAGGGTTGATCGACACGGTGCCGGTGTGGCCCAGCAGCAAGGTGCTGCCGTCGGCGGGGGTGCGCACCACTTCGCCGGTGCCCAGGTTGCCGCCGGCACCGGGCTTGTTGTCGACGACGACGGCCTGCTTGCGAAGCTCGCCGAGGCCCTTGGCCATCTGGCGCGCGAAGACGTCGTTGCCGCCGCCGGGAGCGAAGGGAACGACGATACGGATGGGTCTGGAGGCATCCCCTTGCGGCACCTGCGCAAAGGCCGGCAGGGCCGCTGCGGACAGCAGGCCCAGCAGCATCTCGCGCCGGGTGGTTGAAGGAGCAACGACTCGGCGCGAGGTGGAAGTCATGACCTGCGTGTCAGACGCGTTCCAGGATCACCGCGATGCCCTGGCCCACGCCGATGCACATGGTGCACAGCGCATAGCGGCCGCCGCCCTTGTGCAGTTGGTTGACGGCGGTGGTGGCCAGGCGCGCACCGCTGGCACCCAGCGGATGGCCCAGCGCAATGGCGCCGCCGTTGATGTTCACGCGGGCGTCGTCGTCCTTCAGGCCCAGCATGCGCAGCACGGCGAGGCCTTGGGCGGCGAAGGCTTCGTTCAGCTCGATGACGTCGATCTGGTCGAGCTTCAGGCCGGTGAGCGCGAGCACCTTCTGCGTGGCCGGTGCGGGGCCGATGCCCATCACGCGCGGCGCGACGCCGGCGGTGGCCATGCCGACGACGCGGGCGCGCGGCGTGAGGCCGTGCTTCGCGGCGCTGGCTTCGTCGGCCAGCAGCAGCGCGCAGGCGCCGTCGTTCACGCCGCTGGCATTGCCGGCGGTGACGGTGCCGTCGGGACGCACCACGCCCTTGAGCCTGGCGAGCGATTCGAGGCTGGTTTCGCGCGGATGCTCATCCTTGTTGACGATGATCGCGTCGCCCTTCTTCTGCGGCACGGTCACGGGCACGATCTCGGTGTCGAAGAAGCCCGACTTCTGCGAGGCCACGGCGCGCAGTTGCGAGTTGAGGGCCATCAGGTCCTGCGCCTCGCGCTCGATCTTGTAGTCGGTGGCCACGTTCTCTGCCGTCTCGGGCATGGAGTCGACGCCGTACTGCGCCTTCATCAGCTTGTTGACGAAGCGCCAGCCGATGGTGGTGTCGTACACCGCGTTGTTGCGGCTGAAGGCGCTCTCCGCCTTGGGCATGACGAAAGGCGCGCGGCTCATGCTCTCGACGCCGCCGGCGATCATGAGGCCGGCTTCACCGGCACGGATGGCGCGTGCGGCGGTGCCCACGGCGTCCAGGCCCGAGCCGCACAGGCGGTTGATGGTGGCGCCGCCCAACTCGATCGGCAGGCCGGCCAGCAGCGCGGACATGCGCGCCACGTTGCGGTTGTCTTCGCCGGCCTGGTTGGCGCAGCCGTAGAGCACGTCGCTCACGGCCTGCCAGTCGACGTTCTTGTTGCGTTCCATCAGCGCGCGCAGCGGCACGGCACCCAGGTCGTCGGTGCGCACGCTGCTGAGCGAGCCGCCGTAGCGGCCGAAGGGGGTGCGAACGGCGTCGCAGATGAAGGCTTGGTTGGTCATGTGTGGTGTCTCTCGGTTCGATGGAACGGGGTCAGGCAGCAGCGATCGGCAGGCCGACCAGCTTCTCGAGTTCTTCGCGGCTCAGGCCGTCGACCAGGTCGACGAGCTTCAGGCCCTGCGGCGTGCATTCGATGGTGGCGAGGTCGGAGTACACGCGCTTGACGCAGGCGATGCCGGTCAGCGGGTACGTGCATTCCTTCACCAGCTTGCTCACGCCCTGCTTGGTCAGCAGGTCCATCATGACCCAGGTCTGCTTGGCGCCGATGGCGAGGTCCATGGCACCGCCGACGGCGGGAATGGCGTCCTTCTCGCCGGTGTGCCAGTTGGCGAGGTCGCCGGTGGCCGACACCTGGAACGCGCCGAGCACGCAGATGTCGAGGTGGCCGCCGCGCATCATCGCGAAGCTGTCGGAGTGGTGGAAGAACGAGCCGCCCGGCAGCAGCGTGACGGGCTGCTTGCCGGCGTTGATGAGGTCGTAGTCTTCCTCACCGGCCTCGGGCGCAGGACCCATGCCGAGGATGCCGTTCTCGCTCTGCAGGATCACCTCGCGACCCTTGGGTAGGTGGTTGGCCACCAGCGTGGGCTGGCCGATGCCGAGGTTGACGACGGCGCCGTCGAAGATGTCCTGCGCGACGCGGGCGGCGAGCTGGTCCTTGGTGCGACGTGTGTAGGTGGTGCTCATGGTCATGCTGCCTTCTTGAAACCGCCGGCCTGCGTGGCGACGCGTTCGATGCGCACCACCTGGTGCACGAAGATGCCCGGGGTCACGATGGTCTCGGGGTCGAGGGTGCCGAGCTCGGCGATGTCGTGCACGGTGGCCACCGTCTTCTTCGCGGCCATGGCCATCACCGGGCCGAAGTTGCGCGCGGCCTTGCGGTAGACCAGGTTGCCCCAGCGGTCGCCGCGCTCGGCCTTGATGAGCGCCACGTCGCCGTGGATGGGGTACTCCAGCACGTACTGCTTGCCGTCGATCTCGCGCGTTTCGCGGTTGCCGGCCAGCTGCGTGCCGTAGCCCGTGGGGCAGAAGAAGGCGCCGATGCCGGCGCCGGCGGCGCGGATGCGCTCGGCGAGGTTGCCCTGCGGCACCAGTTCGAGCTCGAGCTTGCCGCTGCGGTAGAGCCCGTCGAACACCTGGCTGTCGGCCTGGCGCGGAAAGCTGCAGATGATCTTGCGCACACGGCCCGCCTTCAGCAGCGCCGCGAGGCCGGTCTCGCCGTTGCCTGCGTTGTTGTTGACGACGGTGAGGTCCTTGGCGCCCTGCTCGACGAGGCCGTCGATGAGTTCGTTGGGAATGCCGGCGGTGCCGAAGCCGCCGATGAGAACCGTGGCGCCGTCCTGGATGCCTGAAAGTGCATCCGCGACCGAGCGCGCGATCTTGTTGATCATGAAGCTTGTCTCCGGGTGAGAGGGAAAAGGAAGCCGCGGAAGAAGAACAACCCGACCTGCGATCCGACCGATTCTGCGAATCGCCAAATTGTTCGTCTAAAGAACATTTGTTCGTATAATGAATTCTAAAGAGGATCGCTCACCATGGCAACCCACTCGGCACAACCCGATACATCCACCCCTTCCCCCGCGCCCGGCGACAGCTACGTGCAGTCGTTCGCGCGCGGCCTGCAGGTGATCCGTTCGTTCAGCGCCAACGCGCCGCACCAGACGCTCAGCGAGGTGGCCGCCGGCAGCGGGCTCACGCGCGCCGGCGCGCGCCGCATCCTGCTCACGCTGCAGACGCTGGGTTACGTGGTGACCGACGGCAAGCTCTTCACGCTCACGCCGCGCATCCTCGACCTGGGCTTTGCGTACCTCTCGTCCATGCCCATCTGGAACCGTGCCGAGCCGGTGATGGAGGCGCTGGTGCAGCAGGTGCAGGAGTCATGCTCGGCCGCCGTGCTGGACGCGACCGACATCGTCTACGTGCTGCGCGTGCCCACTCAGAAGATCATGCGCATGAGCCTGGGCGTGGGCTCTCGCCTGCCGGCGTATTGCACCTCGCTGGGCCGGCTGCTGCTGGCCGACCTCGACGACGACGAAGTGCGCGCGCGGCTCGAGGCCTCGAACATCGAGGCCATGACCAAGCACACCGTGACCGACGTCGACGCCCTCATGGCCAAGGTCGCGCAGGCGCGCAAGCAGCAGTGGTGCCTGGTGAACCAGGAACTCGAAGAAGGCCTCATCTCCGTGGCCGCGCCCATCGTCAACAAGCAGGGCCGCATGGTGGCCGCGCTCAACATCAGCGGCCAGGCCAACCGCACCAGCGCGAAGGTGATGCAGGAGACCATGCTGCCCGCACTGGTGAGCGCGGCGCAGCGGGTGTCGCAGCTGCTCTAGGCCCAGCCCTGGCCAGGAGCACCGCGGACCCGGCTTTGCCGGGCCTCCGGTGTTGCCCCCGTTAGGGAGAAGGGGAAGGAGAAGCGGACACGAACTGCCGCGAAGCCTGGGGGCAAGTCCAGAAACACCGAGGAACCGGCTCTGCCGGGCCTCCGGTGTTGCCCCCGGTAGGGGGGAAGGAGAAGCGACACGAAGTGCGCGAAGCCTGGGGGCGAGCCAAGAAACACCGGGCCGCAGGTCTTTCCCCCGGTAGGGGGAAGGAGAAGCGACACGAAGTGCGCGAAGCCTGGGGGCGAGCCTACCCTTCGGAGTGGATGCCCTTCATGATGATCACGCCGCCCAGGCGCGTGGTGTCAGCGCGCATGCGCTTGGCCAGCGTGTCGGGCGAACCGGGCTGCGCCTGCCAGCCGGTCTTGAGCAGAGCCTGCGCGACATCGGGCGTGCTGATCACTTCCACCAGCGCGGCATTGAGCCTGGCGATGGCCGCGGGCTTCATGCCGGCGGGCGCGGCCAGCGCGGTCCAGATCTCGAGGTCGGCGCCGCGCACGTCGGCGTCGCGGATGGTGGGCAGTTCGCCGGCCAACGGGCTGCGCTCGGGCGAGGTCACGCCGATGGCCTTGATCTTCCCCGACTTGATGTGCGGCAGCGCAAGGCCCGGTGGCAGCAGTGCCAGCTGGATCTCGTTGGCTAGCAGGCCCGCGATGACCTGCGGGTTGCCCGTGTAGGGCTTGTGCTGCGCGGTGATGGCCGCGCGGCTCTTGATGAGTTCCATGCCCAGATGGCCCACCGTGCCCACGCCCGGCGTGCCGTACTTTCCGCCGCTCCCGAGGTTGCGCACCCACAGCAGCTGGTCGGCCGAGGTCTTGCCGGTGGCGTTGCCCGACACCGCGAACACCAGCGGCGCGGTGCCGATGAGGCCGACGGGCGCGAAGTCCTTCTCGGGATCGAAGGGCAGCGCGGGGTTGAGCAGCTTGGCGATGGTGAGGTTGCCGTTGATCAGCGCACCGATCGTGTGGTCGTCGGTGGCCTTGGCCACCAGGTCGGCCACGGTGTTGCCGCTGGCGCCGGGCTTGTTCTCGACCACCACCGGCTGGCGCAGGATCTTCGACAGCGGTTCGGCGATCGCGCGGGTCGCGAGGTCGGGCGAGGCGCCCGCCGGAAAGCCCACGAGGATGCGCACGGGCTTGGTCGGCCAGGCGGCTTCGCTTGCTGCGGGAGCGGTACGTTGGGCCCACGAAGCCTTCGCGAGGACAGAAGCGGCAACGGCTGCTGCGCCGCCTTCGAGCAAGCGGCGTTTGGTGATCGTCAAGTTGACTCCAGAGAGTGAAAGACCGGGAAATGCGGGGCGATGGCTGAACGCGAGCTGACGCCGCACTTACAACACGTTACATGATGAGCCACTCTTGCGCAAGTCCGAAAGGTCATTTGCGCATGGCTTTCAACGTCAACGGCCGTCCATCGACGGCGGTCTGGTGGCCGCATGCAACAGCTTGCGCTGCGTGGGAAACAACGACCAGCCCCAGCGCTGCTGCGCGAAGCCCCACAGCCCCTGCTTGAAGAACAGCGTGACGACGATCGCCAGCAACCCGAGCCCCATCAGGTACCAGGTGCCGTAGTCGCTCAGGAACCTGTTGAGCGCCCAGAAGATGAGCGCGCCCACCAGCGGCCCCTCGATGCGGCCGATGCCGCCGATCACCACCATGAAGATGGCGAAGGCCGTCCAGTTGACGCTGAAGGCCGCGTCGGGACTGATGCGCAGGTTGCCCACGAAGTACAGCGCGCCCGCGAGGCCCGCACCGAAGGCCGCGACCACGTAGACCGCCAGCTTCATGCGCGCGACCGGAATGCCCTGCGACTCGGCGGCCACTTCGTTGTCGCGGATGGCCAGCAGCGCCAGGCCGCGCTTGCTGCGCAGGAACAGGTACACCAGCGCGACGGCAGCCACCACGCAGGCCAGCGCCATCCAGTAGGTGGTGCTCTCGCGCGTGGCCTTGTCGATGCCGCGCAGCGCAGTGAGCGTGGTGCCCGAGCCGCCGCCCACCGCCGACATGTTGGCGAAGCTCAGCCGGAACACCTCGGCGATGACCCACGTGCCTATGGCGAAGTAGCCGCCAGAGAGCCTGAAGGCCACGAACGACACCGGGATCGCGACCAGCCCTGCGGCGAGCGCCCCCAGCGGGATCGCCACGAACGGGTTGACGCCCGCGAAGTTGCCGAGCATCAGCATCGCGTAGCCGCCGAAGCCGAAGAAGGCCTGCTGCCCGATGCTCACCATGCCGCCGTAGCCCGCGAGCAGGTTCCACATCATCGCGAAGATGAAGTAGCAGGCGATCTCGACGAACTCGCGCATCCAGCTCGACTCGCCCCAGAAGGGCAGGCTGGCGGCGACCAGCACCAGGGCCACGCCGATGCACAGCGCGGCGCGGCTCGCGGCGGTGGCGCGCTCGACCTCGAAGGGCGCTGCAAGCGGCGCGTTGCCGGAACCAACGAGGCCCAGGGCCGGCGCGGATTTCAATGCGGTGTTCATGCGCGTCATCCCCGCGTCTTCGGAAACAGGCCCTGCGGCCGGAACACGAGCACCGCGAGGAACACGATGTGCCCGAACCAGATGCCCCAGCCCGGGTCGAGCCGGAAGCCCACCTGCTGCGCGATGCCGAGGATCATGGCGCCGGCCAGCGTGCCCCAGAACGAGCCCATGCCGCCGATGATCACGGCCTCGAAGGCGAACAGCAGCAGCAGCGGGCCGTCCGAGGGAGACACCGTCGTGCGCATGCCCTGCAGCGTGCCGGCCACCGCGATCAGCACGAAGGCCAGCGCGGTCGCGAAGGCGTAGACCTTCTTCGCGTCGAGCCCCATGAGCTCGGCGATCTCGCGGTCGTCGGAGACCGCGCGGAACGAGCGACCGAGCGCGGTGCGCGCAAACAGCCACTGCAGCGCCCCGGTGGCTGCCAGCGCGATCGCCAGCACCACCAGCGGCAGCACGCCGACCGAGAAGCCTTCGCCCAGCGCGATGCCGCGGGTGGCGAGGCCGCCGGTCTCGATGGCGCGCGGATCGGCCGAGAACGTTTCGAGCAGCAGGTTCTGGATCACGATCGACAGGCCGAAGGTGACGACCAGCGACGGCAGCGGGTCCTTGCCGAGCGTGCCGTTGAGCACGTGGCGCTGCAGCAGCCAGCCGAAGCCGAAGGCCACCGGCAGCACCGCGAGCGCAACCAGCGCCACCGCCCATGGCGCATTGCCCAGCACCGACACCCCCGCGACCACCGCGAACGCGCCGAGGATGATGAAGTCGCCCTGCGCCGTGTTGGTGAGCCGCATCACGCCGAACATCAGCGACTGGCCGAGCGCGAACAGCGTGTAGAGGCCGCCGAGCAGCACGCCTTGCACGAGGGTCTCAAGCATGGGCCGCCTCCGTGCCGATGCCGAAGTAGGCCTGCGAGACCTGTTCGCGCGTGAGCTCGCCCGAACGGCCCTCGAGCGACACGCGGCCTTCCTGGAAGCAGTAGATGCGCTGCGACACCTGCCGCGCTATCGTCACATCCTGCTCGACGATGACCACCGTCATGCCCTCGCCGGTGATGGCCGGCATGGCCGCGTAGATCTCGCGGATCACGATGGGCGCGAGGCCCAGCGAGAGCTCGTCGCACAGCAGCACCTCGGGGTTGCCCATGAGCGCGCGGCCGAGCGCGACCATCTGCTGCTGCCCGCCCGACAGCGACGTGCCCGGCTGGCGGCGCTTCTCCGCGAGGATGGGGAACAGCGCGTACAGCCGCTGCAGGTTCCACGGCCCCTTGCGCGCCGGTGTGGCGCCCATGAGCAGGTTCTCTTCCACGCTGAGGCTGGGGAACAGCCTGCGGCCTTCGGGGACCATGGCAAGGCCACGGCGCACGATGTTGCCCGGCGGCAGCCCGCCGATGGGCTCGCCCTTGAAGCGGATCGCGTCGAGCGGCGCACGCACCAGCCCCGTGAGGCTCTTGAGAAAGGTCGACTTGCCCGCGCCGTTGGCGCCGATGATGGCGACGATTTCGCCGGCGGAAAGGGAGAAGTCGATGCCGAAGAGGGCCTGGGCGTCGCCGTAGAAGGCCTGAAGGCCGTGGGTCGTGAGCAGAGCTGTCATGGTCTTTGCTCCCCTTGCTCCTGCCCCCTCTCCCGCGTGCGGGAGAGGGTTGGGGTGAGGGCCGGCGACAGTTGCAAGGCGCGCGACGACTCGAACGCAGCGGCCCTCACCCTGACCCTCTCCCGCAAGCGGGAGAGGGAACAAGTCCGAAGACGGGCGAACGCGCTCATGCTTCCATCCCCATGTACACGCGCCGCACCTCGGAGTCGTTCATCACCGCGCGCGGCGCGCCCTCGGCGAGCTTCTGCCCGAAGTTGATGACGAACAGCCGGTCCGCCAGCGACAGCAGCGCATGCACCACGTGTTCGATCCAGATCATCGTCACGCCGCGCGCCTTGATGCGCTGGAGCTCGCCGACCAGCACCGCGGCCTCGGGCTCCGTGAGCCCGCCCGCGATCTCGTCGAGCAGCAGCAGCCGCGGCCGCGTGGCCAGCGCGCGCGCCAGCTCCAGCCGCTTGCGGTCGAGCAGGGTCAGCCCGCCCGCCGGCTTGTTGGCGTGCGCCATCAGGCCCGTCTGCGCCAGAACCTCATGGGCCGTGTTCCAGGCCTCGCGCTCGGCCTGCTGCCCGCCGAAGCACGCGGCGGTCACGAGGTTCTCGAACACGCTCATGTTGCCGAACGGCTGCGGCACCTGGTAGCTGCGGCCGATGCCCGCGTGGCAGCGCTGGTGCGGCTTGAGTCGCGTCACGTCGCGGCCTGCGTACTCGACGCGCCCCGCATCGGCGCGCGCATCGCCCGAAATCAGGTTGAACAGCGTCGTCTTGCCCGCGCCGTTCGGCCCGAGGATGCCCAGCGTCTCGCCCTCGCTCACCGACAGCGTGATGCCGTCCGTGACCTTGAGCGCGCCGTACGACTTGCTCACGCCATGCAGTGCCAGCAGTGCCATCGCGCGTCCTCAGAGCAACCGCAGCGTGCCGCCGGTGGGAATGTTCGTCGCCGCCTCGTTGTTCACGATGGTCAGCTCCACCTTGTACTTCTGGCCCTTGCCCCATTGGCCGAGCACCAGCGGCGTCTTGCTGACGTTCTTGAACGGACCCTGCCCGCCCCACTTCACCGGGCCGACCACGGAATTGATCGACGTCGACGCCACGGCGTCGCGAACGTCCGAAGCCTTCAGCGACCTGGCACGGCCCAGCGCATTCGCCGCCACCTCGAACAGCGCATGCGCAAAGCCGATCGGTTGCGTCCACTGCTTCTTCGCACCGGCTTCGTAGGCATCGGCCAGCGCCTTCGCGCTCTGCTGCGTGAGGCTCGAGGTGAACGGATGCGACGGGCTCCACCACACCTCGGTCGACAGACCCTCGCCCAGGTCGCCGAGCGCCTCGATGGCACCGGGGAACAGCAGCGCCTTGCCCAACGTGATGACCTTCGGCCTGAAGCCCTGCTGCCGCGCCTGCGTGAGAAAGGTCTTGGCGTCGGGCGGAATCACGACGCCGGTGACGATCTCCACGCCCGCGCTCTTGAAAGCCGCGATCTGCGCGCTGAAGTCCTGCGTGCCGTTCTGGAAGCGGCCCGGGTCGGTGAGCGTGAAGCCCATCGCCGCGAGCGGCTTCGGGAAACCCAGCTCCTTGTCGCCCCAAGCGTTGCCGTCGCCATCGTTCGGAAACAGGCCGCCGACCTTCTTGTTGGTGGCGAGCGTCTTCCAGCCGTTGGTGTAGTTGGCGATGACGTCCTCGAGCCCCCAGAACATGTGGTACGTCCAGTTGAAGCCCTTGGCCGGATCGCCCTTGCGGCCGAAGAACCACGGCTGCCACGGCACCACGCTGGAAATGCAGGGCACCTCGTTGAGCTCGCAGGCGTCGCTCACGGGGTTCGCGGTCTCGGGCGTGCCTGCCGTGAGCACCAGCGCGACCTTGTCCTTCAGGATCAGGTCGTTCGCCACCTCGCCCGCGCGGTTGGGATTCGACTGGCTGTCCTTCAGCACGATCTGCACCGCGTACTTCTTGCCGCCGACGGCGATGCCGTCCTTGAAGGCCGTCTTCATCTGCTCGATGACCCACTTGTCGGCCTCGCCGAAAGGCGCGAGCGGGCCGGTCTGCGGCGACACGTAGCCGATCTTCAGCGTGTCGGCCGCGAACACCAGCGGTGCCGCGCCCGAGGCCACGAGTGCGGCGGTGGCCTGCGTGAATTGCCTGCGATTGAATGACATGGTTGTCTCCGTCTCTTGTGTTCTGGAAGCCGCCCGGTCCGGGGTCAGCGCGCGAAGTGCGGCGGTATCTGCGCGTCGACGTTCACCCACACGCTCTTGACCTGCGTGTATTCGCGCATCGCGTCGAACCCCATCTCGCGGCCGTAGCCGCTCTGGCCGACGCCGCCGAAGGGCGAGCCGGGGTTCACGCGCTTGTAGCTGTTGATCCACACCATGCCGGCGTGCAGGTCGCGCGCGACCTTGTGGGCGCGTTGAAGGTCGCGGGTCCAGAGGCCGCTGCCCAAGCCGTAGTCGGTGCCGTTGGCGATCTGCATCGCCTCTTCGTCGCTCTTGAAAGTGAGCACGGTGACGAAGGGGCCGAACACTTCTTCCTGCGCGACGCGGTCCTTGTACGACTTCGCGCGCATCACGGTGGGCTCGACATAGCAGCCCTTGGCGAGATCGCCGCCGGGCGACTTGCCGCCCGCGAGCAGTTCGCCGCCCTCGCCTTGCGCAACCTCGACATAGCGCAGCACGCGCTCGCGGTGCTGCGCGCTGGTGAGCGGGCCCATCTCGGTGTTCTCGTCGAGCGGGTTGCCCAGGCGAATCGACTTCGCGAGCGGAATGAATTGCTCGAGAAACGCATCGGCGATCTTCTCGTGCAGCATGAGCCGCGAGCCCGCGATGCAGGCCTGCCCCTGGTTGTGGAAGATGGCCCAGGCGCTGCCGTTGACTGCTGCCTGCAGGTTGGCGTCCTCGAAGACGATGTTGGGTCCCTTGCCGCCGAGCTCGAGCTGCACCTTCTTCAGGTTGCCCGCGCTGGCCTGCACGATGCGCCGGCCGGTGGCGGTGCTGCCAGTGAACGCGATCTTGGCGATCTCCGGATGCTCCGCGATGTACTGCCCGGCCACGCTGCCCAGTCCCGGAAGCATGTTGACCACGCCGGGCGGCAGGCCCGCCTCGGCCATCAGCTCGGCGATGCGCAGCGATGACAGCGGCGTGATCTCGGCCGGCTTCATCACGATGCAGTTGCCGGCCGCCAGCGCAGGCGCCATCTTCCAGCTGGTGAACATCAGCGGGAAGTTCCACGGCACCACCTGGCCGACGATGCCGACAGGCTCGCGCAGCGTGTAGTTGAGAAAGCCTTCCTCCACCGGGATGGTCTCGCCCTGGAACTTGTCCGCCATGCCGCCGAAATAGCGGAAACACCCTGCGGTGCGCGGCACGTCGAGCCGGCGCGAGTCGCGGATCGGGTGGCCGGTGTCGAGCGACTCGAGGCGCGCAAGCTCTTCTGCGTTGGCTTCGATCAGGTCGGCCAGCTTCAGCAGGATGCGGCCCCTGTCGGCGGCGGCCATGCGGCTCCATTTCGGAAACGCGCGCTTTGCCGCGGCCACGGCCTTGTCGACGTCGGCCTTGCCGGCGAGCGCGACGTCGACGATGGGCGTGTTGTCGTGCGGGTTGAGCGTGGCGAGGGTCTCGCCGGACTCGGCGTCGACAAAGCGGCCGTCGATGAAGAGCTGGTGGCGGATGGATGGAGCAGGCATGGGCGTTCCTCTCCCTCCCCTTTGCGGGAGGGTTGGGGTGGGGCATCTTCAAGGAGGGCGCAGGCTGGAGAGCCCCACCCCGGCCCTCCCCAGCAGGGAGGGAGAAAGTCAGTTCAGAACTGCACCGGGATCTCGGGCGACTCGCCCTTCTGGATCTCGTACACCAGGCTCGGCGAGCCGTTCTCCCACACCAGCAGCATCGAGCGCTTGGGGCTGAAGCCCTGGTGGCGGCAGTACGCAGGCATGGCGGCCATGTCACCGGCCTTCATGATCACGCGGGCCATGGGCTTGCCGGTGTTTTTGTCGCCGCAGTCCCAGTGGATCTCGTCGGTCATCTGGAAGAACCACTCCACGCGGTCGTTGCCGTGGATGATCGGCAGGATGTGCTCCTCGGTCGTCGGGCACATGTAGCTGTGCTTCACCACCGAGGTGAAGCTCGGGTTCCACGTGACCTGCGAGCGGCTCAGGAAGCCGAAGAGATTGAAGGCGTGCACCTCGTTCTCGAAGCCCGGCTCGGGGTGCAGCTCGGGCTCGGCCTGCGGCACGTCGGCGAAGGCGCGGTTCACCGGTGCGCCGCGTGCGTCGCTGCGCAGGTCGAGGTCGCCCTTCAGGCCCACGCAGCGCTTGGCGAGTTCGCGCGCCCTCGTGATCTTGGCGGTGTTGCTGCCGTTCTTGCGGCCGTAGGGCGAGCCGGTTTCCTGCGGCGCGGCGAAGGGGTCGAAGCTCTCGTTGGTCCAGTCGTCGAGCATGGCTTCGAAGGTGGCGCGGATCTGCGCCGTCGGGAAGTTCTCGAGCAGGTCGATGCCCGCTTCCTTCATCGTGCCGTTGAAGCTGCCGGCATACAGGTCGACCGACTCGTAGTGGTTGACCGTGCCGAACACGTCGTCGAAGTTGACCCAGCCGTAGAAGAAGCCCCAGGCCACGTCGCGCATCAGCGCACGCAGGTAGCTGCCCGCGTCCATCGTGTGGCTCATGGGCCGGCCGTCGCGGGTCTTCCAGCCGATGTGCACGAAGTATTCGTCGCGGCGAAAGCGGAAGCTGCCGAGCGAAAAGTCCTTGTAGCCGAGCGTCGCGTCGGGCTGCGACGCGATCACGCGGGCGAGTTCTGCGGGGGCGTTCATGGTGCTGTCCTCATCTGGTCTTGAATGTTCAAGTGCCGTGTCTTTCGTGGAACACCGCGGAACCGGCTTTGCCGGGCCGCTGGTGTTGCCCCCGGTAGGGGGTGGGCGAAGCGACACGAAGTGCGCGAAGCCTGGGGGCGAGTCAATGGGCCTGGCAGATGTCGGCCCACTTCTCGACCGAGAGATCGCCCTTGCAGCTTTGAAGGACGATCACACCGGGCGCGCCGGCGGTGCGGAACTGGTAGGCGGTGTTCTTGGGCAGCAGCCCCTGGTGGCCGCGCGAGAGCTTCATCCAGCCCATCTTCCTGCCATTGGGTTCGCCCTTCACGAGCACGGCGCCGTTCTTCTCCTTGTCGGCCACCGTCTGCGCGGCATCGAGTTGCACGAGGTGCACTTCGACATCGCCGTCCATCACCAGCGCGAACTCGTCGTGCGCGCAGGTGAACCAGGGCGAGGTGCCTTCGGCGCGCAGCGTCTCGAGCACATAGATCTGGTTCTGGCCGAACACAACCTTCTCGTAGGGCTTGCTGATGCTGGCGATCTCGAAGCAGTTGGAGAAAGCGTAGTGGCGCACGTCGTCGTCGATCGGCTCGACGTGGCCCTTCTCGAAGTGCTTCAGCGACCCGAAGCGGGTCTGGTAGGCGGCGGCTGTCATGTGGCGTGTCTCCTTGCGTTCTCGAATGAGCGAACTCTAGGAGCCGGGCGCCGCAGCCGGTAGGGACCAGTTTGGAAGAGGATTATTCGGAGGTTCCGAACAATCGGCCGGGTTTACCCCTGTTCGGGCCGCGACCGCCTAGCCGGAGGAGCGGCTGAACTCGATGAGTTCCGCAGGGATCATTCCGCGCTCGATCAACGTGGCGTCCCAGGGCGGCACGCGCGTGAAGCGCGTGGCGATGTGCTCGATGAAAAGCCGCAGCTTGAGCGCATTGCGCGAGGTGCCCGCATACACCGCGCTCAGCGAGAACGACGACAGCTGGTGATCCGGCAGCACCACGCACAGTTCGCCGCGCGCGATGGCATCGCCGGCCACCAGCGTGGGCAGGCAGACGATGCCTGCGTGCTCCAGTGCGTATTCGCGCAGCAGGTGCACGCTGTTGGTCAGCAGTGTGGCAGCCAGGTAGATGGTGATCTGCTCGCCCTGGTGGTGGAAGGTCCAGCGGTCCCGCGTGGGATAGCCCGAGTACAGGCCCAGCTTGTGGCGGTGCAGCTCGCGCGGCGAGGCGGGCGCACCGTGCGCCTCGAGGTAGGCCGGGGTGGCGCACAGCACGCGCCGCACCGGGAAAAGGTGGCGCGACACCAGCTCCTGCGAGGCCGCCGGGAAGATCTGCAGCGCGCAGTCGACGCCGGCCTTCACCGGATCGGCCACCGCATCGCTCACGATCAGCTCCAGGTGGATGTCGGGGTAGGTGGTCTGGAACTCGCGCAGCAGCGAGGCGAAACGGCCCAGCACCATGCCCGTGAGCGCATGCACCCGCAGCGTGCCCGAGGGCGTTCCGCGCGCGTCGCGCATCTGGTCGACGATGTCGTTGGCGCGGCCGACCAGTTCGGTGCAGTCGCGCAGGAAGGCCTGGCCCATGTCGCTCAGGCGCACCACGCGCGTGCTGCGATGGAACAGCGGCGCCCCCAGGAACTCCTCGAGCTGCTTGACCCGCGTGGTCACCACCGAGTTGGCCACGCGCAACTGCCGCGCGGCTTCCGCGAAGCTCTGGGTCTGCGCCACACGAACGAAAGTTTCAATGCTTTGGAGTCGATCCACGGCGGCACTGTACTGCGCACGCGAGCCTTGCGGGTGCGCGTTGCGGGCACGCCGAAACACTGTCATCCCTGTGTCTGAAGGTTAACTGCCCCACTTACAATGCCTGCCGCATCTCCCACCCCCTACGAGGTCTTGTCCGCAATGCCCAAGAGCCCCTGGCCGCGCGCCCGTTTCAGCCTTTCCCCCACCGTGCGAGCCCTGTTCCTGGCCGCTGCGGCCTGCGGCGTGGCGCTCCCTGCCCTGGCGGCCCTCGAGCACGAGGAAGTCGACAAGCTCATGCAGGCCGGCAAGCTCGACGAGGCGATGACCAAGGCCGACGCTTTCCTGAAGGACAAGCCGCGCGACCCGCAGATGCGCTTCCTGAAGGGCGTGATCCAGCTCGACACCGGCAAGCGCAACGAGGCCATCGCGGCCTTCACGCAGCTCACGCAGGACGCTCCCGAGCTGCCCGAGCCGTACAACAACCTCGCGGTGATCTACGCGAGCCAGAACCAGTTCGACAAGGCGCGCACCGCGCTCGAGAGCGCGATCCGCACCAACCCCAGCTACGCCACCGCCCAGGAAAACCTCGGCGACGTGTATGCACGGCTGGCCAGCCAGGCCTACAGCAAGGCGCTGCAGCTCGACCAGGGCAACACCGCCGTGCAGCCCAAGCTGGCCGTGATCCGCACGCTCTTCAACCCCACGCCGCAGGGCGGCAAGCCGGCGACGCTGGTCGCGGCTGCGAGTGCGCCTGCACCAGCACCGGCTCCCGTGGCCAAGGCGCCCGCGCCGCCCCGTGCCCGCAGCCCCGCCAGCGGCACCTGCGCCTGCACCCGCGAAGGTCGCGGCGGCGCCTGCGCCGGTGGCCGCGGCACCGAAGGCCCCCGAGGCCGCTCCGCCTGCGCCCTCGCCGGCTCCCGCACCGGCCTCTGCCCCTGCAGCGAGCAGCACCGCGTCCAATGCCGAGATCGAATCCGCCGTGCGCGCCTGGGCTGCGGCCTGGGCCAGCCAGGACATGGACCGCTATCTCGCGGCCTACGGCAACGACTTCAACCCCGGCGGCGGCCAGAGCCGCAAGAGCTGGGAGCAGGACCGCCGTGCGCGCATCGTCGGCAAGAGCAGCATCAGCGTGAACATCGAGAACCTGGCGATCAAGGTGGACGGCGATTCCGCCACCGCGAAATTCCGCCAGATCTACCGCGCCGACAACCTCAACATATCGAGCCGCAAGACGCTGGAAATGCAGCGCTCCGGCACCCAATGGCACATTCGCAAGGAAAGCGTCGGCGGCTAGTGGCAGACATCGTCCGGCCCGTCCGGCTCCAGACTCCCCCGTTCCGTCCGTGCAGCGCACCGCTGCTCGCAGCGCTGGTGACCGCATCGGCACTGGTGCTTGCCGCCGTCCCGGGCGCCGCGCGCGCATCGAACACCGGCCACAAGCCGGCCGCCCCCGCGAAGAACGGGAATGCTGCCAAGGCCAGGCCGCTCGCCGGCAAGCCCTCCGCAAGCCACGCCAGCGCTGCGCCCGCGCGCCAGGGCAAGCCCCAGACGCAAGCCAGGGGCCGCAAAGGCGCGGCACCCGAGGCGAAGACCGCCGCAGCCAGGCCCGCGCGCCGCGCCGGCGCGCCGATCCAGGAAGCCAGCAACGCCGAGGCCCGCCTCATCGCGGTGTACGAGATGTTCGGGCGCGGCCAGACCCGCCCCGCGCTGGCCAAGGCGCGCGACCTCGTGCGCGACCATCCGAACTTCCAGCTCGCGCAGCTCGTCTACGGCGACCTGCTCGCGGCGCAGGTGCCGCCCACCAACGCCCTGCCCGACACCGCCAGCATCGCGAAGATGCGCGGCAATCCGGCCATGGCCGAGCTGCACGAGGAGTCGAAGCGCCGCCTGCAGGCACTGCGCGACCGGCCCCCGGCCAATGCCGTGCCCTCGCAGTTCCTCGCGCTTTCCACGCGCAGCCGCTATGCCATTGCCGTCGATGCCTCGCGTTCGCGGCTGTACCTCTTCGAGAACAGCGACAAGGGCCTGAAGCTCGCAGCCGACTACTACATCTCCGTCGGCAAATCGGGCACCGACAAGCTCACCGAAGGCGACGCGCGCACCCCGCTGGGCGTGTACTACATCACCAGCAGCCTCGACCCGAAGTCGCTGAAGGACTTCTACGGCGCGGGCGCCCTGCCCATCAATTACCCCAACCCGTACGACGTGCGGCGCGGCCGCACCGGCGGCGGCATCTGGCTGCACGGCACGCCGCCGCAGCAGTTTGCGCGGGCGCCGCTGGCGAGCGACGGCTGCGTGGTCATGGCCAACCCCGACCTGAAGCAGCTTTTGCGCAAGGTGCAGATCGGCGCCACCCCGGTGGTGACCGCGCGCAGCCTGCAATGGATTACCCAGCCGCAGGCAGATAAGGAAGCGCAAACGTTTTCCTCGGCCATCAATGGCTGGAAAGATATGCGGGCGGCTGGAAATGAATTGCAATTGAAGAAATTCTATTTGCCCGATTTCCAGCGCGTCAGCAAGAAATCCACCGACGGTATTTCGGCCGTCGAGGACGAAATCAAATACGCCCAGGGCAAGCGCGTGCAGTTCAAGGACCTGTCCTACCTGCACTGGCGCGACAGCGACGACACCATGGTGGTTACCTTCGGCGAGGTATTCGAAGGGGAGAAGAGCGGGCGCTCACGGCGCCAGTACTGGCTGCGCCAGGGCAGCGAGTGGAAGCTCTTCCACGAGGAAATCCTCGGCTGAACCCCTGTGCCTGACCGGGGCACACCCGCAAAGTCGTGACTTTTTGCTCACGCATCTGCGCTTTCTTCGGTGTTACATCTGATCGTTTGTGGCCCCGTGCTACGTAACGTGTAACCGGTTTTCGCCCGTAACACCCCGTTCCCGCACGTTCCGTGTGACGTAACGCGCCCTCCCATCTTCATGGGAGGTGACACGCCGCTCACAGAGGGAAAAAATCGTCCTGAACGAATCGCGCAGCTGTCCTGGTACTCGACAGGACCAGCTGCCGGCAGGCTGGCAACCATCCTGCTTATCCCTCCCGGCTAGCACGGTCGAAGGCACCCACTCGGTAGTTTCTCTTGTTGATACACAGAGTTACGCTGTATAACATTCCCATCGTCAGCTTTTGTTAACACTTCTCGAAAGGGGAAATCATGCTCAGCTCTATTGCTCGTTTTTGGCGCGATGAAGAAGGTGCAACCGCAATTGAATACGGAATTATTGCGGGCCTTATTTCCATTGCGATCGTTTCGGTGTTGTCGGGCACTGACGGCTTGGGTGCGAAGCTCAAGGACGTCTTCGAAACAATCAATACCAAGCTGGTGATCGACAAGTCGTAAAGCATCGACTGCAAGCAATGACATCGGCTTGCTTGCTCTGGCTGCTTTTCGTCACCGTCCATGACTTCCGACAACGCCGCGTTCCCAACTGGCTTGTGCTCGCCGGAGCCGCTGTGGCCCTGGCAGCACTCGCCTTCGGGGTCCAGCCGTTCGAAGTCGGCTGGACTTCCGCATTCCTCGGAGCAGGCATCGGCTTCGGCTTCCTGCTGCTGTTCTACGTTCTCGGTCTCATGGGAGCAGGCGACGTGAAATTCGCGGGTGCGCTCGGACTCTGGACCGGACTTTCTCCCCTGGCTTCCATCTGGATCGCCGCCAGCCTGCTGGCTGGACTCCATGCCCTGGCCTGCCTCGCGCTGCGGCGCTGGCCCCTCGCTCCGCGGCTCGCGATCTTCCTGTCGGCGTCGCCCGCGCCAATCACCGGCGCAACACCATCCGGCCGGGCCCGCTTCATTCCCTACGCGGCCTATCTCGCGCTGGCCACGGTGGCCTGGATGTTCTGGGGGCGACAGAGCTAGCAGCCGTCTGCCTCTGCCGCAGCAGGCCATTCATTCCGCCCTTCCATGATCGCCCGCCCTCCCACCTCCGCCCGCCGACCATGATCAATCTCACCAAAGTCCTCGCAGCCATCCTGGTGCTCCTGGCCATCGCACTCGGCGGATATGCCTGGATGCTGGGCCGGCAGGCTCCCAAGGCCCCGCCTGCGACCGCCGCTGCCCCGACGGACGCGCCCGCCAGGGCGCCCGAGGCCGCGACGCACCCCGTCGTGGTGGCCGCAAAGCCGCTGCCCGCAGGCGTGGCGATTCCCGCCGACGCGCTGCGCGTGGAGCGCCTCACGATCAACCCCGCCGGCGCCTTCCAGGACGCGACCGTCGCTGCAGGCCGCGTGCCGGTGCTCGACCTCGCCGAGGGCACCCCGGTGATGGAGAACCAGCTGGTGTCCGGCCTGGCGCTGCGCATCGGCGAAGGCGAGCGCGCCGTGGCGGTCAAGGCCGACGAAGTCATGGGCGTCGGCAACAAGATCCAGCCGGGCGACTTCGTCGATGTCTTCGTGATGCTCAAGTCCGACGGCAAGGACATCGATCGCAGCCAGGCCCGCCTGCTGCTCTCGCGCAAGCGCGTGCTGGCTTTCGGCAGCGCCTCGGTCGATGGCCTGCCGTCCAGGTCGACCGACAAGGCCGTGCAGCAACAGCAGCAGGCCCAGCGCGCGGAAGCCGCGCGCACCGCCGTGCTCGCCGTGCCGGTCGACGACGTGAACCGCCTGACCATCGCCGACACCAGCGGCCGGCTGCTGCTCGCGCTGCGCAACCCGAGCGACATGTCCGAACCCGATCCCAAGCTGTTCGCCGACCTGCCGACCGCGCTGCTGCCCGTGCAGGCCAGGCCCGGCGAAGCGCGCCGCGCGCCGCTCGAAGGCCTCGACCGCGCGCAGGCCGGCCTGACCGCCGCCGACCTCGTCACCGGCGGCAAGGGCCCCGGCGTGCGCCCGCCCGCCACCGAGGTCCGTGCGGTGAGCGCGCCGCGCGCCGCCGGCTCGGCGGGCCCTGCAAGGAGCGGCCTCCAGGTCGAAGTCATTCGCGGCGAACGCAGCGAAACCGTGAACTACTGAGCGCGCAGCCAGGCGTCTCTGTCACCCAGGAAAAAGACACATGCACCACACGCCTCGCGAGCAGTCGACCCGCGCCGCTCGCAGCTCCAGCAGGTTCGCATTGCGGCTGCTGCGCCCGTCCCTGATCGCCCTGTGCGCAACGACGCAGGCCGTGTGGCCGCTGGCCACGGCCGCAGCGGATGCGCCGGCGGCGCGCCCGCTGGTGCAGCGCCCGCTGGTGCTGACTGCCGGCACGCAGCAGGAACTGGTGATCGACAAGGGCATCGACCGCATGGCCATCGGCGACGAGGCCGTGGCCGCCGTCACCATCACGCGCAAGACGCAGAACTCGCCGGCAGCGCGGCTGATCGTGACCGGCAAGGCCGCCGGGCGCACCTCGCTCATGGTCTGGGAAAAGGGCAATGCCGCCGCGACGACGTACATCGTCGAAGTGCGCCGCCGCACCGGCCTGCTCGCCGGCTCGATGGACAGCATGACCGCGCACCAGCAGGCGCGCGACACCGCGCTGGCCGGCACGCCGGACAAGGCCGAGCTGATCGATCGCTCCAGCGTCAACGTGCGCAGCAGCACCGTGCAGGTCGAGGTGAAGGTGGTGGAGTTCAACCGCAGCGTGCTCAAGCAGGCCGGCCTCAATCTCTTCAGCACGCGCGCCAATTCGAACGGCTTCAGCTTCGGCGTGTTCTCGCCCTCGTCGCTCCAGTCGACGACCTTCGCTTCGGACGGCAGCATCGGCGGCGAATACAACAACCCGCTCGCACAGGCCTTCAGTCTGCTGTTCAACTTCGGCAAGGCCGGCATCGGCCTGAACGTCGGCTTCCTCGAAGGCAACGGCATGGCGCGCGTGCTGGCCGAGCCCACGCTGGTGGCGCTGTCGGGCCAGAGCGCCAGCTTCCTGGCCGGCGGCGAACTGCCCATTCCGGTGCCGCAGGGCCTGGGCACGACCAGCATCGAATACAAGCCCTTCGGCATCGGCCTGACGCTGACGCCCACGGTGCTGTCGAACGAGCGCATCGTGCTCAAGGTCGCACCCGAGGCCAGCGACCTCGACTACACCAACTCGCTGAGCATCAACGGCGTCGCGGTGCCCGCGATCACCACGCGCCGTGCCGACACCACAGTGGAGCTGGGCGACGGCGAGAGCTTCATCATCGGCGGCCTCGTGAGCCGCACCACCACATCGAACGCCGACAAGGTGCCGGTGCTCGGCGACCTGCCGATCCTGGGCACCTTCTTCAAGAAGAACAACTACCAGATGAAGGAAAAGGAGCTGGCGATCCTCGTCACTCCGCACCTGGTGAAGCCCATCGCGCGCGGCACCGACCTCGCGCCCTACCTTCCCGGCACCAGTTCCGAGCAGCGCGACGGCGCCGTGTGGCGCGCCCACTTCCTGGGCGGCTACGTCGACACGCCCGTCCCCGGCTTCTCGCGCTGAGATCGCAGGCAGGCCTGATGAACGCTCCACGCGACCGCATTCCCGAAACCGGCAGCGAGACCTACCTCTTCGCGTCGAGCAACGGCAGCCACATCACGTGGCTGACCGATGCGCTCGGCGCACTCGGCTCGGTCGTCGTGCTGGCGCCGGACACGAAGTCCATCGACGAACGCATCGCCCTGCTCGGGCCGGTGGCGGTGTTCATCGACTTCTCGTCCAGCCAGTGCGCCGCTGCCGCCGAGCTGCACCAGCGCCTGAAGCGCGACTGGCCGACGCTGCCCGTGCTCGCGGCCGGCGTGTCGGCCGAGCCGGCCGCCATGCTCGCCGCGTTGCGCGCGGGCGTGGACGACTTCGTCGACATGGCCGCCTCGCCCGCCGAAGCCGTGACCACGCTGCGCACGCTGCTGGAGCGGCGCAGCAGCATGCAGGGCGGCACGCGCGGCACCACGCTCGCGCTGCTCGGCGCGCGCGCCGGCCTCGGCGTGACCACGCTGGCCACCAGCCTGGCGCTCTCGCTCAACGACCAGCTCGCGCAGACGCCGGCACGTCCGCCGGGCCGCACGCCGCGCCATGGCGTGGCGCTGCTCGACCTGGGCCTGCCGGCGCGCGACGGCCTGCTGTATCTCGACACGCAGAGCGGCTTCAGCTTCGTGGACGGCGTGCGCAACCTGCGCCGCCTCGACCAGACGCTGCTGCACACCGCGCTCGCGCATCACACCAGCGGCGTGGCGGTGCTGCCGCTGCCCGCAAGCCTCGCGCAGGTGCGCGAGATCTCGCATGCGGACTCCGTCGCGCTCATCAAGCGACTGGGCGATTTCTTCGACTTCCAGATCGCCGACCTCGGAGGCTTCTCGACCATCGACTTCATCGCGCAGACGGTGCGCGAGGCCCAGCAGGGCTGGGTGGTCTGCGACCAGAGCATCGGCGGCATCGTCTCGACGGCCAACATGCTCAAGGAACTGCGCACGCGCGGCGTCGAGACCGAACGCCTGTCGCTCGTGGTGAACAAGTTCGACAGCCACGTCGGCCTATCCGCCAAGGACATCGCCGAGCGGCTCGAACTGCCGCTGCGCCACGTGCTGCCCGCACGCAGCGCGCAGCTGCTGTCGGCGGCCAGCCGCGGCGAGATGCTGGTGCGCACCGCGCGCAGCGATCCGTACGCGCAGGCCGTCTCGGGCCTCGCCCGCAGCGTGCGCCAGGAATACATGTCAGCCACGGGCCAGCCACCGGCCAAGGATCCACGCTGGGTTGCGCTCATGTCGCAAGTGACCGGCCTCTGGAAGAGTTCACACGAAGGTTGAGCCCATGTCCACCGATATCGAATTCGCCGACGACGACCAGGCGTTCATCAACTCGCAGCAGTTCCAGGACATCAAGAGCTGGACGCACGACCACCTCCTGAGCCGCATCGAGGAGCTGGGCGCGGAGTTCGGCCGCTGGTCGCGCGCATCGATCCAGCAGTTCGTGGAGCTCGAGGTCGACAGCTTCGTGCGCCTTCGCCGCGTGCCGATCAACGACCGCGAGATGCAGCTCATCTCCGACGCGCTGACCAAGGAGCTCGCGGGCTTCGGGCCGCTGGAAGACCTGCTGAACGACCCGGCCGTCGAGGACATCCTGATCAACGGCTACCAGAACGTGTACGTGTCGCGCCACGGCGTGCTCGAGCGCGAGACGGTGCGTTTCGCCGACTCCGAGCACGTGATGCGCATCGTTCGCCGCATCCTCGCGCCGCTGGGCCGGCGCCTGGACGAATCGAATCCGATGGTCGATGCGCGCCTGCCGGACGGCGGCCGCATCAACGTGATCATCGAGCCGCTCGCGATCGACGGCCTCTCGGTGTCGATCCGCAAGTTCCGCAAGGAGCCGCTCACGCCGGCCGACCTGGTCAAGCTCGGCACCTTCGACGCGGGCATGGCGCAGCTGCTGGAGATCGCGGTGCGCGCGCGCTGCAACGTGCTGGTGAGCGGTGGCACGAGCTCCGGCAAGACCTCGCTGCTGAACGCGCTCGCGAGCTTCATTCCGGCGCGCGAACGCGTCATCACCATCGAGGACACGGCGGAGCTGTCGCTCGGCACCAGCCACGTGGTGCGTCTCGAGAGCCGACCGGGCGGCTTCGACGGCCAGGGCGTGGTGTCGATCCGCGACCTGCTGCGCAACAGCCTGCGCATGCGGCCCGACCGCATCATCGTGGGCGAGGTGCGCGGCGCCGAAGTCATCGAGATGATGCAGGCCATGAACACCGGCCACGAAGGCTCGATGGGGACGATCCACGCCAGCTCGCCGCGCGAATGCCTCTACCGGCTGGAGATGCTCGCGGGCTTCGCGGGCTACCAGGGCAGCGAAGTGAGCCTGCGCCGCCAGATCGCCAATGCCATCGATTTCATCGTGCAGATCGGGCGCCTGTCGAACGGGCAGCGCCGCATCATCTCGCTGAGCGAAGTCACCGGCGTCAACGACAACGTGGTGGCCATGCAGGAGCTCTACCGCTACGAGCCGGTGACCGCGCCGGACGGCGAGGAACGCGACCGCTGGGTGTCGCTGGGCATTGCGCCGCACTCGCCCAAGATCACGCGTTTCCGCCAGTCGATGGCGCGCGCACAGCACGGAGACAGCCGTGCGTGAAGGCGTGCTGCTCGGCATCGGCTGCGTCGCGCTGCTGCTGGCGGCCGGCGGACTGCTGCTGTGGCAATGGGCCAGGCGGCGCCAGGCGCGCCAGGCGACCGAGCGGCACCTGAACCAGCAGATCCTGGCCACGGCCGCCGTGATGTCGACACCGGTGCCGATGCCGCTGCGCGACCTGCCGAACGAGGGCCTGACCGCAGGGCTGACCGACCCCTGGCTCGACGCCGAATCCGCCGCCGCTGCGCCTGCCAGGCCGGTGAACCTGCTCGAGCGCGCGCTGCCGGACTGGCTCGTGGGCGTGATCGATCCGCGCATCGCCGCACTGGTGCTGGCCGTGGGCCTCGCGCTGTGCCTGCTGGCCGGCGTGTTCGGCGGCATCTGGGCCGCCTTGGGCACCCTGTTCGTGCTGGCGCTCGCCGCAAGCTTCACCGTCTGGCTGCGGCTGCAGAAGTTCCGCCGCAAGCTGGTGACCCAGTTGCCCTCCTACATCGACGCGATGGTGCGGCTCATCACCATCGGCAATTCGACGCAGGCGGCCTTCCAGCTGGCCATCGCGACGACGCAGGCGCCCCTGCGCGGCCACCTCGAGCGCTCCGCCGCGCTGGTGCGCGCGGGCATGGACCTCGACCGCGCGCTGCACCAGACGGCCACCAGCGTGCGCGTCGAAGAGATGTTCCTGCTGGCGTCCATCCTGGGCCTGGGCGTGCGCTACGGCGGCCGCGCCGACCTGCTGCTCGAGCGCGTGGGCAACTTCATGCGCGACCGCGAGCAGGCCGAGCAGGAACTGGTGGCCATGTCGGCCGAGACGCGCCTGTCGGCCTGGATCCTCGGCCTGCTGCCGGTGGGCGTGAGCGCGTTCCTCATCCTCACCAACCCCGGCTACTTCATGAGCATGTGGAATGACGGCACCGGCCGCATGCTGATCTTTTCGGCGGTCGCGCTGCAGCTGACGGGCGCGGCGCTGCTCTACCGACTGGCGAGGCTCGCATGACGCTCACACCCGATCGACTCGCCGTCATCAGCCTCGCGCTGCTCGCCCTGGGCCTGCTGGCCGGCGCAGGCGCGCTCATTGCCGGCGAGCTGCGCCGCACGCGCAGCGGGCAGGTCATCGGCCGCGCCATCCGGCAGGCCGGTGCAGTGCCGGCGGACCTCGCGCCGGCCGCGGCGCCCGCCACGGACGCCGACGCACCGGTGCCGTCCGACGTCGAGCTGCCGTTCCACTGGCTCGACTCCAGGCTCGGCCGCGCGCTGGTGGCGGACGAGGATCGCAACCTCATCGACCAGTGCGGCCTGCCCTCGAAGCGCACGCAGCTGGTGTTCCTGGTCACCCGCGTGCTGCTCGCGGTGCTGCTGCCCTTTGTGGTCTACGTGGTGTGGAGCGACGGGCATGCGCAACGTACCGTCGTGACCGTGCTGGCGGCCTCTTTCGCGATCGGCTTCATGGGACCCAAGTGGCTGCTCGGCCGGCTCGCCGCGCGCAGGCGCGAACGCGCCGCGCAGGAGCTGCCGCTGTTCATCGACCTGTTGCGGCTGCTGCAAGGCGTGGGCCTGAGCCTCGACCAGAGCCTTCAGATCATGGCGACCGACTTCTCGCACGTTCTGCACGTGCTCGGCTACGAGCTGACGCTGGCCAACAACCAGTACAGCCGCGGCCGCACCCGCGAACATTCGCTGCATCGCCTCGCCACGCTGCACAGGAGCGAAGACATGCGCGGCCTGGTCTCGCTGCTGGTGCAGGTCGACCGGCACGGCGGTGCGGTGCAGGAACCGCTTCGCGTCTTCAGCGACCGGTTGCGCGAAAGCCGCCGCTCGGAGCTGAAGGGACGCATCGGGAAGATCACCGTGAAGATGACCGGCGTCATGGTGACCACGCTGCTGCCGGCGCTGGTCATCGTCACCGCGGGGCCTGGGTTCATCGCGATATTCCGTTCACTGGGGGCCATCGGCAAATGAAAACCATCGAGTCACCGGTGCGTGCGCACCGCGCCGCACGCCTGCTGGCCATGGCCGCGACCGCGGCCGCGGCCATGGCGCTCACCGCCTGCGGCGCGCTCAAGGACCAGTACGCCGCCAGCGCCGACGCCCAGCAGCGCGCGGCCGCCGAATCCGCCGCCGAAACCAGGGCCGGCGCCACCGTCGACACCAGGGCCACCTACCTCAAGCTCGTCGAACAGATGCAGAAGGAAGGCCTGTGGTTCGCATCGCTCGCGCACATCGATGCGCTGGAGCAGCGCTGGGGCGTGTCGCCGGAATCCACGCGCATGCGTGCCGACGCACTGCGCCAGACCGACCAGGCCGCGGCCAGCGCGGAGGCCTACAAGCGGCTGATGGGAACGCCGCTCGAAGGGGCCGGCTATCGCGGGCTCGGCCTGCTTGCCGGCGCGCGCGGCAGCTACGCGGAAGCCGCGCAGTTGCTTCGGCAGGCGCAGCGCCAGGCCCCGACGGACGCCCTGCTGCTGAGCGACCTGGGCTACGCCAGCCTGCGCGCGGGCCAGGTCGAGGAGGCCCGGTTGCCGCTCATGCAGGCGCTGCAGCTGCGCCCCGACAGCACGCAGGCACAGACCAACCTCGCGCTGTACCTGGAGGCCACCGGCCAGCGCGAACAGGCGGACCGGCTGATGGAAACCAACCGCATGTCCCCGGCCACGCGTGCCGCGGTCCGCGAGGCCGCGATGCAGCTGCGCGCCGGGCGCGAGGCGCCGCTGAACGTCGGCAGCGCGGTGAGCGCTCCACGCGGCGATGCGGGCACACCGCCGCCGCCCCTGATGCTCAAGGCATCGCGCTGGGCCGGCACCGGCGGCGTCCGCACCGCCAGCCAGCTGAATCCGTCCGTCGCGGACCCCGCGTTGTCGCTGTCACCGAGCGCGAGCTCTCGAGGTACCCCATGAAGAAACCCAACGTCGTCCGCCTTGCAGCACTGTCTTCCACCGTCGGGCTGTCGGTCCTGTCGATGGCCTTCGCCACGGCCGCGCTGGCGCAGGAACCTGCAGCTGCCAGGCCGGCCGCGCCTGCGCCTGCGAGCGCACAGGCACAGCCGCAGGCGTCCGTGGCCGTGCCCGCTCCCGTTGCCGCGCCGGCACAGAACGAAGAAGCGATGGCCGGCGAGCCGGAGGTGCTGTACGAGTACGAGCGCGTGCAGGTGGGCGACGCGACGCAGGACCTGCTCGCATGGCAGCGCAGCGGCGAGATCGCCTCGCCCACGCCGCGCCCCATCGCCGGCAACGTGGCGAACCGCAGCTACGAGCGCTACCTGAAGAGCTTCGAGTTTCCGATTCCCGAGCGCATGAATTCGACCGTGAAGACCTCCGGCGGCTCGGGCAGCGGATCGGGCAGCAGTTCAGCCGCCCCCAGATAAGGCCCCGCGCCCATCCGCCCACGGCATCGCCATGAGGACACCCCCCACTCGCGCCACGGCGCGCCGCCAGCGCGGCGCGTATGCCATCGAGTTCGCCCTGGTGTTCCTCATCTTCTTCGGCGTGCTGTACGGGATCATCTGCTATGGGCTGCTGTTCGCGTTCCGGATGGGCATGCAGAACGCGGCCGAGGAAGGCGCGCGGGCGGCATTGCGTTATCAGCCGACACTGCAGGCAAGGCAGGACCGGGCCAGGACCGTCGCGGAGCAGAGCGTGAGCTGGCTGCCGGTCACGGTGACACGCAGTGCTCAGGCCACGGTCTGCCGCGTCGCCGGCAATGTGTGCAACACCCCGGCTTGCGGTCCGGAATGGGACGCGCGATGCCAGATGGTCGTGACCATCACGGCGACCAACATGCGCGGCCTCCTGCCACCATTGCCGGATTTCGCCATGCCGGACGAGATCGTCGGCCAGGCGAGCATGCTGCTCGACGGGAGGGCACCATGAGCGCCGCGCATCGCCAGCGCGGCGTGGCAGCGGTCGAGTTCGCGCTCGTCTTCGTGATCCTGTTCAGCGTGGTGTACGCGCTGGCCACCTTCGGCGCCGTGCTCTACACGCAGCAGACGGTGACCCGTGCGGCGGAAGAAGGCGCGCGCGCGGCCGGTCTCATCACCGCACCGGTCACCGGCGACCCGCGCGTGAAAGACGCTGTCTACGATTCGCTGGCCCAGTCGTTGGTCGTGCCGGTCTCCGCCAACACCAGCGTCGCCACCAGGCGAAGCTGGATCGTTTCCAACGTCGATGTCACCGCGGCCGCGAGCGGAGCCGGCACCGGCGCCAGCTTCGTCGTCACCGTGAGCTATCCGTACAGCGCCAATCGCCTGCTGCCGACCATGCCGCTGCTCGACACCAGTCAATGGATGCCCGACCGGTTGCTGAGCCGTTCGACCATCGCGATTCGATCATGAGGAGAGTCATCGCCATGAACGTCTCCTGCCGGATGTCTTCGCGCCGGTCGCGCGGCTCGGTGCTGGTCACCACCGCGATCGCACTCAGCCTCATCGTCATCACGCTGCTCGGGACGCAGATCGGCTACCTGATGCTCGTGAAGCGCGAACTCCAGAAGACGGCCGACCTGGCGGCGCTGTCGGGGGCGCAATCGCTGCAGCCGTTCAGTTGCACCGACGCCAAGAGTGCCGCGGTGACGAACGCGGTGCAGAACATGCCGCCGCTGCTGCCGCCGCTGGCCGCTGCGGATGTCGAGTGCGGCAACTGGGATCCGGACAAGCGCGAGGGTCCCCAGCATTTCGGCGCGCCCGATACCGGCCAGTTCTTCAACGCGGTGCGCGTGCAGCTGTCGCGCACGCCGGCGCTGCTGCTGCCGAGCATCTCGGGCGGCCAGCCATTCACGCTCACCGTGCAGGCCCTGGCGGCGCAAAGGCAGCCGCTGGCCTCGCTGAGCATCCGCAGTACGCTGCTGACCGTCGACAGCAAACAGTCGGACTTGCTCAACGCACTCCTCGGCGGCCTGCTCGGCGGTTCGCTGACCGTCACCGCGGCCGGTTGGCAGGGGTTGCTCGACACGAACGTCAAGCTGCTCAGCTTCCTAGACCAGCTCAAGCTCGACCTGAACATCAGCGCGGCGAACTACGACCAGGTGCTGGCAACCAATGTCGATGCCGGCGTGCTGCTGCAGGCCATGATCACGGTGATGGAGCGCAGCGGTGCCACCGCGACGGCCTCTGTCCAGGCGCTCAAGAGCTTGCTGGTGTCGGTGCAAGCCGCGCCCTTCACGCTCAAGCTCGCCGACCTCCTTGGCGTGGCCAGCGGCACGGACGCGGCCGGGTTGAGCACCGAGCTCCAGTTGTTCCAGCTCGTGCAGGGCATGATCCAGGTCGCGAACGGAAAGAACGGCCTGGCCGCGGACGTGCCGGTCACCGTGCCCGGCATCGCGAACATCACCACGAAGGTTCGCGTGGTCGAGCCGCCGCAGGTCTCCGCCGTGGGCAACCCGGCGCTCATCAACGCCAGCCTCGGCGTCGGCGACCCCAACAGGATCTACGTGCGCACGGCGCAGGTGCGCGTGCTGCTGTCGGTGGACCTCAGCAAGATCACGGGCGTGCTGTCGAACGTGCTGTCCACGGTGACGGCCGCGCTCTCGCCCATCATCAACTTCCTCAACAGCGTTCTGACGCTGAATCTCGGAACCATCCTTTCCGACCTGGTCGCAACGGTGGCGTGCGGCGGCATCTTCCCCGCCTGCCAGGTCACGCAGGTCATCTACGCCGAGGCGCTTCCTGCCCCCATCGATATCGGCATCAGTTCGGGCAACGGTTCGGCGCTCGTGACCGGCCACGCGTGCAACGCCGCGGACAGCAAGTCGCTGAACGTACTGGCCAACACCAGCGTGGCGCGCCTCAATGTAGGCACCGTCTCGAACATCTTCTCGTCCTCGCAGCCCGCGACCGCCGCACCGGTGAGGATCGTCGAAATCGGCTACCGCGAGGCCAAGTTCGACAGCTGTGTTCTCTCGCTCATCTGCAGTCCGAAGAAATGGAAGACGGCGAGCGGAACGTTCGTGGAGAACATCGCCAACGCCAAGAAAACGGTGATCTCGGGATTGGGCCTTGTCGTCAATTCGGACATCGGCGGCAGCGTGAGCGGCACGGCGCTGACCTACATCTCGCCCTCGGCGGCGAACCTCCCCGAGATCGATGCGGCGCCCTATGACGGCGTCGGGCCGGACCCCTCGTTCAAGGCGATCAGCGCATCCTCGATCGTCAAGAGCCTGGGAAGCACGCTCGGCGGCATCCAGATCCGGCCGTATTCGAGCGACAGCAGCGGCATCCTCGGCGGGCTTCTCAACGGCACCCTCTCCCTCATCAGCAATCTGCTGAGCACGCTGCAGACGATGATCAACAACGCGCTGGGCCCGCTGCTCGATCCGACGGTCAACGCATTGCTCGACCTGCTGGGCATCGATCTCGCGAAAGCGGAGATCGGCGCCCGCCTTTCATGCAACCGTGGCGCCGAGCTGGTCTACTGAAATCCGTTCTTCCGACATGAGCTCTCCCGCCAACTTCGACGAACTCGACCTCTTTGTCTGGGAAGGCAAAGCCGACATCCTCGACCGCATCGCGCGGTGCATGGCGAGCTTCGACGTGGAGGTGATCCGGGCCGACGGACTGGCCACGCCGGAGCCGGAGCGCGGGGTGGCGACGCGGCCCTCGGTGGCGGTGATCAGTGTCACGGTGATCGACGGCGGCGGGCTGGCGCAGGCCACCGAGCGGCTGCAAGGCATGCCGGTGATCTGGGTGGCGGCAGGCTCGCGCGAGCGCGACTCGCGCACCTACCCGCCCGAGTACCTGCATGTGCTGCCCTACGACTTCACCTGCGCCGAGCTGCGCACGATGGTCGCGAAGCTGGTGCGGCAACTGCGCGCGCGCGAAGTGGCGCCGCAGGCGCCCGACGTGCTGGTGGCGCACTCCGACGCGATGAAGGCGCTGCTGGCCGAAGTGAATGCCTTCGCCGATTGCGACCACAGCGTGCTGGTGCGCGGCGAGACCGGCGTGGGCAAGGAGCGCATCGCGCAGCAGCTGCACCTCGGGCACCAGCACTACGGCAAGGGCGCGTTCGTGGCGGTGAACTGCGGCGCGATTCCCGACGGGCTCTTCGAGTCGCTGTTCTTCGGCCACACCAAGGGCTCGTTCACCGGCGCGGTGCACGCGCACCGCGGCTACTTCGAGCAGGCCACCGGCGGCACGCTGTTCCTCGACGAGATCGGCGACCTGCCGCGCTACCAGCAGGTGAAGCTGCTGCGCGTGCTCGAGGACAGCGCGGTGACGCGGCTGGGCGCGACGTCGCCGATCCGCGTCGACTTCCGCCTGGTGGCGGCCACCAACCGCAACCTGCGCGAGATGGTGGCAAGCGGGGACTTCCGCGCCGACCTGTTCTACCGGCTCGCGGTGATCGAGCTGCACATCCCGAGCCTCGAGGAGCGCGGCGAAGTCGACAAGATCGCGATCTTCAAGGCGCTGCTGACCAACGTGCTCGGCGACGAGCTCGAGGTGCTCGGCGAAACGCCGCACTGGCTGAGCGACGCGGTGGCCGAGACCTACTTCCCCGGCAACGTGCGGCAGCTGCGCAACCTCGCGGAGCGCGTCGGAGTGATCGCTCGGCAGCTGCACTGCTGGGACCAGAACCTGATCCAGCGCGCCATCGCACTCACACGCGGCACGCCGACGCCTTCGCCCTCGGGCGCTGGCGGCGGCATGAACGGCAGCGGTGGCGCGTCGCTCGACGGCAGCGGCGACCGCAAGGGCTGGAACAGCGGCGAGCGCAACCGCATCATCGCGGCGCTCGAGATCAACGACTGGAAGCGCCAGGACACCGCGCAGCACCTGGGCATCAGCCGCAAGGTGCTTTGGGAAAAGATGCGCAAGTACCAGATCCTCGACGGCGAGCCTGGCATTCCCGAAGAACAATAGGCTCGCCCCCAGGCAGTACCTGGCTCGCCCCCAGGATGCGCGGCACTTCGTGTCCGCTTCTCCTTCCCCCTACCGGAGGCAACACCTGAGGCCCGGCAAAGCCGGTTCCTCGGTGTTCACGGCTCGCCCCCAGGATGCGCGGCACTTCGTGTCCGCTTCTCCTTCCCCCTACCGGGGGCAACACCTGAGGCCCGGCAAAGCCGGGCCGCGGTGGTCACGAAGTGGCTTGCTCCGCTTGGCCTGGACGCGCGCGTCAGGGTGGTGAGAGACGGGGGGTCCTGCGCAGTGCGGGGGCGGAACCGGCGGGACCGAGGCTGCGCTCGGTCACGGGTTCGCTGGCGCATGCGGTGTTGCTGGAGATGCAGAGCGCGGCGAGGAGGCCGTCCTCGGTGAGGACCTGGCGGCTGGGGGCGCCGAAGAGGCGGTCGATCCAGGCGTTGGTGCCGGCGGGGTCGATGCGCAGTTCGCCGGTGGTGCGGGCCAGCCGCAGCTCGGAGATGCGCAGGTCGAAGACGCCGTCGATGTAGTCGAACAGCAGGGTGTAGTAGTCGAGCTGGGCGTCGAGCACCTTGGGCAGGGTCTCGCGGCCGAACTCCATGAGGCGGCGGCGGCCGCGGAAGGCCTGGCCCGCGGTGCTAACGGCCTCCATGAGCTGCCGCTCGCGCTCGCGGCCGGCAACGGTGCGCGACCACGAGGCCGAGGTGAGCTCGAACAGGTTGAGCTTCACGCCTTCGAGCTTGGCCTCCTGGTTGGCGACTTCGGCCAGCGCGGACTTCAGCCTCAGCTGCCGGTCGAAACCGTTGCCGAAGTTCCAGTTGAGCTCGAGCGCGGCGCGCGTGGGGTCCTGCGGCGAGACGCCGCGCGGGTCCTTGCTCTTCACGACCACGGCGTCCAGCGTCGGGTAGAGGCTCGCGTCCTGCTGGTCGGCCAGTGCGCGGGCGCGCTCGATGCGGCCCTGCGCCTCGGCGATCTCGGTGCTGCGCGCCTCGGCACGGCGCAGCGCCTCGTCCTGCGAGGAGATGCGCCACTGCGGCGGCGCCGCGAGCACGGGCAGCGACTCGGCGTTGGGCGTGAACTTGAAGTAGTTGCGGAACTTGGCAATGGCTTCGTCGCGCTGCGCGGCGAAGTCGGACTCGCGCGCGGCCACCAGCGCGCGGCGCGAGGCGGCCATGTTCAGGTCGTTGTCGCCGGTCACGCCCAGCGCCACGCGGCGCGCCTCGGCCTTCGAGAGTTCGGCGACCACCTCGGTGGCCCTGTGCGCGATCTGCTTCTTCAGGTCGAAGCGCTGCACCTGGAGGTAGGCGGTGAGCGCGTCCAGCACGACCTTCTGCGAGGTCGTGACCACGGCTTCGTCATCGGCCTGGTTGGCGGCCTCGGCGGCGCGCTGCGCGGCGTCGAGCGCGCCGCCGTCGAGCAGGCTCATGCGTGCCTCGGCGGTGAGCACGGTGTAGCTCTGCGTCCTCGCGCCCTTCTCGCCGCTGTTGTAGTTGCCCGAGGAGGTGCCGATCTTGAAACGCGGGTAGCGCGCCTGCCGGGCGGCGTCGACGCCAAAGCTGCTGGTGCTGGCCGCGGCCTGCGCGGTCTGCACCTCGGGGTAGTCCTGCGACAGCACGATGAGCGACTGCTTGACCTGCGCGGTGTAGCTGGCCGTGCCCAGCGACAGCGGGGTCAGCCGGCGCGCGAGCGTCAACGGGCCGGACGCTTCCTGCGAAGCCTGCTGGGCCGGCGAAGCGTCCTGCGCGTCCGTTCGGGATTGCGCGAAAGCGGTTGGCGCCAGCGCGAAGCTCGCGCACAGTGCTGCGCAGACCACGCCGGGGCCCATGCGGCGCCGGTCGATCGAGGTGCGTTGCTTCATGGTTCGCGGAAGGCTTCGCGCCGCAGCTTGAGCACCGGCCGCAGGATGTACCAGATGAACGGATCGGTGCCCACGCGCAGGTCCACCTCCGACTCCATGCCGGCGGTGATGCGGTTCTCGGTGCGGCCCACATGCGACTGCGACATGCTGATGAGCAGGCGGTAATACGGGGCGCCGCTCGAGATGGCGGGATCCCGGTCGGCGTCGGCGGCCACCAGCCGCACCTTGCCGTCGACCGCGCCGTAGCGCAGGTAGTCGTAGGCCGTGATCTTCACGCGAGCGTCCTGGCCCACCTCGATGAAGCCGCGGTCGTTCGGGTTGAGCCGCGCCTCGACCATGATCTCGTCCTCGTCCGGCACCACTTCGAGGATGGCCTCGCCGGGCTTCACCACCCAGCCGGGGCTGGAGTTGCGCAGGCCCTTGACGATGCCGTCCGCCGGCGCCTTCACCACCGTGCGCGAGCGCTGCGTGCGTGCGCGCGCGAGGTCTTCGCTCAGGCTCGCGAACTGGCGCTCGACGGTGGCCAGCTCGTCCGATGCGCGGCGGCGGAAGCGCCCTTCGGCCTCGGCCATCTTGGCCTGCGCCTCGGTGATGGACGCATTGGCCGAGACGACGCCCTGGCGCGCCACCGCGAGTTCGCTGCGCACGCCCTCGGCCTGGCGGCGCTTCTCGAGCACCTCGACCTGGCCCACCAGTTTCTCGCTGAGCAGCTGTTCGGAGATCTCGAGCTCCTTCTGCATCAGCGCGAGGCGGTCGCCCAGGCCCTTGACCTTGGCTTCCTGCTCGAGCTTCTTGCTGCGCGCCTGCTCCAGGCCCGACACCGCGCCGGCCATCACGCCGCGCTGCTCGAGCGCGCGCGCCTGGTAGGCACCGGTCTCGCCCTCGAACACGGCCTCGTCGATGTCGGCAGCGAACGCTTCGCGCCTGAGCGGCTGGCCACGGCTTTCGGCGACGAGGCGCACGCGGGTGGCCTGCGTGGCGGCGTAGCGGGCGGTGAGTTCCTCGAGGTTGAGGCCGCTGCCGCCGAGGTCGATCTCGACCAGCGACTGGCCCTGCTTGACCTTCTCGCCTTCCTTCACGAGGACGTTGCTGACGATGCCGCCTTCCAGATGCTGGATCGACTTGACGCGGTCGGAGGGAATCACGCGGCCCGGCGCGACGACGACGGTCTCCATCGGAAAGCCGAGGCCGATCAGCGCGAGCACGGCCACCGCGCCGCCGATGATCCACTGCCGCCGCCGCCCCTGCGGCGAGTTCCGGGCTGCGCGCCTCTCGTTTTCTTCCTGGAGGATCTGCGGCAGGTCTGATTTCAAGTCTCGTCCTCCGTCACTCTTCATTGACAAGCGGCGTCACGCGATCGAGCGCGAAGCCGCGGCTGCGGCGCCGTCGTCCTGGTCGCCCACGGCCACCAGCGGCTTCTTCACGCCGAACAGCTTCGGCACCATCACCGCGGCCGTGCCCTGCTCCACGTTGCCCTGGCCGGTGACGTGGTAGACCACGCTGGCGGCGGAGACGATGCGCAGCGAATGCGTGACCACCACGACGGTGCGCACCTTGGCCACGGCGAGCAGCGTGGCGAGCAGGTTGCGCTCGCTCTGGAAGTCGAGGTCGTTGCTGGGCTCGTCGAGCACCAGCACCGAGGGCTTGCGCAGGAAGCTCATGGCCAGTGCGAGCTTGCGGCGCTCGCCCACCGACACGCCGGTGCCGCCTTCGCCGATCATGGTGCGGTAGCCGTCGGGCAGCCGCGAGATGAAGTCGTGCGCGCCCGAGAGCTTGCAGGCGGCCACGATCTGCTCGTCGCTCTGGCCCGGCGCGCCGCGGCGCATCACGTCGATCAGGGAGCCGCCGAACCAGTAGACCTCCTGCGAGAGGTAGCTGATCCAGCGCGAGAGTTCTTCGCGGCCGAACTGCGACAGGTCGTACTCGCCGATGCTGATGATCCCGCGCGTGGGCGTGTACAGGCCCGACAGCAGCTTCACGAGCGTGGACTTGCCGGCGCCGTTGCGCCCGACGATCACGTGCAGGCCGCCGGGGCCGATGTCGAGGTCGACGTTTTCCAGCACCGGCTGCTGCGCGCTGTCGGTGAAGCCGAAGCTGACGTCGTTGAAGGTGATGCGGCCGAGCGGCTGCGGCAGCGTCATGCCCGTGGGCGGCTTCTCGACCGGCTCGCGCAGCACGTTCTCGAGCCGCCCGGCGGCCTCCTTCGCGGTGGCGAGCGCGCGCCAGTTCGACACCAGCCCGGCCACCGGCTGCAGCGCCTTGAGCGCCAGCATGTTCGAAGCCACGAGGCCGCCCACCGTCATCCATTGCTCCATGACGGAGATGGCGCCCACGCTGACCACCACCACCGAGAACACCGTCAGCAGCACGGTGGTGCCGTCGCGCGTGGTCTCGATCTGGCCGTTCTTGGTGAAGCTCTCGGTGAGCCAGGCGTTGTAGGTCTGGCGCCACATCTCGATGGTGGGGCCGTCGTTGGCCTGCGTCTTGAGCGTCTCGCGTGCGTGGCAGATCTCCGAGGTCATGCGGTCGAGGCCGCGCCCGCGCTGCACTTCCTCCACGCGGCCGGAACGCACTTCGTCGGCCCACCACCAGGCCAGGAACGACATGATGGCCAGGAACAGCGCCACCACGGGCAGCACCGGCAGCGCGACGATGCCGATCACGATGAGCGCGAAGATGGCCATCGGCAGGTCGAAGATCGATTGAGCGAGGCCGCCGGTGACGGTGCCTCGCACCGAGCCCACGTCGCGGAAGTACATCTGCCACGACGACGCGGGGCGCGACTCGAGGGCGCGCAGCGGACGCGAGAGCATCGAGTTGAGCAAGGCGCCCGACACGCCGTGGTCGATGATCGCGCCGGCATTGCGCAGCAGGCGCGAGCGGCGCGTGCGCAGCCAGAACTCGAGGCACAGGAAGAACAGGATGCCGCTCACCAGTGCGGCCAGCGTGGAGAAGCCGCTGCGCGACAGCACGCGGTCATACACCTGCAGCAGGAAGATCGACGGCAGCAGCCCGAACAGGCTGATGGGCAACGAACGCCACGCCGCGCTCTTCACGAGCGGGTAGGCCGCACGAAACGCCTCGTTCAGCGCACCCGCGTACGGGCTGGCTCCGGGCTCTTCGGGCGTGTCGGCGACCAACTGGCTGGGCAAGAGGAACTTGATCATGGAAAAGGGCCGATCCGTCGGGCAATGACGCCTGCCTCATTATCAACTGTTACCGTGTTGTTACAAGGCAAAAATTCATCCGCCGATCACTCGGCAGGACGTCATGGACTCCTTCATCGGACCGGCCCGTTCCACTTGCACCGGTCCGTGTTGCGCGGGGCTTCCCGTGACCGCGCAACCGACCGGCTTCCCTGACACCTTCTCCCTGGTTTGATCGCGTGCCCCCTCGGGCAAACCCTGTGCGAGCACCAATGCGATGTTGGCGCACAACAGCATGCACAGCACCCATGCACACAGCAGCTGCATCCAGCCCAGCCACCAGCGCCTTGCGGGCTGGCGCGTGCAAGCGGCCGCCTCGCAGTCGAAGGGCATCGGCATCGTGACGTTCGTTCTCATGGAAGTGCTTTCAAAACCCGGGCGAGCCGGGACAGGCCGACACCGGCCGAACTCTTGGCAAGAACCCAATCGCCGGGCTGCAGCAGGCTGCCGAGCGCGGTCGACAGGTCCGACACATCGACGAACCAGTGCGAGCGGACCTTGGTGCGGATGCGGGCGTGCAGCGCGCGCATCATCGGACCGCACAGCAGCACGCGATCGGGTTGGGAGGCGAGCAGGCCGGCCTCGAGGTCGAGGTGATGGCGCTGCGCGGCGGGGCCGAGCTCCTGCATGTCGCCGAGGATCGCCACGCGCCGCGAAGGCTCGCAGGGCGCCTGCGACAGCAGCTCCAGCGCGGCGCGCATCGAGCTCGGGTTGGCGTCGTAGGTCTCGTCGATCAGCTTGAAGCTGCCGCCGCCGATGTGGATGGTGTGCAGCGCACCGCGCCCGCCCGGCGGCTCGAAGTGCGCGAAGGGCTCGACCGCCGCGCCCAGCGGCAGGCGCAGCGCCTGCAGCGCCGCCAGCGCCGCCACGGCACTCGCGCCCATGTGGCGCCCCGGCGCATTGAGCCGCAGCTGGAAGGGCTCGCCCGCCACCAGCGCCTGCACTTCGCCGTGGTCGAAGGCCAGCAGGCGCACGTCGGCATCGCGGTGCTCGCCGTAGCTCAGCACCTGCAGCTGCTGCGCCATCGCGGCTTCGGCAAATATCGCGAACTCGGGCATGTCGCGGTTGAGCACCACGCTGTCGCCCGCGGCCATGGCCTGGAAGATGCGGCTGTCCATGCGTGCCGCGGCCTCCGAAGGCCCGCGGTGCTTCTGCGATGCGGCCGACAGGCCGGTCACCACCAGCAGCGAGGGACGCACGAGCTGCGCCGAAGCAGGCATCTGCGAGGTGCCCATCTCGAGCACCCAGTAGGCCGCGTGGCGCGGCATGCAGGTCATGTTCCAGGCGATGCCCGACGGCAGGCTCACGCTGCCTTCCGGCTGCGCGACTTCGCCCCACACGGTGAGCGCGCCGGCCAGCATGGCGGCCACGGTCGCGCTCGAAGCGCCGCCGCCCGCCGCCGTGGCGCCACCGGCACCTGCGCCTGCACCCGCGCCTGCGGTCGCACCGCTGCCAAGCACGCCGCACACATGGCCCGTGAACTCGGCACGCGCGTGGTCGCCCAGTTCGAGCACGGCCTGCAGCACGTTCGAGACCTTGAGCACGGGCACGCGCTTGTCGAGGTGCGGCTTGGGGTCGGTGCACAGCACCGCGGCGGCCGGCTGCAGCACGCCCTTGAGCGTGACCGCCGCCAGCGGCGTCTTCGACGGCCGCGCCTGGTGGTCGAAAACCACGCGGCCCTTGCGCATGTAAGAGCGCTGCGCCACGCCGGTGGCGCGCCAGCCGTCGTCCGGCCGCACCACCCATTCGCCGCCGGTGACACGCGCCATCTCGCTGGCGGTCCATGCGGCGCCGTCGTCGCGCCCCGCACCGCTGCCGGCAGTGCCGCCGCTGTTGACGCCGGCCACGCCGCCGGCGGCCAGGCCCGGGGCCGCGCGGCGCTCAAGCAGGAAGCGGTGGTAGGCGGCAAAGCCGGACACGTACTGCTCGACGTCGTCGATGCGCACGCGGAACGAGTGATGGCGCACGAAGAACGAACCGGCGACGCTCGACGGCCGGCGGAAGTACATCGCCATCTCGGGCCAGAAGAAGCCGTTGAGCAGGTAGTGCGCGCGGTAGTCGAGCGCGCGGTAGAACTTCTCGGTGTCGAGCTCGTCGAGCAGGTGCCGCATCGCAGGCATGCCTTCGAGCCGCTGGAGCATCTGCTGCGCCGCCAGCATCAGCTCGAGCAGCGTCGGGAAGGTGGTCTTCCGGTCGAGCACGAAGTCGAGATAGCCCGCCACGTTCTGCAGGCCGAAGCGGAAGTACTTCTCCTGCGGGCTCCAGTGCGTGAGCTCGTTGACGCAGCAGCTGAGCCAGTGGTCGTGCGCCTGCCAGTGCTGGCTGGCGATGAAATGGTCGAAGGCCTTCTCGACCGCGGCCAGCCATTGCGGGTCGCGCACGAGACCGTACAGGCGCATGAGGGAGAAGGCCGCTTCGCCGTCGTAGTAGATGGTGCGCGAAGCCTGCTTGACGGTGAGGTCCGCGGCATGCAGCACATGGTTGAAGCGGCCGCTGGCGGGGTCCTGCAGCGACACGATGCCCAGTGCGAGCTTCTCGAGCAGCGGCAGCCAGTGGCGCGTGTCCATCAGCTCGCAGTACTTCACCAGCGTGCGCACGCAGGCCGCATTGCCGCCGAGCCTGATCTCGCCGCCGGTGTCCACAAGGAACGCCACCGCGCGCCCGTCGGCCAGCGTGTAGTCGCGGATCAGCGCGCCGGCGAGGTGGTCGAGCGCGCGGTCGATGGCGAAGCGCAGCGTCTCGTCGCGCGTGAGCTCCCAGGCCTCGAGCATGGCGTAGAGCGCGCTCGCATGGCGCATCGCGTCGTAGGTCGGGATGCGGCGGTCGAAGCACGGGAAATAGCCGTACACGAAGAGGCCGTCGCTCTGCACCTGGCGCGCCAGGTACGACGAGCCGCTGCGCACGAGGTCGTGCACCGACTGCGGGTTGAGCGCGGGCAGCTGCCGGCGCCCAGCGTCGAGCCCCGTGCCCACGAGCTTGTGCACCACGCCGTCGGGCTGGCAGAACACGCCCACCGTGGCCAGCAGGTACACGGGCCGGTCCGCCGGCATGTCGAGCGGCGGCAGCTGCCGGAAGCGCGCCTGGCCGTAGACCTCGAAGTTGCGCGGATTGACCACCGAGTGCGGAATGGTCGAGTCGCCGCACAGCATCGCGTTGGCGTTGAGTTCCTGCTCCGTGAATGCGAGCGCGAAGTCCTGGTCGAAGGCCAGGCCCAGGCGGAAGTAGTTGCGCTTGACGGCGGTGAGCTGGGTATTGAACTGCGCCCAGTCCATCGGGCTCGCGCCCTCGACCCAGTCGATGCGCAGCCACGGCGAGACGATGCCGCGGTCGTGCACCCACTGCTCGACCTGCCCCGCGCCTTCGCGCCAGGCGGCCTCGAACCCGGCGGCGCGCGCGTGCACGACATGTGCGCGCTGCGAGCCGTCGCTGACCGAGAAGAACAGCGTGAACGCCGGGTACGGCGCCGGCAGCGCAGCGCACACCGACGCCAGGCGTTCGTGGCAGGCGTGAAGCTGGTCTTTGAAGGACATCATTCGGCCCCGATCGGGTGCGGGAGACCGGGTGCGCCCGTCATCGGCCCTGGCCTGGACGACGTGTGCACGGACCGGAGACTGGCTTCGAGATCATCGCGGGGTCCGGTTCAGCGGTAGCTGAATTCGGCCCGGCGATTGAGCTGATAGCCCTCCTCGGTGAGCTCGAGGGACGCGGGTTTTTCCGTGCCCCAGCTGATGGCCTCGATGCGCTCGGCCGGCACGCCCAGCTGCGTGAGCGCGCGCTGCACCGACTCGGCACGGCGCTGCCCGAGCGCGAGGTTGTATTCGCGCCCACCGCGCTGGTCGGTGTTGCCCTCGATCACCACGCGGCTCGACGACCGGTTGCGCATGTAGCTGGCATGCGCCTCCACGATCTGGCGGTCCTGCGGGCGGATGTTGTATTTGTCGAAGTCGAAGTAGACGATCTTCGGCACGCCGACCGGCCCGTTCTGCACCGGCGGTGCCGGCGCCGGTTCCACCTTCGGCACCGCGGTCACGGCCTTGTTCGAGTAGTAGTAAGTCGCGTCGTCGCGGCCCGTCTTGGGGGCCGCGCAGCCCACGAGGGCTGCGCCGAGGGCGACGATGGTCAGTGTCTGGAATTTCTTGTTCATATCGATCCTTTCGAGGGACAGGCCGGTGGTGGCCTGTCCCTGAGCTGCGACTCCCTCGCCCCTCCTTCGTTGTTCCGGATCAACCCAGCAGGCCGTGCAGGATGTTGGTCACGGGTGCCAGCGCACCGCCGACCGGGCTGTGCTCGACCAGGCTGGTGATCGGGGTCACCACGTCGGTCACCAGCGGCGTGACGGCATGCGTGACGCCGCCCAGCACGTCGCCGACCGGCGAGGAAGAACCCGAGGCACCCGCCAGGATGTCGGTGACCGGTGCGAGCACGCTGGACACGACCGGGCTGACCGCGTCCGCGGCGCCGCTCACCACGCTGGTGACCGGCTCGAGGATGTTGGCCACCGGGCTGCTGCTGCCGGACAGGCCGCCGAGCAGGCTGCCCACGAGGCCGTCATGGCCAAGCAGGCTGCCGACGAGACCGTCGTTGCCGAGCACGCCGTCGAGCAGGCCACCTGCGCCGCCGCCGGTCACGCCGCCGAGGACACCGCCCAGCAGGCCGTGGTCGCCGATGACGCCGTCGAGCAAGCCGCCAGCGCCGCCACCGGTCACGCCACCAAGGACGCCACCCAGCAGGCCGTCGTCGCCCAGCACGCCATCGAGCAAGCCGCCTGCGTCGCCGCCGGTCACGCCGCCGAGGACGCCGCCCAGCAGGCCGTGGTCGCCGATGACGCCGTCGAGCAAGCCGCCAGCGCCGCCGCCGGTCACGCCACCGAGGACACCGCCCAGCAGGCCGTCGTCGCCGATGACACCGTCGAGCAGGCCGCCAGTGCCGCCGCCGGTCACGCCGCCGAGGACGCCGCCCAGCAGGCCGTGGTCGCCGATGACACCGTCGAGCAGGCCGCCGGCGCCGCCGCCGGTCAGGCCACCGAGGACGCCGCCCAACAGACCGTCGTCGCCCAGCACGCCATCGAGCAGGCCGCCCGCGTTGCCGCCGGTCAGGCCACCGAGGACGCCGCCCAACAGGCCGTCGTCGCCCAGCACACCGCCGAGCAGGCCACCGTCGCCGCCGAGCACACCGCCCAGCAGGCCGTCGTCACCCAGCACACCGCCGAGCAGGCCGCCGTCGCCGCCGAGCACGCCGCCCAGCACGCCGTCGTCGCCCAGCACGCCACCGAGCAGGCCACCGTCACCGCCGAGCACGCCGCCCAGCAGGCCGTCGTCGCCCAGCACGCCACCGAGCAGGCCACCGTCGCCGCCGAGCACGCCGCCCAGCAGGCCGTCGTCGCCCAACACACCACCGAGCAGGCCACCGTCGCCGCCGAGGACGCCGCCCAGCAGGCCGTCACCGGCCACCAGGTTGGCAACGCCGTCGGTCAGGTAGTCGACCTGTTGCGCCACGCCGTTCAGCAGTGCGTTCGTGGTGCCGTTGCCCAGCAGCTGGTCGGTCAGCGGGCTCAGCAGACCGCTCGCGGCGCCCGTCACCTGGCCCACCACGCCGTCGACCGGGTCGAGCACGTTGGGATTGTTCTCTGTGAAGCTGGTGCCGAGCACCGGGCCGAGCAGGCCGTCGACCGTGTCGGTGGCGCTGTCGACCAGGCCCACGACCGGGCCGAGCACGTTGCCCACGCCCAGGCCGCCCAGCACGCCCTGGTTCAGGCCGTCGACCAGGTTGCCGGCGATGTTGTCGACCGGGTCGAGCAGTGCCGCGCCGGTGCCCGGGGTGCCCCCACCGCCGATGCCGCCGAGGACGCCGCCGAGCACGCCGCCCAGCAGGCCGTCGTCGCCCAGCAGGCCGCCGACCGGGCCTTCGTTGCCCAGCAGGCCACCCACCAGGCCATCCGGTCCGAGCAGGCCGCCGCCGAGGCCGTCGCCGCCGATCACGCTGCCCAGCGGGCCGTCGCCGCCCAGAAGGCCGCCGAGCAGGCCGTTGTCGCCCAGCAGGCCACCGGCAATGCCGTCGCTGCCCAGCAGGCCGCCGACCAGGCCGTCGTCGCCGAGCACGCCGCCCAGCAGGCCATCGTTGCCGAGCACGCCTCCGACGATGCCGTCATCGCCGAGCAGGCCGTCGTCGCCGAGCACACCGCCCAGCAGGCCGTCGCCACCCAGCACGCCGCCGAGGAGGCCATCGCCGCCGAGCAGGCCACCCACGATGCCGTCGTCGCCCAGCAGGCCGCCGACCACGCCTTCGTCGCCGAGAAGGCCACCGACCGCACCACCCAGCAGGCCGTCGTCGCCGCCGAGCAGGCCGCCCAGCGGGCTGCCGGCAATGATCCCGGAGATCGCGCCGTCCTGGCCGAGCAGGCTGTCGACCAGGCCGCCGTGGCCCAGCAGTTCGCCGGTGAGGCCGCCGCTGCCGAGCAGGCCCGAGAGGGCGCCGTCGCCGCCGAGCAGGCCGCCCACCAGGCCGTCGTCACCCAGCACACCGCCCAGGGCGCTGTCGTCGCCGAGCAGGCCACCCAGCAGGCCGCCTTCGCCCAGCGCGCCGCCGAGCAGGCCGCCCAGTGCGCCGTCGTCGCCCAGCAGGCCGCCGACGATGCCTTCGTCGCCGAGCACGTTGCCCAGCAGGCCGCCCAGCGCGCCGTCCTCGGCCAGCAGGCCACCGACGATGCCGTCTTCACCGAGCAGGCCGCCCACGAGACCGTCTTCGGCCAGCAGGTTGCCGAGCAGGCTGCCCAGCAGGCCGTCGTCGCCCACCAGCTGGTCGGTGACGGCGCCGAGGCCGAGGGCGTCGGTCAGGCCGCTGACGATGCCGTGGTCACCGATCAGGTTGGTCAGGCCGTTGTCGAGCGCGTCCGTCAGGTAGTCGACCTGGTGGGCCAGCGAGTCCAGGATCGCCGCGGTGGCGCCGGCGCCCAGCAGCGGGTCGAGCGCGGGGCTCAGCGCGCCGCCGAGCTGGTGCGTGACGTTCTCGACGGCGGTGTCGACCGGGTCGAACTGGTTGGGGTTGTTGGCGTTGAATTCGTCGCCGAGCAGCGGAGCGAGCACGTCGTCGAGCACGTCGGTGACGCCGTCCACCACCTGGTTGACCGGCGTGAGGACGCCGCCGAGGCCGAGCGCGTCGCTGGCGTCGCCGATGACATGGCCGACGAGGCCGTCGCCCGGATCGAGGAGGTGGTCTGCGTCGGCATCCGCGTCTGCGTCTGCGTCTGCGTCTGCGTCTGCGTCGGCATCGGCATCGGCGTCTGCATCGGCATCGGCATCGGCGTCGGCGTCGGCGTCGGCGTCGGCATCGGCGTCTGCATCTGCATCGGCGTCTGCATCTGCGTCGGCGTCTGCATCACCGTCCGCATCTGCGTCAGCATCGGCATCCGAGTCCGCATCCGCGTCGGCTTCGCCGGGATTGCCAGGGTTGCCCGTGCCCACGAGCAGCGGGAACGCACTGTCGCTGCCGCCACCGCCGCCACCGCCGAGGGCAGCGCCGAGTGCGGCGGCGCCCAGCGCGCCAAGCGCGAATTCACCCAGGCCGATGCCGCTGCCGGCCGCGAGCTTCTTGGTGACGGCCAGCGCGGCGGCGTCGGCGTCGCTGTCGGGCGGAGTGACCTGCAGGTCGCCCGAAGCGACATCCACGTTCACCTGTTCGAGGCCGCCGGGCAGCTTGGTCGAGCCGATGGTGGCGTCGGTGCCGCCGGTGAACACGCCGGCCAGCGGGGCCTTGTTGGTGGCCGATCCGGGGAAGAGCACGTTGGCGTGGCCGTCCTGCGGCACGATCACGCGGTCGCCGGCCATCAGGGTCTGATTGCCATCGACGGGAATGCTGACACCGTCGCGCATCACTGCGACGCCCGGCGTGGCATTCGATAATGTGCCGACGCTGGCGGGGCCAGCTGCGGCGGGCGCCGCCGAACCCATCGCGGCGGGAGTGCCGAGAGGAGTGACGGTGGCCTGGGCGATGACCACAGGAGCTGCGCCAGCGGCGGCAAGTCCTTCGGTCGAAACGGTCGATGCTTGTGGAGCGTTCATGGCAGCCTCTGTGAGAAAAGATGCCTACTCAGGGGCAACTAGCGTGCCGCCTTTTCCAAGCCGTCTTCCAGAAGCGTTACCCAGCTCGCAACCTGTTGATTTGAAAAGGGATTTTTCCGACCTTAGGGGTTTTCACCAAGCCTTGGAAACAGCTCGTAAACACCTCGTTCGGCGATTCGTTACGTAACGATGTAACGCGGTGTACCCGGAACGTCCGACACATCCGAAGGCCCGAAACGCACGTTGGCGGCGCGGCCCCGGCCGCCCGCCTCCGCAGCCCTTCTTTTCTTCTTTCCTTTTTCTCTCTGACCTTCTCTATATATGTTCAACCCCTCCCAGGAAGACGTGCGCCGCTTCTTCTGCGACGTGTACGCCAAGCACCGTCAGGGCCTGCCGATGGAAGCGCTCGAAACGATCGCCGCGGGCTGGATCGACCAGCACCCCGAGTACCACGAGGATCTCGCCGACGCCGATGCGGCGGTGGCGCGCGTCTACGACGGCTCGAACGGCCGCGAGAACCCGTTCCTTCACCTGTCGATGCACCTGTCGATCAGCGAGCAGTGCTCCATCGACCAGCCGCGCGGCATCCGGCAGGCGGTCGAACTGCTGGCCGCGCGCCGCGGTTCGCTGCTGCATGCACATCACGAGGCGATGGACTGCCTCGGCCAGATGATGTGGGAGAGCCAGCGCGCCGGCCGCCCGCCCGATGGCGAAGGTTATGTGGCCTGCGTGCAGCGCCGCGCAACTAAATAGGGCTCGCCCCCAGGATTCGCGCACTTCGTGTCGCTGCTCCTTCCCCCTACCGGGGGCGACACCGACGGCCCGGCAAAGCCGGTTCCGTGGTGTCCCTGGCTCGCTCCAGGATTCGCGCACTTCGTTCGCTTCTCCTGCCCCCTGCTGGGGGCAACACCGGAGGCCCGGCAGAGCCGGTTCCTCGGTGTTTCTGGCTCGCCCCCAGGATTCGCGCACTTCGTGTCGCTTCTCCTTCCCCCCTGCCGGGGGCAACACCGGAGGCCCGGCGAAGCCGGTTCCTCGGTGTTTCTGGCTCGCCCCGGGCCGCGCTTGCTTTGTGTCCGCTTCGCCTGTCCACCTACCGGGGTAACACGTGCGGCCCGGCAAGGCCGGTCCTGGGTGTTCAGGAAGTGCTGCGGGTCTTTCCTCGGGGGCGCGCGGGCAAGGCGCCCTGCTGCTTTGCGCCTTCGCGCAGCAGGGCGGCCATGGCGCCGCGCAGGGCCGACGGCTCGGCATCGCTGCGTTGCAACAGGCCGACGGGCTCCTCGGTGCCCGTGGTCTCGATGCGCAGACGCACGAGGCGCCCGTCCGCCAACTCGCCGCGCGCCGCGCCCAGCGGCGTGATCCACACCGCGTCGGACACGGCCACCAGCGCGCGCGCCACCGCCACGTCGAGCGTCTGCAGCGCGTTGGTCGGCAGCACCAGGCCGCGCGCCGACAGGAAGCTCTCGGTGTTGTGGCGAGGGATGGTGCCTTCGCCGTACACCACGAGCGGATAGGCCAGCACCGCCTGCACCGACGCACCTTGCGCCGCCGGTGCCGTCAGCGGATGGCCGGCGCGCACCGCGAACACCAGCGGCTCGGTGTGCAGCAGCTCGAAGCTCAGGCCGCCCATGAGCCGCGGATCGCTCATGCGGCCGACCACCAGGTCGAGCTCGCCGGCGCGCAGCTCGTCGAGCAGAGCGGCGTTGGCGGCGCTCTTCACCACGATCTGCACCTGCGGCCATCCGTCGCGCAGCCGCGCCAGCGCAATGGGCAGCAGCGCGGGCGCCACGCTGGGCAGCGCGCCGATGCGCAGCCGCTCGATGCGTCCGCCCGCCGCCGGAGCCACGGCCTGCGCGCTGGCGTCGAGCGCCTCGAGCACGCGCAGCGCGTGCGCCAGCAGCTGCTCGCCGGCGGCCGTGAGGCCCTGCACGCCGCGCCGGCCGGCCTTGCTGCGCTCGACCAGCCGCGCGCCGACGATGGCCTCCAGCTCGACCAGCGTCTTCGACACCGCCGGCTGGCTCAGCGCCAGCCGCTCGGCCGCGCGCGCGAGGTGGCGTTCCTGCGCCACCGCCACGAGGCAGCGCAGATGGCGCAACTGCACGTTGCGCACGAAATCCTGGCGAAGGTCGGCGGGGTTTTTCAATGACTGACGGTTATTGAGAACGGAGCAATCTTCAATTTACATCATCGAACCGCGCTTCTAAAGTCTGGGCTTCCGGATTCGTCCCACGACAGGAGACAACGTTCATGTTGACCAAGACCAAAGACCCCCAGGGCGGCTCGCCCGTCCTCACGCCGCGCGACTGGGAAGCCCACCCCAGCTACATCTACCCGGGCTACAAGTCGACCGTGAAGCGCGGTCCGCAGAAGCCGCTCATTCCGCTGAAGGCCTCGCTCGGCGAGCTGCAGCAGCCGGTGTACGGCCACGACAGCATCGGCGAGTTCGACCACGACCTCACGCGCAACGCGCGCAGGAACGGCGAGCCGCTGGGCGAACGCATGATCCTCACCGGCCAGGTGCTCGACGAGCGCCGCCGCCCGGTGGCCAACACGCTGGTCGAACTCTGGCAGGCCAACGCCTCGGGCCGCTACGTGCACAAGGTCGACCAGCACGACGCGCCGCTCGACCCCAACTTCCTCGGTGCGGGCCGTTGCCTGACCGACAGCGAAGGCCGCTACCGCTTCCTCACCATCAAGCCCGGCGCCTACCCGTGGGGCAACCATCCGAACGCCTGGCGTCCGCAGCACATCCACCTGTCGCTGTTCGGCCAGAGCTTCGCGAGCCGCCTCGTCACGCAGATGTACTTTCCCGGCGACCCGTTGCTGCAGTACGACCCGATGGTCACCGGCACGCCCGAGCGCTACCGCAACCGGCTGATCGCCGACTTCAGCCTCGACATCACCGAAGAGGGCTACGCGCTGGGCTACCAGTTCGACATCGTGCTGCGCGGCGCGGACGAAACGCCTTTCGAGAACCGCTGAATGAAATCCTCCCCCAGGCTTCGCGCACTTCGTGTCGCTTCGCCCACCCCCTCGCTGGGGCAACACCTGCGGCCCGGCAAAGCCGGTTCCGCGGTGTTTCTGGCGCTGGCCGCGGTGAGCTCGTGCGTCGCGCCCGGTGCAACTGCCTGCCGGACAACTGAAAGAACACTATGCCATTGATGACCGCACAGGAAGCCGACTTCGGCCAGACCCCCTCGCAGACCGTGGGCCCCTACTTCGCCTACGGCCTCACCGCCACGCAGTACGGCTACGACTTCGACCAGCCCTTCGACGCGGTGCTCGCGCTCGACAACGCCAAGGGCCAGCGCATCCGCCTCGAAGGCCGCGTGATCGACGGCGACGGCAACGCGATCAACGACGCGCTGGTCGAGATCAGCCAGCCCGACGGCGAAGGCCGCTATCCGCAGACGCCCGAAGAAGCGCGCGCCATGGGCTTTCGCGCATTCGGCCGTGTCGGCACCGGCACCACCGAAGGCAACCGCTTCGTGTTCCACACCGTGAAGCCCGGCGCGCAGTCGCCCGGCGAGGCACCGCACATCAACGTGATCGTGCTGATGCGCGGCCTGCTGCTGCATGCGTTCACGCGCGTGTACTTCAGCGACGAAGCCGAAGCCAATGCGAACGACGCGGTGCTGCAGAGCGTGCCGGCCGATCGCCGCCACACGCTCATCGCCGAACGCGTGGTGAACGGCGGCGCGGTGAGCTACCGCTTCGACATCCGCATGCAGGGCACGGACGAGACGGCGTTCTTCGACGTCTGATCTCAGGGAAATCCCCGACGCAAAAAAGCCCGCTTGAAGCGGGCTTTGTTTCTTGCGTGCAACGAAGCGCCCGGCCCGGGCGCCTGCCGGCTTATTCGGCGCCGTGGTGGATGCGCGATTCGGGCACCGTCTTCAGCTCGCCGGGCAAGGTGCTGATGTAGCTGGCCAGGGTCTTGAGCTCGGCGTTGGTGAACTTCTTTTCCTCGACCTGCTGGCCCATCACCGCATTGGAACGGCCGAGGTGCGCATTGTTCTTCACGCGGTACGACTTGAGCGCGACGAACAGGTAGTCGGCATGCTGGCCGGCCAGCTTGGGCACGGTGCCGTCGTTCGGCGTGTTGAAGTTGGCGCCGTGGCACTTGGTGCAGCTGTTGTCGGCATTGCGCGTGATGAGCGCCTCGACGTTGGCCGGAGTGGCCTTGGCCAGCGCGGCCGGCGGAGCGTCGCCCTGCTTCACGCCCAGTTGGCTGTAGTAGGCGGCGACGTCGGCGATGTCCTGGTCGGTGAGCGTGTCCGCGATGGCGCGCATCGTCGGATGCTTGCGGTCGCCGCCCTTGTATGCGGTGAGCGCGGCACTGATGTAGGTGGCGCTCTGGCCCGCGATCATCGGTACCTTGTGGATCTCCGGAAAACTGGCCTGGTAGCCGATGATGCCGTGGCAGCCCACGCACATCGCCACCTTCTTTGCCCCGTCCTGTGCCTTGCCAGTGACTTGTTGGGCTTCAGCCGACACCGTCACGGAAGCGACAGCAAGGGCAAACATCGTGGTCAACAACTTGTTCATTTTGCGCGCACAATCTCGTGGAGAGTACAGTTTTTCGGATCAACATTCGATTATAGGCAGGGGTCCTACGGAACCCTGTGCAGGCCAACCCTGAGGCCGTGCGTCGCGAATCGAGTGTGTTCTTTTCTCCACCCCAGCCTTCCCTCTCGGTCATCTCACTCATGAAATTCCAGGGCTCAGACAATTACGTTGCCACGCAGGACCTGATGCTCGCGGTCAATGCGTCCATTACCCTCAAGCGCCCGCTGCTCGTCAAGGGCGAGCCCGGCACCGGCAAGACGATGCTGGCCGAGGAAGTGGCCCAGTCGCTCGGCCTGCCGCTGCTGCAGTGGCACATCAAGTCGACCACCAAGGCGCAGCAGGGCCTGTACGAATACGACGCCGTGAGCCGCCTTCGCGACTCGCAGCTCAAGGACCTCGACGGCGGCGAGCGCGTGAGCGACATCAACAACTACATCGTGAAGGGCGTGCTCTGGCAGGCCTTCACCGCCGACCAGCCGGTGGCGCTGCTGATCGACGAGATCGACAAGGCCGACATCGAATTCCCGAACGACCTGCTGCGCGAAATCGACCGCATGGAGTTCTACTGCTACGAAACGCGCGAGCTCATCCGCGCCAAGCACCGCCCTGTGGTGTTCATCACCTCCAACAACGAGAAGGAACTGCCCGACGCCTTCCTGCGCCGCTGCTTCTTCCACTACATCAAGTTCCCCGATGCCGAGACGATGAAGCACATCGTCGGCGTGCACTTCCCCGGCCTCAAGCAGGAGCTGCTCACGGCCGCCATGAAGACCTTCTACGACGTGCGCAACCTGCCCGGCCTGAAGAAGAAACCTTCCACCTCCGAGCTGCTCGATTGGCTCAAGCTGCTGGTGGCCGAAGACATCCCGCTCGAGGCGCTGCAGAGCAAGGACGACAAGGTCGCCGTGCCGCCGCTGGTGGGCGCGCTGCTGAAGAACGAACAGGACGTGACGCTCTTCGAGAAGCTCGTCTTCATGCAGCGCAACAACCGCTGATCCATGAGCAACCAGAAACACTCCACCAGGCAACTCATGAAGCTGGGCATTGCCCAGGCCGTGATGTTCATGGTGGGCGCGCTGCTGGGCCGCGGGCTCGGGCTGCTGCTGGGCCTCGACGCCTTCGGCAGCGGTGAATACAACAAGCGCGAGCTCATCGGCATCGCGCTCATCGGCCTGGGCGGCGGCGCCGGCGCGCAGGCCGCGCGCTTCTGGTACGTGGGCAAGTACGGCGACCCGCGCGGCTGATCGAGACGCAACCCCGAAGAGAGTCGGTACACAAGATGGCGTTCGTCGAACCGGTCACGCTGAAGGCCCGCGGAATCGCGCTGGTGCCGCTGTCGCTCGATCACGAAGAGGGGCTGCGCGCCGCGGCCGCCGACGGCGAGCTGTGGAAGCTGCGCGTCACCTCCGTGCCCGAACCGCAGGACACGCGCGCCTACATCGAGACCGCGCTCAAGACCGCCGACCGCTTCGCCTTCGCCGTCACCGACGAGGCCACCGGCACCGTGCTCGGCAGCACCAGCTTCCACGACATCCTTCCTGCCGTGAAGCGCGTGGAGATCGGCTACACCTGGTACGCCGCGCGCTGCCAGCGCACGCACGTCAACACCACCTGCAAGCTGCTGATGCTCACGCACGCCTTCGACGCGCTCGGCTGCAACGTGACGGGCTGGCGCACCGACAACTTCAACTTCGCCTCGCAGCGCGCCATCGAGCGCCTTGGCGCGAAGAAGGACGGCGTGATCCGCGGCAACGCGATGCGCCGCGACGGCACCATCCGCGACACCGTCATGTACAGCCTGCGCGCGGGCGAATGGCCCGAGGTCAAGGCGCAGCTGCTGTACCTGCTCGACAAGCCCCGCGCCTGACGCAACCCAGGCCCTACAAGGAGCGTCCTTCATGCTCATCGACTTCTTCTACACCCTGCGCTCGGCCAAGCTGCCGGTGTCGGTCAAGGAATACCTCACGCTGCTCGAGGCGCTGCAGGCCGACGTGGTGGGGCCCAACTCCGACGGCGCCTACGGGATCGACGACTTCTACTATCTCTCGCGCACCGCGCTGGTGAAGGACGAGAAGCACTACGACAAGTTCGACCGCGCCTTCGCCGCCTACTTCAAGGGCGTGGAGATGCTCACCGACTTCACCAAGGAAGTGCCGCTCGACTGGCTCAAGAAGACGCTCGAGCGCGAGTTCACGGCCGAAGAGAAGGCCAAGATCGAGAAGATGGGCTGGGACGAGCTCATGGAGACGCTCAAGAAGCGCTTCGAGGAGCAGAAGGAACGCCACGAGGGCGGCAGCAAGTGGATCGGCACCGGCGGCACCTCGCCCTTCGGCAACGGCGGCTACAACCCGCAGGGCATCCGCATCGGCGGCGCAGGCAAGAACAGGAGCGCGGTCAAGGTGTGGGACCAGCGCGCCTACAAGGACTACGACGACACGCAGGAACTCGGCACGCGCAACATCAAGGTGGCGCTGCGCCGCCTGCGCAAGTTCGCGCGCGAGGGCCACGACGAAGAGCTCGACCTGGACGACACCATCCACTCGACCGCGGCCAATGCCGGCTTCCTCGACATCAAGATGCGGCCCGAGCGCCACAACAACGTCAAGGTGCTGCTGCTGATGGACGTCGGCGGCACGATGGACGAGCACATCCAGCGCGTGGAGGAACTCTTCTCTGCCGTGAAGACCGAGTTCAAGCACCTGGAGTTCTTCTACTTCCACAACTGCGTGTACGACTTCATGTGGAAGAACAACAAGCGCCGCTTCTCCGAAAAGTTCGCGACCTGGGACATCCTGCGCAAGTACAACAAGGACTACAAGCTGATTTTCGTGGGCGACGCCACGATGAGCCCTTACGAAATATTGCAACCGGGCGGCAGCGTCGAATACAACAACGAAGAGGCCGGCGCCGAGTGGATCCAGCGCCTCACCCACACCTTTCCCAAGTTCGCGTGGATCAACCCCGAACCGCAAGGCGTGTGGCAGTACCGCCAGAGCATCGCGGTGATGCAGCAGCTCATGTCGAACCGCATGTACCCCCTCACCCTGCGGGGCCTCGAGGAAGCGATGCGCATGCTGTCCAAGTAGGACGAAGCCGTCTATGTCGCCGGCTCCTCCTGGAACCGGCGGGGCTTGCTGTCAAAATCCGCCCATGGTCAGGGTGGTTCCAGTTTCCTTGCCGGCTTGGTGGCCGGCTTTGCTTTTTTCAGGCGTCCTGCTTCTGCAAGGCTGCAGCCTGCTGCCGGGAAAAGGCAAGGAGCCCGCCGAGGGCCGGCCCGCCGCCGGCATTGTGCGCAGCGGCCCCGCGGCCGACGGCAACAGCAGCGAGGACCAGGGCGGCTCCGGCAAGAAGGACGACAAGGGCAAGGCCGGCGCGAAGCGCGATGCCTTCACCGTCGACGTGCGCGGCCCCGAGGCGGTGCGCGACTATCTGAAGCTGCACCTCGAGATCCAGCGCTATCGCGAGCTCGACGATCTCGGCGCCACCGAGATCTCGCGCCTCATGGTGGCCGCCGAGTCGAACGCGCGCGAGTTGCTCGGCACGCTCGGCTACTTCACGCCCACGCTGACGCTGGAGCTCAACGAGACGCCCGAAAGCACCAAGGCGCCGCGCGAGATCGTCATCACCGTGTCGCCGGGCGAGATCACCAAGGTGAGCAACGTGCAGCTCAGCTATGCGGGCGCCATCGCGGACGATCCGTCGGCAGAGTCGCAGCGCGATTCGATCCGCACCAACTGGGCCCTGCGCGCCGGCCAGCCGTTCACCCAGCAGGCGTGGGACGACGCCAAGACCGTCGCGCTGCGCAGCCTCACTGCAAAGCGCTTTCCCACCGGCACCATCGAGATCAGCCGCGCCGAGGTCGACGCAGACCGCCACGAGGCGCGCCTGAGCGCCACCTACCAGTCGGGGCCGGCCTACAAGTTCGGCCCGCTGGTGCTGCGCGGCATCCAGCGCTACGACCCCGACGGCGCGCGCCGCATCGCGCGCCTGCCCAGCGGCCAGGACTACGACCAGCAGAAGCTGCTCGACGCGCAGCAGCGCCTGGCCAGCAGCGGCTACTACGACTCCGTGTTCCTCACGCTCGACACCGACAGCGGCAACCCGCTGGTCGCGCCCGTCATCGCACAGCTGCGCGAGGCGCCGCTTCAAAAGGTGGTGCTGGGCGTGGGCTTCACCACCGACAACGGCCCGCGCCTGTCGATCGACCACATCCACAACCAGGTGCCGCTGCTGGGCTGGCGCGCGGTTTCGCGGCTGTCGGTCGACCGCGACATCAAGTCGCTGAGCACCGAGCTCAAGGCCATTCCCGACGACCACGGCTGGCAATGGTTCACCGGCGCCGAACTCAAGAGCGAGCAGTCGGGCAGCTACGTGGTCGACAGCGGCCGCCTGCGCGGCGGGCGCAGCAAGTCGAGCGACCACATCGACCGCAGCTACTTCCTGCAGTACGACTACGCGCAGAACCGCGGCATCGACGCGCCGCCTTCGGCCTCGGCCGTCACCGCCAACTGGGGCTGGACCGGGCGCTACTTCGACGACAACTCCGCGCCCACGCGCGGCTTCGGTCTGGCGCTGGAAGTGGCCGCGGGCTACACCCTCACCGGCGAGCAGGTGCCCTTCACGCGCACCTACGCGCGCTGGCTCGGCGTGGTGCCGCTGGGCTCGGCCGAGGACAAGGAGACCCGCGCGCGCCGCAGCCGCCTGCAGCTGCGCGTGGAAGCCGGCGCCGTGTCGGCGAAGGACAGTGCGCAGATCCCCTCGACGCTGATGTTCCTCACCGGCGGCGACACCACCGTGCGCGGCTACAGCTACAAGCAGATCGGCACCATTCGGCCCGACGGCCAGACCGTGGCCGGCCGCTACCTCGGCGTGGCCAGCGTCGAGTGGCAGCGGCCCTTCGTCTACCAGGACAAGCTCACCGCCTGGGAGAGCGTGCTGTTCGTCGACGCCGGTGCGGTGGCCGACAAGCCCGGCGAACTCAAGCCCAAGGTGGGCGTGGGCGTGGGCGCGCGCTGGCAAAGCCCGGTGGGGCCGGTGCAGGCCGACCTGGCCTATGGCGTGGACACGAAGAAGTTCCGCCTGCATTTCCGGCTGGGCTTCACCTTCTGACCGCGTGCCGATGAGCGACGACACCGAACCGACATCCGCATCCGCCGGCGCGCCCGCCCCGGTGGCGGCGCCCGTGCGGCGTTCGCGCGCGCGCCGCGCGGCGCGTGCCTTCGCCTGGACCGTGGCCGGCCTGCTGCTCGCGGTGCTGCTGCTGGTGGCCGGCGCGTGGTGGTACATCGGCTCCAACAAGTCGCTGGCCTTCGCGCTCGCGCAGGCCGCGCAACGCCTGCCGGCAGGCCAGACTCTCGAAAGCCGCGACGTCACCGGCTCGCTGCGCACCGGCGGCCACATCGGCTGGCTCAAGTACCAGAGCGAGAGCATCGCCGTGGAGGTGAACGACGCCACCATCGGCTGGACGCTGGCCCCGCTGTTCGAACGCAAGGTGCAGCTCGGCGAGGTGCACGCGAAGCAGGTGCTCATCGAGAAGCGCGGCGCGCCCAGCGAGGAGCCCGTCAAGCCGCTCGAGCAGATCGTGCTGCCGGTGGAGGTGGAGCTGCCGTTCCGCATCGACGAAGTGCGCTGGGCCGGCCCGCCCGTGCTGCAGGCGCTCAACCTGTCGGGCAACTACAGCTACAACAAGGCCTCCGAGCACGCGCTGGAGATCAAGGGCGTCGACATTGCCGACGGCCACTACAGCGCCCGCGTGAAGCTGCAGGGTACGGCGCCCATGGCCATCGACGCCGCGCTCGACGGCCGCGTGAAAGCCCCGCTCGCCGAGGACCGCCGCATCGAAGTGCTGGCCGCCGCCACCGTGAAGGGCACGCTCGCCGGCACCGGCGCGCGCCTGCAGGTGGCCGCCGAACTCAAGCCCGCCGAAGAGAACGCCGACGCCCCCATGCAGGCCAGCCTGCAGGCGCAGATCGCGCCATGGTTGCCGCAACCCGTCATCGACGCCAGGGCCGACCTGCGCAACGTCGACGCCTCCACGCTGTGGCCCGGCGCGCCGCAGACGCAGCTCACCGGCAACGTCGAGCTGCAGCCCGACGCCGACACCGGCCCCGCCGCCTGGAAAGCCTCGGCCGACGTGCGCAACGCCGTGCCCGGACCGTGGGACAAGGCGAAGCTGCCGCTCGAACAGGTGAAGGCGCGCGTCGGCTTCGACGGCACCAGCTGGAGCATTCCCGAAGCCACGGTGCGCGCGGGCGGCGGCCGCATCGACGCCGCCGGCAAGTGGAGCCCCGCGCCCTCGCCATGGCAGGCCCAGGCCACCGTGCGCGGCGTGCGGCCCGGCGCGCTGTACAGCGAGCTCTCGGGCGCGCCCGTGAGCGGCACGCTCAAGGCCGAGCAGAAGGAAAGCACCATCACCTTCGACACCGCGCTGCGCGCCGAAGGCGGCGCAGGCAGCAAGGCCCTGCCCGGCTTCGCGCTCGACCGCGCACTGGCCCAGGGCCAGTGGAAGGACCAGGTGCTCGACCTGCGCACGCTGCGCATCGAGGCCCAGCGCGCCAGCGTCGACGGCAAGCTGCAGGTGCGCGTGGCCGAACAGGCCGCCAGCGGCAAGCTCGGCCTGGTGCTGCCGGGCGGCAGCGCGCAGGTCGAAGGCCGCATCGCACCGAACGCGGGCGGCGGCGACATCAAGGCCAGCATCGACGACGCCGACACCGTGCAGCGCTGGGTGCAGGGCCTGCCGGGCCTGTCGAAGGTGTTCGCCAGCACCAGCGCCAAGGGCTCGGCCAGGCTCGACGCCAGCTGGCAAGGCGGCTGGCAGACCATCCAGCGCCGCCTCGAGAACGCCAACGCGCCCGCGCAGCGCGGCGTCACCGAACCCAGCCTGAAGGCCATGCTCGGCGTGCCGCGCCTCGACCTGATGCTGCCCGCCGCGCAGCCCGGCGCCGCCGCCACCGAGATCCAGTTGCGCGACCTGCGCGCCGACCTCGCCGGCACCCTGGCCCAGGCCGCGCTCACGCTCAAGGGCCAGGCCGCCACCGGCACGCAGAAGTTCGACATCGACACCCGCGCCAGCGGCGGCATCGCCGGGCCGGGCCAGTGGCGCGCCGCCGTCGCCAGCCTCAGGCTGCAGGCACAGGACAGCACTGCCACCGGCAACCCGTGGGTGGTGGAACTGAGCCGCGAGGTCACCGCCACCATCCGCACCGCCGGCGGCAACGCACCGCGCCTCGACGTCGAGGCCTCCGCCGCCGCGGCCACGCTGCGCGGCCCGGTGCCCGGCACCGTGCGCATCGACTGGCAGCCGCTGCGCTTCAGCCAGAGCGGCGCGGCGCCCAACCAGGTGTTCCGCCTGCAGTCGAAGGGCGAGCTCAAGGGCCTGCCCATGGCCTGGGCCGGTGCCTTCGGCGCCGACACCACGCTCGGCGAGTACGGCATCAGCGGCGACCTGCTGTTCGACGGCGACTGGGACATCGACGCCGGCGACACCCTGCGCGCCAAGGCCCGCATCGCACGCCAGAGCGGCGACATCCGCGTGCAGGCCGGAGAGGCCGCGCTGGTCACGCGCATCACCAGCAGCGGCACCGGCACCGCCAGCGAACGCACCATGAACGCCGCATCGGCCGGCGGCGAAGCGCCCAGCACGCCGGCCGGCCTGCGCCAGGCCGAGCTGCGGCTCGACGCCGAAGGCGACGCCGTGCGCGCCAGCCTCGCATGGGACAGCGAACGCGCCGGCAAGATCGACGCCGACCTGAACACCCGTGTGCAGCAACGCGCCGGCGGCTGGCAGTGGGCGCCCGACGCGCCGCTGGGCGGCACCATCAAGGCCAGCCTGCCGAACCTGGGCGTGTGGTCGATGCTCGCGCCGCCGGGCTGGCGCATCGCCGGCACACTCGACGCCAGCGCCACGCTGTCGGGCAACCGCGACGTACCGCGCTGGAACGGCACCCTGGGCGCCGACAAGCTCGCGCTGCGCGCACCGGTGGAAGGCCTCGACCTGCGCGACGGCCGCCTGCGCGCCACCCTGAGCGGCGAGCGCGTCGACATCACCGAATTCACCCTGAAGGGCGGCGCCGGCAGCAATGCGCGCATCGGCGGCCAGAGCGGCAACCGCAGCACAAACGCCAGCGAGGCCCGCACCGACGGCGGCACGCTCTCGGCCAGCGGCAACCTCGCGTGGGGCCCCACCAGCGGCGCGGCCTCGGGCATCCGCATGGCATTGCAAGGCCAGTTGCGCGCGCTGCGCGTGCTCGTGCGCACCGACCGGCAGGTCACGCTGTCGGGCGACCTGCAGGCCAAGCTCGACAACGGCCAGTTCAGCGTGCGCGGCAAGCTCCGGACCGACCGCGCCGTCATCATCCTGCCCGACGAGACCGCGCCCAGCCTGGGCAGCGACGTCGTCGTGCGCTCCGCCGCCAAGGACCGCGAGGCCGCCGAGGCCGCGAAGCGCGAGTCGGCACGTGCCGACGCGCAGGCGGCCAGGCCGCAGACCGCCAAGCCGCCGGACATCGTCGTCAACTTCGACCTGGGCGACGACTTCGCCGTGCAGGGCCGCGGCATCACCACCCGGCTCGAGGGCGACCTGGAGATCAGCAGCACCAAGCTCAATGCGCCGCCGCGCATCACCGGCGAGGTGAAGACCGTGAAGGGCCAGTACCGCGCCTACGGCCAGCAGCTCGACGTCGAAACCGGCGTGGCGCGCTTCAACGGGCCGTTCGACAACCCCGCGCTCGACATCCTCGCCATTCGACCGAACCTGTCGCAGCGCGCCGGCGTGCAGATCACTGGCAGCGCGCAGTCGCCGCGCGTCAAGCTGTACTCGGAGCCTGCGCTGTCCGACGCCGAAACGCTCTCGTGGGTGGTGCTGGGCCGCGCCTCGGCCACCAGCGGCGGCGAGTCGGCCCTGCTGCAGCAGGCCGCGCTGTCGCTCATCGGCAAGATCGGCGGCAGCGGCACCGGCGGCGGCCTCGCCAGCCGCTTCGGGCTGGACGAACTCGGCTTCAAGGGCCCCGGCAACGGCGGCGACCTGCGCGAATCCGCCGTCACGCTGGGCAAGCGGCTGTCGAAGGACTTCTACATCACCTACGAACGCAGCATCGGCGGCACTTTCGGCACCCTGTTCATCTTCTACGACCTCACCACCCGGCTCACGCTGCGGGGGCAGGCGGGGCAGACCAGCGGGGTGGACCTGATCTACACCGTCAAGTACGACTGAGCGGGCGCGGGTCGCAGGCAAGACGCGCCAAGCTGGTAAAGTGCGGGCCGCGCTTCAACGCAAACGTCTTCGTAGTTCAATGGATAGAACGGGGTCCTCCTAAGACTCAGATACAGGTTCGATTCCTGTCGAAGGCACCATTTCAAAGTCCGGCAGAGCTCCAGCTCTTCCGGACTTTTTCGTTTTCAGCGGGTGCAGATCGCAGCATGCCGGCTGCGGTCATTCCGCTATCGGCGCGCCCGTGCGAGGCGGCACGGTCGATGCGTGGCCGATCGACGGATCGTCGTTGGGAACGGCTGCTCTGCAGCGCCACGATCAGACAACGAGTGCAGTCTTTTGTGACCCCACGCCTCGCGCAGCACATGCCACGGCATTTCGAGAACTACTGGGCATTTGCGTTTCCTGTCTCGCGCAGTTCCTCTCTAAAGTGGGTGCCCTCATCCCCCAAAGCCGCGCTATGCAGGCAAGGAGCGCAACACCCTTCCAGCACTTGAACGAACCAGCCGCCTGCCTCGCAGCGGGTCATCGAAAGCAGAGGCTGCACCGATGCAAATGCGAAGTATCAAAAGGCGACGGCCGGGATGCTCTAACACCCCAGCCGTCTGACCAAGTGAAGTGCCCAACCGTTGAAAGGAAGCACCCCAAATGGCTACCTCGAATATAGCCCGCCCCTCCACGCCCCTCGTCTCCACCGAAGCCGACATCGACCCTGTCGCGCTTCTGGAAGAGCGCAGCACGCAGCTCTACTCGCTGCTCTGCTACTGCCACGGCAACGGACACCCGCAGCAGGAAGACGCGGGCCCCGAGCATCGCAACAACGTGTTCTGGCTGAGTTCCGTGCTCGCGAAGGAAGTGATGGACCTGATCCAGGTCTGCCTCAAGCGCAAGCCTTAGACGGCTTGGGCGACATCGCCAGCGTGTCTGCTCCACGGCCTTCGCTCGCGTCGGCCGTGGACTGCGGCAAAACGCGGGTCCGGTGCCGGCGCGCCATCGACGCTGTGCAGACAGGACCTCCGGCAACCGAAACCGGCCCGATGCATCGCGCGCGGTTAGCGTCGTCCGGTCACGGCAGAATGTCGCGACGGGCCGGAGCCGGCCCGAATGCCGTCGCTCAAGCCGACGCACCCGTTCGAGCAGCCTGCCTGCGCGCCCTTCAAATCGACGAGGTCACTCCGTGCCTGTTGCCCAGCTCTCCGTTTACTTCTTTCTTCAGATCGCCGTGATCATCGCCGCCAGCCAGCTGGTGGGCCGGCTGGCGCAGCGCGTGGGCCAGCCCCAGGTGGTCGGAGAGATGATCGCGGGCGTGCTGCTCGGGCCGTCGCTGTTCGGGTTGTTCCTGCCGGAAGTCCAGAAGGCCCTGTTTCCCAAGGAAACGCTCGGCATGCTCTACGTCGGCGCCCAGCTCGGCGTGGGCCTCTACATGTTCCTGGTCGGCACCGAGTTCCGTGCCGACCACTTCAGGAACCGGTTCAGGAGCGCCGCATCGGTATCGGCCGCGGGCATCGCCGTGCCGTTCGTCCTGGCCTTCATGCTCACCCCGTGGCTGCAAGGCATTCCCGGGCTGTTCGCAGAGCGGGTCCGGCCTTTCGAGGCCGCGCTCTTCATGGGCGCGTCGATCGCGATCACGGCCTTTCCGATGCTCGCGCGCATCATCCAGGAGCGCGGGCTGGCCGGCACCTCCCTCGGAACCCTGGCGCTCACGGCGGGTGCGGTCGACGATGCGGCGGCCTGGTGCATCCTCGCGATCGTGCTGGCCGGCTTCGGTGGATCGTGGGCGAGCGCCTACGTGGCCATCGGCGGCGGCATCGGGTTCGCACTGTTCATGATCTTCGCCGGCTCCAGGTTGCTGCGGCGGCTGGCGATGCACGTCAGCCCGACTGCACCGCTGCCCACTTCGGTCCTCGCGCTCGTCTTGGTCCTCTTCGCGCTGAGCGCATTCGCCATGGACGCCATCGGCATCCATGCTGTCTTCGGCGGCTTCCTGCTCGGCGCGGTTCTCCCGCGGGGGGCGCTCACGCAAAAGCTGCGCGAGATGCTGCAGCCGTTCACAGTGGTGTTCCTGCTTCCGATGTTCTTCACCTATTCGGGACTCAACACGCGCCTGGGCGTCCTCATGGACCCGGGGATCCTGCTGGCGGCCTTGGTGATCCTTGCCGCGTCCTTCGGCGGCAAGGGCATCGCTTGCTGGGCGGCAGCCCGCGCCTCCGGCGAGAGCAAGCGGGACGCCATGGCGATCGGCTCGCTGATGAATGCGCGCGGCCTAATGGAACTCATCATCATCAACATCGGCCTGGCAGCCGGCGTCATCCTCCCCGGCCTGTTCTCGATCCTCGTGCTGATGGCGATCCTGAGCACCTTGATGGCGACGCCGCTCTTCAACTTCGTGACCCGGCAGCAACCCGGCGGTGCTGCTTCATCGGTCTGAGGGGCATCCGGGCACGTGGCCAAGCGGCTGCTTGCAGGCGCGGCGCAGGCGCCGATGCCGATTCACCTGCGCACGTAGCTCTTCGCGCCGCTGTCGCTCAGGCAGTACTGCCCGCCGCGCGGCCCCGTGCAGATGCGGCCCGACCTGCACGCGCAATCGCCCGCAGCGCCAGCCGGCGATGAAGGTGCGAGCAGGTTGCGCACTGCACCGCTGCCACCACCGCCTTGCGGCCCCGTGCAGACCTTCTTCGATCCACTGATCGATCCGTCATTGCAGACGAACAGCGCACCCGAGCAATGCGACACGCCGCCCTTGCTGCCCGAGCACGGGTAGTTCGCCGAAGCGGCAGTGCAGACGAAGGCCAGCGCGCATGCGCCGAGCACCAGCAGGACTTTCATGCGGCCGAAGCTAACATCGGCCGCCCCGCACGCATCTGCTGGTGTTCCCTGCCCTCTCCTCCTCTCGTCTCCTCTCCTCTCGTCTCGCGCATCCATGCTCATCGCATCGCAGTTCATCGCCGCCATCGCCCTGCTCGCCGCGCTCCACGTCACCGTCGTGGCCCTGCTCGGCCGATGGCTCGGCATCGCGATCCGGGAAGTGTCCTTCGGCATGGGCCCGGCGCTGCTGAGTGCCGGCGTGTTCAGGCTGCGCGCATTGCCGCTCGGCGGCTCGGTGGTGTTCAAGGACACGCAGACCGAAGCCCCGCCCTCCGGTGCCATCGACATCGACATCGACAAATGGGCCGTCGATGCCTTCGACCACCAGCCGCGCGCGGTGCGCGTGCTGTTGCCGCTGTGCGGCGTCGCGGCACTCGCCGCAGTGGCCTTCGCGCTGCACCCCGGGTCGGCAGGCGCCAGCGCGGCGCACGGCTTCGCGCAGTGGGTGTCGGGCGCGCTTGCGCCGTCGTCGACCGCCCTGCGACTCATCGAAGGTGCAACGCGCGTGGCGTCGCTCGGCTTCACGCCGCTTCTCGGCATGCTGGCCGCGAAGCTCACGGCGCTGAACCTGTTGCCGCTGCCATCGATGGCGGGCGGGCAGGCTCTGCTTGCGTTGCTGGACCCCTCGCCGCGCGACATGCCGCAATGGAAGGTGTCGCTGCTGCAAGGCTCGGTCTGGCTGCTGCTGGCGCTCGCACTGTCATGGGCCGCGGCCGTCGGCATCTTCGCGTTGGGCCGCTGACCGCGCAGCGTCGCTGCCGCCCGGGCCACGAGGTGGCACCTACCCAGTTTCGGTGATTTGCTTGCGGCGCCAAAGCCGCTCCAATCGGCCGCGCCCCTTTGGTGGTGGCACGCAAGCAAGACATCACGATTCCCCGCATTGCCATCGGGTCTCGAAGGGGCGGCCCGGCGGCAGTCAATGCCAAGTCACACGCCGCCGCTCTAATGCGGCACGGGACCTCTCCTGCCTCATCGCCACCCGTGACCACCGACACCCGACCTGCCCCCTCTCCCCGCCCCGCAACATCCTCGGCCGACGCCTGCTGGCCACCTTCACCGCCGTGCTGCTGCTGACCCTCGCGGGTTCCGGCATCGGCATCCGGTCGCTGGCCAAGGTCGACGAGGCCACGCGCGAAGCGATCCAGGAGCGCAGCGTGTCCGAGCGCATGGTGGTCGACGCCTACCGGCTGCAGGCCATCAACGCCGAGCGCTACAAGGCGATGGCCCTGAGCTCGGAGCCCGAGGTGGGCGAGATCCTTTCCGCGGACATCCGGTCGACGGCGAGCCAGTACGACGAGCTGATCGCGCAGGTCGGCCAGCGCCTGCAGGACGACGCCGACCGCGCACTGCTCGCGCAGGCCGGCGTCGCCGGCAAGGACTTCGCGGCCGCGGTGAAGGAGCTGATCGCCGCGCGCGACTCGGGCCTGACCGAGCGCATCCGCAACGTGTACGCGCAGCGCTTCCAGCCGAGCTCGGCCGCGCTGCTGGCGGCGGTGTCGAAGCTGGCGCAGTCGCAGCGCGAGGCGATCGATGCGGCCGGCACGCGCATCGCCGAGCTGAGCGCTTCGGCACGGCTGGCGCTGGTGCTGTTCAGCGCCACCGCGCTGCTGCTGGGCGCGGTGCTGGCGCAGTGGCTGGTGCGCAGCATCAGCCGGCCGATCCGCGCGGCCAGCGAGACCGCCGGACGCGTGGCCAGCCTCGACCTGCGGCAGGACATCGAAGGCCATTCGCGCGACGAGGCCGGCCAGATGCTGCTGGCGCTGGGCGCCATGCAGGGCGCGCTGCGCGAGCTGGTGCTTCGGGTGCGCGAGTCGGTGCACAACGTGCGCGCGACGGCCGGCGAGATCGCGCAGGGCAACACCCACCTGTCGGCACGCACCGAAGACGCCGCGGCCAGCCTGCAGCAGACGACGGCAGCGCTCGCGCAGGTGATGCGCAACGTGCACCAGTCCAGCGACGCGGCGGGCCAGGCGGAGCGCCTGTCCGGCGCGGCGGCCGCGGTGGCGGCACAAGGCGGCGAGGTGGTGTCGCAGGTGGTGAGCACCATGCAGGACATCCACCGCGCCTCGCACAAGGTGGCGGACATCACGGGCGTGATCGACAGCATCGCGTTCCAGACCAACATCCTCGCGCTGAATGCGGCGGTCGAGGCGGCCCGTGCCGGCGACGCAGGGCGCGGCTTCGCGGTGGTGGCGTCGGAGGTGCGGCAGCTGGCCACGCGCTCGGCGGCGGCGGCGCGCGAGATCAAGGGGCTCATCGACGACTCGGTGCAGCGCATCGAGGCCGGCACGGTGCTGGCCGGCAACGCGGGCCGGACCATGGACCGCATCGTGGCGTCGATCGGCGAGGTGTCGGGCACGCTCGACGCGATCACGGCCGCCACGCAGTCGCAGATGCGGGACATCGGCCAGATCGACACGGCCGTGGCGCGGCTGGACAGGATGACGCAGCAGAACTCGGCGATGGTCGAGGAATCGGCCGCCGCGTCCACCAACCTGCGCGACCAGGCGCACAACCTCGACACGCTGATCAGCCAGTTCGTGCTGCCGGGCGACGCATCGGTCAAGGGCGAATGGGTGCCTGCACAACCGGGGCGGCCGGTGCGCGCGCAGCGGCTGCAGGAACGGCTGCTGGCGGCCTGAGCGCGCCGGGCCGGCGCTTCAGCGGATCAGGTCCATCGGCGCCACCTGCGGCGAGACCCCGGCGGCGGTGGCGGTCAGCAGCTGGCCGTTCGATTCCTTCCAGCACATGAGGCCGGTGGTGCCCGCGCCCAGCCGGCCGGGCGGCTGGATCGACACCGCCTTCCATCCCTTGCACGCGCCGCCCACGGTGGTGGGCCGGTCGAGAAACAAGTACTCGGTGCCTGCGTCGATCGGCATCACGCCGACCACGCCGGGTGGAAAGGGTTTGCGCGTCTGCGCCGCGGCCGTGGTTGCGGCGGCAGCCAGGACGACGCCAAGGAAAACGATTCGCCGCATCTCTCGGGCCTCCGGGTGGTCGAGGCCCGATGTTACTTTTGCGCTTCGTCGGGTTCGCGCTCGCGCTGTCGCCACGGCTTGTGCCCCGCGGCCGCGGAGCGTGCGCGCACGAACTGGCTGGCCTTCAGCTTCATGCGCGCCACGGCGGCATCGAGCGAGGGCTGCGCCATGATCACGAGCTCCCCATGCCGCAGGCCGTCGAGCGCGATCTCGGCCACGCCGGAATACTCGCCGCTGGAGCCCTGCTTGAAGTGGAACGAGCAGGACCAGCCGCCCGGAAGGTCGACGGAAATGGGAAGTGAGGTCAAGGGTGGGCGCGCGCTCGGGGACGACCCGCGGCCGCTCGGGCGGGCATGTCCATGGATTGGTTTTCTTGTGGGCCCAGTGTCGCCGCGGCACCGGGGCGGTCAATCCCATGAACGGGTTATTCGCGGCCCGTCCGCATGCCGCGCGCAGCCTCACACCACGCGATGCTCTTCCACCACGAACGCCGTGATCTCCGCCAGGAAAGTGAGCGCATGCGCCATGGTGACCTGCCCCTGCGGCGAAGCGAAGGCGGCGTCGAGCGTGCCGGCGCTCTCGAACCACAGCTCGACGATGCCGTCGATCGGCAGCTCGGCGTAGCCACAGGGCGTGCCCTTCACGCGTTCGCGCGCGGTGACCACGTTCTGCCGGTACCCGCTCACGCCGGGCATGCGGCGCACGTGGTCGGCGTGCACCTTCCATTCGCGGCGGAAGTCGTCCTCCGACTGCGCCTGCGGACGGCGCAGCAGCGAGATGCGCTTGAGCAGGCCATGGGGTTCCGGCGGCAGCGCGACGACCTCGGTCTGCGCCACGGTCACGATGTGCAGGCCGCCCAGGAAGTGCGCTTCGTCGGCCCGGATGGCAGCGGCAAGCCCGCCGTTCGTGAACGCCTCCTGCGCCTGCGCGGCGGCGTCGAAGCGCAGCTGCGAGAAGCCGTCGAAATCCCACGGCCCGCGCGCGAAGTCGATGCCGCGCTGCAGCCGATCGACCACCAGGTTCTGCCGGTAGCCGCGGAGTGTGGGCAGTTGCGCCACGAGCGGGCCGTGCCGGTCGCGCCAGTGGCTGCGGAAGGCCTCCTCGGTCCATTCGGGCTTCTTGCGGATCAGGCCCATGCGCAAGGTGGTGGGTTCGGTCATCGATCTGTCTCCTTGTTGTCGAACGAGGTGGCGCCCGCGGCCTGCGCCGCTTCGGCGCGCGCACGGGCCAGGCCCGGCGCGCGCTTGGCCAGCCACACGCCATGGCGCACCGGCCAGCGCCGGTAGCCGGGGTCCGCGCCGAGCGCGGCGGCCGCGTGGTGCGGCCAGTAGGGATCGAACAGCGCCTCCCGGCCGAGCGCGATCAGGTCGGCCTGGCCGGCGGCGAGCACGGCCTCGGCCTGCCGGGCATCGACGATCATCCCGACCGCCTGCGTGAGCACCTGCGCTTCGCGCCGGATGCGCTCCGAGAACGGCACCTGGAAGCCCAGTCCGCGCGGCACCGGCAGCGCGCGCGTCTCCTCGGTGAGGCCGCCGGACGAGCAGTCGATGACGTCGACGCCGCAGCGCTTCAGCTCGCGCGCGAGCACCACCGAGTCGTCGAGGTTCCAGCCGTCGAGCGTGCCGTCGACCGCCGACAGCCGGCAGAACAGCGGCTTGCCCGCAGGCCACGCGGCACGCACGCGCTGCGCGACTTCCAGCGCGAGCCACATGCGGTTCTCGCGGCTGCCGCCGAGCGCGTCGCCGCGGTGGTTGGCGTTGGGCGACAGGAAGCTCGCAACCAGATAGCCGTGCCCGAAGTGCAGTTCGACCACGTCGAAGCCCGCCTTGTCCGCGCGCACCGTGGCGTCGACGAAGTGCTTCACCACCGAGGCGATGCCATCAGCGTCGAGCGCGCGCGGCGCCGACCAGCCGGGGCCGGCCGCCAGCGGGCTGGGGCCGAGGCGCTCCCACGGCGCCTCGTCGGCCGCCATGCGCGCGTCGCTCAGCGCCGCGCCGCCCTCCCACAGCGGCTCGCTGCCCGCTTTGCGTCCCGCGTGCGCGAGCTGCACGCCGATGGCGCTGCCCTGCGCGTGCACGAAGTCGACGACGGCCTTCAGCGGCGCGATCTGGCTGTCGTCCCACAGCCCGAGGTCGGCGGTGCCGATGCGCCCGCGCGGATCGACCGCGGTGCTTTCGGTGAGGATCAGCCCGGCGCCGCCGAGCGCGAACTTGCCCAGGTGCACCATGTGCCACGGCGTGGCATGGCCGCGCTCGGCGGCGTGCTGGCACATCGGCGAGATGACGACACGGTTGGCGAGCACGAGCTCGCGCAGCTTCAATGGCTGGAACAGCAGGGGGTGGATTCGGACATGTGCGCAGGTAGTCGGGGCGGGGTCAGGCGGCCGGCGCAGCGACAGGCCGCGTGCCGAGCCAGGTGCCGCTCATCACCGCGGCAAAGCCGAGCAGGTGCCACCATGTGAGCGTTTCGCCGAGCAGCAGCGCCGCGAACAGCACGCCGAACACCGGCACCCAGTAGAGAAAGACGGCCGTGCGGGCCACGCCGATGACGGAGATCGCACGGTTCCAGATGAGGTTGCCCGCCGCGGTGGCCGCGATGCCGGAGAACAGCACCAGCGCCCACGGCCACGCGCCGGGAAAGAGCTGGGCCGCGCCGGGCCGCGACGGCCCGGACACGGTGTGCACCACCAGCATGAGCGTGCCCATGATGTAGATGAACCAGCTGATCGAGAGCGGATCGACCTGCCGCGCCAGCCGCTGCACGCCCACGCCGCCGACCGCGAAGCTCACCACCGACAGCGCGAGCATCAGGTCGCCAATGCCGGCGCTCGACAGCCCGGCACCGGGGTGGCTCAGCACCACCGCCGCCACGCCCGCGAAGCCCAGCGCCACGCCGAGCATGCGGCGCGCCGTGAAGCGCTCGCCGAACACCAGCGCGGCCATCAGCGCCGAGACCAGCGGGCTCAGCGCCATGATGAGCGCGCCGTTGGTGGCGGTGGAGCGCAGCAGGCCCTGCGCGAACAGGATCTGGTTGGCATAGACCATGAGGAACGCGCAGGCCGCCATCACCGCGAGCTGGCGTGCCGACAGCATCGGCAGGCCGCCGCGCCGCCACAGCACGATGGCGCTGAGCGCACAGCACGCCACTGCCATGCGCAGCGCCGCCAGCGTGAGCGGTTCGAAGGACGCAGTGAGCGTCTTCACCGCCGACACGTTCACGCCCCACAGCACCATCGCCAGCAGCATCCAGCCATGCACGGCGGCGGGTGTGGCGCCCGCGGGGGACGACGATGACGACGGCGCAGGCTGGTTCATTTCAGTCGTTCGCTGGAAGACAACGGTGCGTCACGGCCCCCGGGCGGCGAGGCCACTCCGCGGGCTGCTGCAGAACCGGCCTTGCAGGCCGAAGAGGTCAACCCTCCAGTTCGTTCCACATCTCGATGTCGCGCTCCGCGGTCCAGATGCGCGGGTGCACGTGGCCGGTGGCCTCGTCGTAGGCACGGGTCACGTCGAAGGGCATGCAGTGGTCGAAGATGACCCAGTGGCCGTACGTGGGGCGCAGCGCCGCCACGGTTTCCTTGTAGATCGCGTTGAGCGTCTTGCCCTGCGCCACGCCGTTGTTGACCAGCGTGTACACGTCGGAGATGAAGGCACGCGTGGAGGCAATCGCCTTGCGCACGTCCGACGCGTTCTCCAGCGCGGCGCCGCGGCCGGGCACCAGCTTCTCGAAGCCGAAGCCGGCCAGGCGGTCGAGCGTGGTGGGCCAGTCGCGGAAGTAGCAGTCGCCCGCGTAGGCGGTGCTCTGGTATTCGACCAGGTCGCCGGCGAAGCAGATCTTCTGGTCTTCCAGGTACGCGATGGTGTCGCCCTTGGTGTGGCCGCGGCCGACCTGCGCGATCTTCACCTCGAGCTTCTCGCCGAGCCACACGCTCATGGTGCCGTCGAAGGTCATGGTGGGCCAGGTCAAGCCGGCCGGCACCGATTCGACATTGCGGAACAGCCGAGGGAAGCGGCCGATCTCGCTGGCCTTGTCCTGCTCGCCGCGCTCCACGATCAGGTCGTAGGTGTCGCGGCTGGCGATGATCTGCTCGGCACCTTCCTTGAAGTATGCCGACGCGCCCAGGACGCGCACCGCGTGGTAGTGGCTCAGCAGCACGTACTTGATGGGCAGCAGCGTGACCTCGCGGATGCGGCGGATCACGTCCTGCGCCATGGCGGGCGTGGCCTGCGTATCGACCACCATCACGGCCTCGTCGCCGATGAAGATGCCGGTGTTGGGGTCGCCCTCGGCGGTGTACGCATAGGCGTTCTCGGACAGGCGGGTGAACGAGACCTTCTTTTCTTCGAGGTCGGCCTGGCTGGCGAATTTCTTGGTGGTCATGGAAGTCCTTGGAGGAAGTGAACGGTGAAGCCGGGGTCAGTGCGTGCCGAGGTACGCGGACTTCACCTTGGGGTTGTCGAGCAGCTCGCGGCCGGAGCCCTCGAGCGTGATGCAGCCGGTCTCGAGCACGTAGGCGCGGTCGGCCACGCCGAGCGCCTGCTTGGCCATCTGCTCCACCAGCAGGATGGTGAGGCCCGAGCTGCGCAGCTGGCGGATGGCGTCGAAGATGTCCTTGATGATGAGCGGGGCGAGGCCCAGCGAGGGTTCGTCCAGCAGCAGCAGGCGCGGCTCGCTCATGAGCGCGCGGGCAATGGCCAGCATCTGCTGCTCGCCGCCCGACAGCGTGCCCGAGGGCTGGTGCTGGCGCTCCTTCAGGCGCGGGAAGCGCGCGAACTCGCGTTCGATGGCGCGCTCGACGATGGCCTTGTCGTTGCGGCGCGAGTAGGCGCCGAGCATGAGGTTCTCGCGCACCGTCTGGTCGGGGAACACGCCGCGGCCTTCGGGCGACAGCGCCACGCCCAGGCCCACGCGCTTGTGCGAGGGCACGTGCGTGCAGTCGTTGCCGTCGATCAGCACGCGGCCCTCGGCCACGGGCTCCAGCCCGACGATGCTCTTGAGCAGGGTGCTCTTGCCGGCGCCGTTGGCGCCGATGATGGTGACGACCTCGCCCGCGCGCACTTCGAGGCTCACGCCCTTGACGGCCTCGATGGCGCCGTACGAGACCTTCACCGATTCGATTTTCAGCATGATGGTTCGGGTCCTTCTCTCAGGCGGGCACGGCCTGCGGGGGATGCGCCGCAGCTTCTTCTTCGTCGTCCACGCCCAGGTAGGCCTCGACCACGCGCGGGTTGGCCTGCACTTCCGCCGGCTTGCCCTCGGCGATCTTGATGCCGTAGTCGAGCACGATGACGTGGTCCGAGATCGACATCACCAGGTCCATGTGGTGCTCCACCATCAGGATCGACACGCCGCACTTGCCGATGCGCAGCAGCAGCTCGCCGAGCTCGGCGGTCTCCTGCGGGTTGAGGCCGGCGGCCGGTTCGTCGAGCAGCAGCAGTTGCGGCTCGGTGGCCAGCGCACGCGCCAGTTCCACGCGGCGCTGCAGGCCGTAGGGCAGGCTGCCCGCGGGCCAGTGCGCGAGGTGGCCGAGCCCGACCAGGTCGAGCAGCTGCAGCGCGCGTTCGCGCGTGGCGCGCTCCTGCCTGCCGGCCGTGGGCCACGCCACCAGCGACGACAGGAAGCCGTTGCTCATGCGGCTGTGGCGGCCCAGCATGACGTTGTCGAGCACCGAGAGATCGGCGAACAGCCGCAGGTTCTGGAAGGTGCGGCCCATGCCCATGCAGCAGATGGTGTGCGCGGGGCTGCCCACGATGTTGCGGCCCAGGAAGCGGATCGAGCCGGCATCGGGCGCGATCACGCCGGTGAGCATGTTGATCATGGTGCTCTTGCCCGCGCCGTTCGGCCCGATCAGCGCATGGATGTGGCCGCGCTGCAGGCGGAACGACACGTCCTGCGCCGGCTTCACGCCGCCGTACGACTTGGTCACGCCCTGCACCACCAGCAGTTCGCCTTCGCCGCCGGGGCCGATCTGGCCGGGAACGCCGCCGGTGCCTCCCTCGCCGCGGTGGCGCGATTTCATGAACCACTTGTTGATGAGGCCCACCACGCCGCCCGGCATGACGTACAGCGCGAACAGCAGCAGGAAGCCGTACAGGAAGTGCTGCGCCGACGGCCAGCGCGCCAGCAGCGCGTCGGTCAGCGTGAGCAGCACCGCGCCCACCAGCGGCCCGTACATCGAGCCCGCGCCGCCGAACAGCACCAGCAGCAGGATGAAGATCGACAGGTGGAAGGTGATGAAGTCGGAGTTGATGTACTGGTTCTGCTGCGCCACCAGCGCGCCCGCGATGCCGCAGGTGACGGCCGCGACCACAAAGGCCATGACCTTGGCGCGGTACACCCGCACGCCCACCGACGACGAGGCGATCTCGTCCGCCTGCAGCGACAGCAGCGCGCGGCCGAAGCGCCCGCCCAGCAGGTTGCGCAGCAGCAGGTGCAGCGCGGCGCACAGCACGATGCCCAGGATGACCCACTGCGTGGTGTCCAGCGGCGCGCCCTTCCAGGTGAGCGGGCGGATGCCGTAGATGCCCTGGGCGCCGCCGAACACGTCGGTCCATTCGCCCACCAGCTTCTCGACCACGATGCCGAAGGCCAGCGTGACCATGGCCAGGTACGGCCCCTTCACGCGCAATGAAGGCAGCGCGATGAGCACGCCGCACAGGCCCGAGATGACGGCGGCGAGCGCGAGCGCGAGCCACGGGTCCATGTCGGTGCGCGAGGTCAGCAGCGCGACGCCGTAGGCGCCGGCCGCGAACAGCCCGGCCTGGCCGAGCGATTTCTGCCCCGCGTAGCCGACCAGCACGTTCATGCCGGCGGCGCACAGGTAGTAGACGCACATCATGAAGGCGATGCGCAGGTAGTAGTCGTTGCCGAACTGCGAGACGATGCCGGCGAGCACCGCCGCGACCAGCACCACGGCAAGGGGATGGGCGAAGCGCTTCATGGCGGTCAGACCTTTTCCACCGTCGCGCGGCCGAACAGGCCGGTGGGCCGGAAGGCCAGCACCAGGATCACCAGCGCGAACACCGCCACCTCGCGCCACTGCGCCTGCCAGAGGTTGACCATCGACTCGAGCACGCCGAGCAGGAAGCCGCCGATGACGCAGCCGCGCGGATTGCTGAGGCCGCCGATCATGGCGCCCGAGAAGCCCTTGAGCCCCACGGTGAGGCCCATGAAGAGCGAGGCCTGCGCGATGGGTGCGAGCAGGAAGCCCGAGAGCCCCGCCAGCGCCGAGCTGACGACGAAGGCGCCGATCATCATCGCGTTGGTGTTGATGCCCATGAGGCTGGCGACGTTGCCGTTCTGCGCCACCGCGCGCATGGCCTTGCCGACCATGGTGCGGTTCATGACGCGGTCGAAGCCGAACATCACCACCACGGCCACGCCGAGCGTGAGCAGCTCCTGCGGGCGCACGCCCACGCCGAACATGCGGATCACGGTGTCGCCCACCGGCGCGGGCACGACCACGGGCTTCGGGCCCCAGATGGCGAGCCCCACGCTCTGCAGGATCACGCCGAAGCCCAGGGTGCTCATGACCCAGGCCATGCCGGGGCGGCCCGCGAACGGGCGCACGCCGAGCACGTAGAGCAGCCAGCCCAGCAGCCCCATCACGCCGAGCGCGGCCACGAGAGCGAACAGCTGCGCGCCCGCGCCGGGCACGGCGTCGCCGAAGGTGGTGGAACTGAAAGGCTTGCCCAGCACCAGGAACAGGGCGCTCATGCCGATGAACGCGCCGGCCGAGACGAACTCGCCGTGCGAGAAGTTCAGCGTCTTGGTGGTCGTGAACGTGATGCTGAATCCGAGCGCCACCAGCGCATAGGCACCGCCGACGGCGAGCCCGCTGATGAGCGCCTGCAGGAGCGCTTCAACCATGGTGTGTATCTCCGTTGCGAGACGGCGCCAGGTGCCGCGCGGGCACGCCGGTCGCGTCTCTTCTTTCTGTCTTGCTTACTGCTTGAAATCGGCCGGCTTCAGACCCTGGATCAGCGCGTCGCTGTAGGGCAGCAGCTTGCCGTCCTTCCAGCGGATCCACACCAGGTCCTTGGCAGTGAGCGCTTCGTGGTTGGTCTTGCTGAAGGGCTTGTCGTAGGTCTTGAGCACGCCCTGCACCGGCGTCTTCAGGTCCTCGAGCGCGGTGCGCACGGCGGCGCCGTCGGTGCTGTTGGCCTGCTTCATGGCCTGGGCCAGCAGCTGCATCGAGTCGTAGCCGTGCAGTGCGAACGAGAACGAGCCCGGTGCCTTCAGCTTGGCGCCGATGCGGTCGAACAGCTTCTGCTGCGCGGGCGTGCGGGTCTCGCTCACGGTGCGCATGAAGATCGGCTTCTCGGCGAGCGCCTTGCCGGCCGCGTCGTAGAAGGTGATGTTGTCGGCCGCCCACGAGGTGAGCGTCAGCGGGAAGTAGTTGATCTTCTCCATGCTGCGCACCAGCTGCGCGATGGGCGTGCCCTGCGCCCACACCACCACGGTGTCGACGTTGGCGGCCTTCATCTTGCTGAGCTGCGAAGTCATGTCGGTGTCGCCGACGCCGAAGCGCTCGGTGGCCGCGATCTTGATGTCCTGCAGCTTGGCGATCTCTTCCATGTCCTTCAGGCCGCCCTGGCCGTAGCCGGTGGTCTCGGCCATCAGGCCCACGACCTTGGAGGCGGCGGTGTTCTTCTTCACGTAGGCCATGAGCGCGGCGACCTGCTCGCGGTCGACCATCGACACGCGGAACATGTAGTTGTCGGCGCCGGGGCTCATCGGCTTGGTGATGTCGGTGCCCGAGCCCACGTTGCCCAGCACCGGAATCTTCTTCTGGTTGGCGATGTGCTTCCACGCCATGGCGTTGCCCGAATTGGTGGGGCCGAACACCGCCACCACCTTCTCGTTGTCGATCAGGTCGCTCATGTTCTGGATCGACTTGGGCGGCGCCGACACGTCGTCGCGCGTGACCAGCGCCAGCTTCTTGCCGAGCACGCCGCCGGCGGCGTTGATGTCGGCGATGGCCGCTTCCATGCCCAGCACCGCGGCCTGGCCGCTCTGCGCGGAGGGCGAGGCGGAGAGGTCGCCGTTGTAGCCGACCTTGATGTCCTGCGCCGAGGCGCCGGCCGTGAAGGCGGCGAAGGCCGCGGCTGCGAGCAGCGTCTTGTACAGACGGATGGTTTTCATTTTTTGTCTCCTGAGGTTGACGGACGAGGAAGCGGAAGGAAAGCGGGAACGCGGGAACGCGATGGCGGTCTCAGACGGCGAGGAAGCCGCCGTCCACCGGCAGCACGATGCCGGTGACGTAGCGCGACATGTCGCTGGCCAGGAAGATCACCGGACCGACGAGGTCTTCGGTCTGGCCGACGCGGCCCATGGGAATGCGCGTCATGAACGACTCGAGGCGCTGCGGGTTCTCGCGCGTGGCGGCGGTCATGGGCGTCTCGATGACGCCGGGCGCCAGCGCATTGACGCGCACGCCGGCCGGTGCCAGCTCCTGCGCGAGCGACTGCGTGAGCATCTTGATCGCGCCCTTCGACGGCGAGTAGCCGAGGCTCGCGGCCTGCCCCGCGTACGCGGCGATGGAAGCGATGTTGATGATCGATCCCTTCGTCTGCCTGAGCACCGGGATGAACGCCAGCGTGGTGTTGAAGGTGCCGTGCACGTTCACGTCGATGGTCTTCTTCCAGTTGGCCGCGGCGTTCGGGCTGGAGGTGTTCTCGCGAATGATGATGCCGGCGTTGTTCACCAGCAGGTCGACGTTGCCGATCTCCTTGCCGACGCGTTCGGCCAGCGCCTGGCAGGCCTCGGGCGCGGTGACGTCGAGCACGAACGACCAGGCTTCGCCGCCTTCGTCGCGCACCAGCTGCGCGGTCTCGCGCACGGTGGCGTCGTTCATGTCGGTGACGACCACGCGGGCGCCGGCCTGCGCCAGGCCCAGCGCGAGCGCGCGTCCGTTGCCCTGGCCGGCGCCGGTGATGAACGCGAGACGGCCTTCGAGCAGGCGGGGTGCGACGTGGGAGGGAAAGGCCATGGGTTGTGTCTCCTTCGGTTCGATGGTGTTTCTGGCGGGCGTACGGGGTCAGGCCTTGCGGGCCAGCGGCACGGCTTCGCGGCGCTCGACCTGCAGTTGCACCGGGGCCATCGCCTCGGCCTGCGCGACCTGCAGGCCCGCGACGTAGCCGAAGGTCAGCGCCGGGCCGAGCGTGATGCCGGCGCCGGGGTAGTTGCCGCCCATGACGCTGGCCGCATCGTTGCCCACCGCATACAGGCCCTTGATCGGCTGGCGGTCGGCGTCGAGCACGCGAGTCTTCTCGTCCGTGACGAGACCGGCGAAGGTGCCGATGTCGCCGATCACCAGCCTGATGGCGTAGTACGGGCCGTTCTCCAGCGGCGCCACGCACGGGTTGGGCGTGACGTTGGCATCGCCCTGGTAGCGGTTGTAGGCCTTGCTGCCCTTGCCGAAGGCGGGGTCGTCGCCGGTGCGCGCGCCCTGGTTGAACTCCTGCACCGTGGCTTCGAGCACGTTCGGCGCGATGCCGATTTCCTTGGCCAGCTCGCCGATGCTCGCGCCGCGCTTCAGGTAGCCGCTCTTCAGATGGCGGCCGATGGGCAGCGGCGCGGGCGCGACGCAACCCAACCCGTAGTCGCGCAGCGCCTTGTGGTCGCACAGCAGCCAGGCCGTGACCTCGGGCTCGCCTTCGCAGGCCTTGACCATCGCCTGCACGAAGTCGTGGTACGAGTTGCCTTCGTTGGCGAAGCGCTTGCCCTTGGGCGTGACCGCAATCACGCCGGGCTTGGCGCGGTCGATGAAGTGCGGCATCACGCCCTCGGTGCCGTCGGGGCGCGTGGTGACCGAGGCCGGCACCCACGCGGCGGCGTGCGGGATGGTGCCGTCGACGCGGCCGCCCACCGCTTCGGCCAGGCGCAGGCCGTCGCCAGTGTTGGTCGACGGCGATGGCGAGTAGTGCTCCTTGCCGGTCGGCGCGTGCGGGAACAGCTGCTTGCGGCGCTCCACGTCGTAAGGGAAGCCGCCGCAGGCCAGCACCACGCCGCGCTTGGCGACCACGCGCAGCGTCTTGCCTTCGTGCTGCACGACCGCGCCGCTGACGCCGTCGTACTCGACCACGAGTTTCTTCACGGGGGACGACAGCCACACGGGGATGTCGAGGTCCATCGCGGCCTTGGCGAGGCGCCCGGCCAGCGCGTTGCCGTTGGTCAGCGTCATGCCGCGGCCATGGCCCAGCACGTCGAGGAAGTGACGCGTCAGCCGCTTGGTGACGTACCAGAACGAGGTGGGCGACTTGAAGGCCCGCATGAAGTGTTTGATCTCGGGACCCGAGCCCAACATCATCCCGAACACCGTGAGCTCGGGCAGCGGCGGCGCGAGCTGCTTCACGCGCGCGCCGAGCTCGCGGCCGTCGAACGGGCGCGTGACCATTGAGCGGCCGCCCTGCTGGCCGCCGGGCGCTTCGGCGTGGTAGTCGGGGAACACGGCCGGCATGTCGAACTGCACGCAGGTGTTGCGCGTGAAGAAGTCGATGGCCTTGGGACCCATGTCGAGGAAGGCGCCGACGCGCGCGGCATCGAAGTGCGTCGTGGTCTCGTGCTTCATGTAGGCCAGCGCGGCGCCCGCGGGCTCGTGGATACCCTGTTCAGTGGCCAGGCGCGTGCCCGGAATCCACAGCCAGCCGCCCGATCGCGCGGTGGTGCCGCCGAAGCGCGGCTCCTTCTCGACCACCAGCACCTTCAGTCCCTGCGATGCCGCCGTGATGGCCGTGGCCATGCCGGAGGCACCGCTGCCGACGACGAGCACGTCGCATTCAAAAGTGTTCTGTTCCATGTCTCTCTTTGCCTGCCTGTGTTGTGTACGACTCAAGTTGGGCGGAGTTTAGGCAGCGACATTGATATGGTCAAGCTGGTTAGTTACTATCAGATGATCAATCATCGTCGATTGTTCATGACAATATCAGTGGAAACCCTGATGGATATACTCGCCCCCACTCTCATTCCCCACGCCGGGCGCCCCATGGAAAAGCCAAGACGTGGCATTCAGTCAGTCGAAATCGGAACCCAGTTGCTGGTGGCCCTCGGGCGCCACGTGGCGCCCATGGCGCTGCGCGACCTGGGCAAGGCGGCGGGCGTGCCCGTCGGCAAGGCGCACCCCTACCTGGTGAGCTTCCTGAAGGTCGGCTTCGTCGTGCAGGACAGCGCGGGCCGCTACGAACTGGGCCCGCTGGCGCTGCAGCTCGGGCTGGCCAAGCTGCAGCGGCTCGATCCGATCAAGGAGGCTTCGCCGCTCATCGAGGCGCTGGCCTCGGAGACCGAGCAGAGCATCGCGGTGGCCGTGTGGGGCAACTTCGGGCCGACCGTGGTGCGACTGGAGGAGCCGATCCATCCGCTGCACGTGAACCTGCGCACCGGCACGGTGATGTCGCTGGCCTACACCGCGACGGGGCGGCTGTTTGCGGCGTACCTGCCGCCGAAGGTGGTGGAAAAAATGATGCTGGACGACCTGGCGCGCACGCGCCCGGCCGACGGCCGCGGCTCCACCGCCGAACTCTCGCGCGCGGAGATCGAGGCCCTGCTGGTCGAGACGCGGCTGCACGGCATGTCGCGCACGCTGGGCCAGCCGATCCCGGGCATCGATGCCTTCTGCGCGCCGGTGTTCGACTCCACCAACAACCTGGTGCTGGGCATCACGGCGATGGGGCCCGAGGCCACTTTCGACCGCGAATGGGAAGGCCGAGTGGCCGTGCCGCTGCGCGCCTGCGCGCTGGAGATCTCGCGCCGGCTGGGCTTCGTGCCCACGGGCGAGCAGCCTTAGCGGCAGCGCGCGCCGCGCTGTAGGCACGCGCTCACGCGCGCGAATTGCTTTATCCCGCACACGGCGCGAGCAACCGGCGCCAACCTAGAGGCTCACTTGTTCAGGAGACCTCGATCATGAAAAGCATCATTCTTTGGCTGTGCGGCGTTCCGTTGATCGTGATCATCGGCTTGAAGGTCTTCGGCATCCTCTGACCCTTCCTGTTTTTTGCTCGAACTGCGACATTGCGGTTCCTCCTCACGGCGCCTCGGCGTCGTTAAGCGCCTCTTCGGAGGCGTTTTTTTTTGAGGCATGTGGCTCGCCCCAGGCTGCGCGCACTGCGTGTCGCTTCTCCTTCCCCCTGACGGGGGCCGCTTCGGGCGGCCGTGCGCGCCAGCGTTCGTGAAGGAGAGGCGTCAGTGGGTGTCGCGGCGCAGCTGCTGCACGTCTTCATGCAGCGACTGCGCCCACTCGCGGCGGTCTCGGCCGTGCGAGTCCTGCGGGTCGCCGAAGCGCACGATGGCCAGCAGCGGCGGCGCGCGCAGCGTGTTCCACAGCGAGGTGAGCAGACTGTCGTCGTCGATGTAGCGCGGCGCTTGACTGGTCTCGCCGGTGGCGGCATCGGCGAAGCGCAGCGCAGCAGGCATGACGGGCGCACCCGACGAGATGGCCGCCTGCAGCAGGTTGGCATGGAACGGCAGCAGGCCGCGCCCGTCGCTGGTGGTGCCCTCTGGGAACACGCCGATCAGGTCGCCGTTGCGCAGCGCCTCGGTCATGTGGTGCACCACGCGCAGCGCGTCGCGGCGGCGTTCGCGCTCGATGTAGAGCGTGCCCGAGCCGGTGGACAGCGTGCCGATCAGCGGCCAGCCCTTCACGTCGGACTTCGACACGAAGCGCACATGGCGCGCCGCGTGGAGGCAGGTGATGTCGAGCCACGAGAGGTGGTTGCAGATGAGCAGCACCGGCCCCTGCGCCGGCGGCGTGCCCTGCACCTTCAGCGTGATGCCCATGATCTGGAGCATGCGCACCGACCACGCCTGCACGCGCGCGTTGCGCTCCTGCTGCGACAGGCCGGGAAAGGTGCGGCGGATGGTCCACCAGCCGGCCACCGCGTGGCCCACCGCGTGCAGCAGGCGCGCGCCGGCCTTCAGAGAGTGAAGCATCTGGACGTGTGTCCTCTGTGGTCGTTGTGGCTTCGTTCCTGTGCGAAGCGGCCTCAGCCGTGCACCACGCGGCCCGCCACCAGCGTGTGGCGTGCGCGGCCCTGCAGCGGATAGCCGCCGAACGGCGTGTGCTTGCCCTGGCTCTTGAGCGCATCGGGCTGCACCTGCCATTCGAGTGCCGGGTCGGCGATGCACAGGTCGGCCACGCCGCCCGCCACCAAGCGGCCGATGCCGGTGTCAGCGTCGGCGGCGCTCAGCAGGCGGGCCGGCGCCGAGGTGATGACCTCGATGGCGCGTGCCAGGCCGGCACCGCTGCGCTCGCCCCACTGCAGCGCGAGCGGCAGCAGCAGTTCGAGGCCGGTGGCGCCGGGCTCGGCTTCGGCGAAGGGCAGGGTCTTGGCGTCGGCCTCGACCGGCGTGTGGTCGGACACCAGCGCGTCGATGGTGCCGTCGGCCAGCGCGGCCGAGAGCGCATCGCGGTCGCCCTGCTGGCGCAGCGGCGGGTTCAGGCGGGCACGGCTGTCGAAGTAGCCGATGTCGGTGTCGGCCAGGTGCAGCGAGTTGATGCTGACATCGCAGGTCAGCGGCAGGCCCTGCGCCTTGGCTTCGCGCACCAGCGCCACGCCGCGCGCGCTGGAGATGCGGCACAGGTGCACCCGCGCGCCGGTGCTCTTCATGAGTTCGACGATGGTGAAGATGGCGATGGTCTCGGCCGACACCGGCACGCCGCCCAGGCCCAGGCGCGTGGCCAGCGGGCCGCTGGCGGCCACGCCCTTGCCGAGGTCGCGGTCCTGCGGGCGCAGCCACACGGTGTAGCCGAAGGTGCTGGCGTACGAGAGCGCGCGCTGCAGCACCTGCGTGTCGGCCAAGGCCACGTCGGCCTGGCTGAAGCCGATGCAGCCGGCCTCGGTGAGCTCGGCCATTTCGGTGAGCACGCCGCCGGCCAGGCCGCGCGTGAGCGCGCCCAGCGGGAACAGGCGCGCGCCTTGCAGCTTCTCGGCGCGGAACTTGAGCATCTCGACCAGGCCGGGCTCGTCGAGCACCGGGTCGGTGTCGGGCGGGCACACCAGGCTGGTCACGCCGCCCGCGATGGCCGCGGCCATCTCGCTTTCGAGCATGCCTTCGTGCTCGTAGCCGGGTTCGCGCAGCCGCGCGGCAAGGTCGACGAGGCCGGGAGCGACGATGCAGCCCGCGGCGTCGATGGTGCGGTCGGCCTTGAAGCCGGCGGGGAGGCTGCCGATGCCGGCGATCCTGCCGTCGGCGATGGCGATATCGGCGGTCCTGTCGGTGCCCGAGGCGGGGTCGACGACGCGGCCGTTGGTGATGTGAATGTTCATGCGTCTGTACTTCCGGTGGCAGTCATGGCCTTTTCGGGAAACACCGTGGAGCCGGCTTCGGCGGGCCTCCGGTGTTGCCCCCGGCAGGGGGTTGGCGAAGCGGCGCGAAGTGCGCGAAGTGCGCGAAGACTGGGGGCGAGCAACATGTCTAGGCTTCGTTGCCTGCGACGATGCTCATGACGGCCATGCGCACCGCGATGCCGAAAGTGACCTGCGGAAGGATCACGCTCTGCTTGCCGTCGACCACGGCGGAGTCGATCTCCACGCCACGGTTGATGGGGCCGGGGTGCATCACGATGGCGTCGGGCTTGGCCAGCTGGAGCTTCTCCTGCGTGAGGCCGAAGGTCTTGAAGAACTCCTGCGACGAAGGCAGCAGCGCACCGCTCATGCGTTCGTTCTGCAGGCGCAGCATGATGACCACGTCGCAGTCCTTGATGCCCTCTTCGAGCGTGTGGAACACGCGCACGCCCATGCCGGCCAGGTCGCCGGGCACCAGGGTCTTGGGCCCGACCACGCGCACCTCGGCGCAGCCCAGCGTGGTGAGCGCGTGGATGTCGGAGCGCGCCACGCGCGAGTGCAGCACGTCGCCGACGATCGCGACCGTGAGGTTCGAGAAGTCCTTCTTGTAGTGGCGGATCGTGTACATGTCGAGCAGCCCCTGCGTGGGGTGCGCATGACGGCCGTCACCGGCATTCACCACGTGCACGTGCGGCGCCACGTGCTGCGCGATCAGGTACGGCGCGCCCGACTCGCTGTGGCGCACCACGAACAGGTCGGCGGCCATGGCGCTCAGGTTGGCGATGGTGTCCAGCAGCGACTCGCCCTTGGTGGCCGACGAGCGCGCGATGTCGAGGTTGATGACGTCCGCGCTCAGGCGCTTGGCCGCGATCTCGAAGGTGGTGCGGGTGCGTGTGCTGTTCTCGAAGAACAGGTTGAACACGCTCTTGCCGCGCAGCAGCGGCACCTTCTTCACCTCGCGGTCGCTCACGCTGGTGAAGTTGGCGGCGGTGTCGAGGATGTGCGTGACGATGTCCTTGGGCAGGCCCTCGATCGACAGCAGGTGGATCAGCTCGCCGTTCTTGTTGAGCTGGGGGTTGCGCTTGTAGAGCATTACTTGCTTTCCTCGACCTTGAGGCTGAAGACGCCGGCATCGCTGCGTGCGAGGGCGAGCAGCTGCGAGCCGGGCAACGCCAGCGTGGTGGCCGCGAAGTCGGCGGCCACGGGCAGCTCGCGGCCGCCCCGGTCGACCAGCACCGCCAGGCGCACGCTGGCCGGGCGACCGAAGTCGAACAGTTCGTTGAGCACCGCGCGGATGGTGCGGCCGGTGTAGAGCACGTCGTCGAGCAGCAGCACGTCGGCGCCGTTCACGTCGAAGGGCAGCACGGTCTGCGCGCTGGCCGACAGCCCGCGGCGCGCGAAGTCGTCGCGGTGCATGGCCGAGGAGATGATGCCGGGGGCACCGCTCAGGCCCAGGTCCTTCTGCAGCCGCTCGACCAGCCAGGCACCGCCGGAGGTGATGCCCACCAGTTTCGTTTCGGGGCGTACCAGCGGCTTCACGCCGGCCAGCAGGTCGAGATACAACGCCTCGGCGTCAGGAACGACAGAACTCACGATGATTGCTCCACGGCAGGGCAAGGGAAGAAGACGTCAGGGGAACACCGTGGAACCGGCTCTGCCGGGCCACCGGTGTTGCCCCCGGCGAGGGGGAAGAAGAAGCGACACGCAGTGCGCGAAACCTGGGGGAGAACCTCATTGCTCGAGACTCCTCAGAAATTGCTCCAGGATGATGCAGGCGGAGGCCGCATCGGCATCCCTGGCGCCGGACGACAGCGCCTCGGTGGTGCTGTAGCGCTCGTCGACCTCGAACACCTGGAGATTGAAACGGCCGCGCAACTGGCGCGCGAACTTCTGCGCGCGACGGGTGTTTTCGTGCGGCGCGCCGTCGGGATGCCAGGGCACGCCGACCACGAGCGCGTCGGGCTGCCACTCCTTGATGCGCGCCTCGACCTGGGCGAAGCGCGCATCGGCGCCCTCGGCCTTGATGGTCGCCTGCGGCGTGGCGGTGCGCAGCAGCCGGTTGCCGCTGGCCACGCCGGTGCGCTTGGCGCCGAAATCGAAGGCCAGGAAGGTCTGGAAGTGAACGGGAACAACGGCAGGTGCCGGGGATCGAGCACTGTCAGACATCGCCAGCCCGCTCACAGGAGGCCGCCGCGCACGGCCGCCCGAAGCGGCCGGCCCGCCCACGGCAGGGGGTTGGCGCAGCGGCGCGAAGTGCGCGCAGCCTGGGGGTGAGCCATGTCCATCAGGCGTGGCCCGCGTCCGGAGACAGCTTCCAGGCCTCGAGGCCCAGCAGCATCAGCGCCTTGTCGTAGCGTTGCTCGACCGGGGTGTCGAAGATCACGGCCGGGTCGGCGCTCACGGTGAGCCAGCTGTTCTCGGCCAGCTCCGATTCGAGCTGGCCCTCGCCCCAGGCCGAATAGCCCAGCGAGACCAGCACCTTGCGCGGGCCCGCACCGGTGGCCAGGGCCTCCAGCACGTCCTTCGAGGTGGTCATCTCGAGCCCGCCGGGAATGGTCATGGTCGAGGCGTAGACCGATTCCTCGGGCTTCTCGGCCTGCGTGAAGACCGGCTCGTGCAGCACGAAGCCGCGCTCGGTCTGCACCGGGCCGCCCTGGAAGACGGGGGCGTCGCCGAGTTCGGGACGGGCCAGGTGCAGCTCGATCTTCTCGAACAGCACCTTGAGGTTGATGTCGCTGGGCTTGTTGATCACCAGGCCGAGCGCGCCGCGCTCGCTGTGTTCGCAGAGGTACACGACGCTGCGGTTGAAAGTTTTGTCTTCCATCCCGGGCATCGCTATCAAAAAGTGATGCGTGAGGTTCATCGGGGCAGAATCGGCAGCCATATGCCTCCGATTTTACTGGCCGTCGACAAGACCTACCCCAAAGGGCTCATGTGGTTCCGCCGCGACCTCCGCGTCGACGACAACGCCGCCCTCTATCGCGCGCTGCGGGCCTGCCGCCAGGTGGTCTGCGTTTTCGTCTTCGACAAGGCGATCCTGGACGCCCTGCCCTCGGCCGACCGGCGGGTGGAATTCATCCGCGAGTCGCTGGTGGAGCTCGAGGCGGAGCTTCGTGCGCTGGGCGGCGGCCTCATCGTCCGGCACGCGGCGGCCGTCAGCGAGATCCCGGCCCTGGCCCGCGACCTCGACGTGCAGGCCGTGTTCGCCAACCGCGACGACGAGCCGCAGGCCCTGGAGCGCGACGCCAAGGTGTTCGGCGCGCTGGCCAATGCGGGCGTGACCTTCCACACCTACAAGGACTCGACCGTCTTCGACCGCGACGAGGTCATGACCAAGACCGGCCAGCCCTACACGGTGTTCACGCCCTACAAGCGTGCCTGGCTCGCCAAGGTCGATTCGTTCTTCCTGAAGTCGTACCCGGTGCGCAGCCACGCCGACGCGCTCGCGCCATCGCCCCAGGCCTACGGCGAGCCGGTGCCCGCGCTGCGCGAGATCGGCTTCGAGAAGACCAACCTCTCGACGCTCGAGATTCCGACCGGCACCACGGGCGCGCGTGCGCTGTTCGAGGACTTCTTCGAGCGCATCGACCGCTACGACGACGCGCGCAACTTCCCCGCTGTGCGCGGGCCCAGCTACATGGGCGTTCACCTGCGCTTCGGCACCGTGTCGATCCGCCAGATGGCGAGCGTGGCCCACCAGCTCTCGCTGCAGGGCAATCCGGGTGCGGCCACCTGGCTCAGCGAGCTGATCTGGCGCGATTTCTACTTCCAGATCCTGGCGCACTTCCCGCACGTGCATGCCAACGGCGAATCGAAGAGCTTCCGGCCCGAGTACGACAAGATCCAGTGGCACCACGGCAAGCACGCCGACCAGCTGTTCGAAGCCTGGTGCGAGGGCCGCACCGGCTACCCGCTGGTCGACGCCGCCATGCTGCAGATCAACCAGAGCGGCTACATGCACAACCGCCTGCGCATGGTGGTGGCCAGTTTCCTGTGCAAGGACCTGGGCCTGGACTGGCGCCGCGGCGAGGCCTACTTCGCGCTGCACCTCAACGACTTCGAACTGGCCTCCAACAACGGCGGCTGGCAGTGGGCCAGCTCCAGCGGCTGCGACGCGCAGCCCTACTTCCGCATCTTCAACCCGGTCACGCAGAGCGAACGCTTCGATCCCGAGGGCAAGTTCATCCGCCGCTACCTGCCCCAACTGGCGGGGCTCTCGAACTCGGCCATCCACTCGCCGTGGACGGCCTCGCCGGTAGAGCTGGAGGCCGCCGGCATCAGGCTGGGCGAGAACTATCCGAAGCCGGTGGTCGACCACGCCGAAGCCCGCGAGAAGACGCTGCAGCGGTACGGCGTGGCGCGCGCGAAGGCGCTGCAGAAATAGGCGCGGCCCGCGGCCCGCATGGCATTTCGCACTGCACTGCGCTAGCTGCGCAGACATGAAAAAGGGGCCCGAAGGCCCCTTTTGTTTTCCGGCTCGCGCTTGCGCAGGAACGTCAGGCCGCGGCCGCCAGTGCCGGCTCGCTCGTGTACGCACGCACCAGGCGCAGCAGTTCCTCTTCGGAATACGGCTTGCCGAGGTAGTGGTTCACGCCGAGCGTGCGCGCGTAGTCGCGATGCTTCTCGGCGATGCGCGAGGTGATCATGATGATCGGCAGCTCGGCCAGGGCCGAGTCGGCGCGGATGTTGCGGGCCAGGTCGAAGCCGTCCATGCGCGGCATCTCGATGTCCGACAGCACCACGGCCGGGCGTTCCTGCTGCAGCCGTTCGAGCGCCTGCAGGCCGTCGGCCGCGAGCGACACGCGATAGCCTTCGCGCTGCAGCAGGCGCTGCGTCACGCGGCGCACGGTGATGGAGTCGTCCACCACCAGCACCAGCGGGATCTGCGGCGCCACTGGTGCGATGGCCACGGGTTGCTGCGGCGCACCCGCTTCGCCGTCGGCGGCATTCGCCGGTGCGGCCAGCGCAGCGGCCTGGCGCTCGCGAGCCAGCTCGCCGTGCACCGCGGCCAGCGCCACCGGGTTGTAGATCAGCGCCACCGCGCCCGAGGCCAGCACCGAGATGCCGGCCAGGCCGGGCAACCGTGCGAGCTGCGGGCCGAGGTTCTTGACCACGACTTCCTGGTTGCCCAGCACTTCGTCCACGTGCAGCGCCACGCGCTGCGCGGCGCTTCGCACGATGACCAGCGTGTTGGTCTTGGTGGCGGCGTGTTCGCTGCGGGTGGAGTGCTGCAGCAGCGCACCGGCCCAGTAGAACGGCACGTGTTCGCTGCCGAACGGATGGCTGTTGTTCAGGTAGGCCGCCTCGAGGTCGGTGGCACCCACGCGCTGCACCAGCTCCACGAGGTTCGACGGCACGCCGATCGACACCTCGCCCGCACGCAGCATCACCACGTGCGTCACGGCGGTGGTCAGCGGCAGCACCAGCTTGAAGGTGGTGCCCTGGCCGGGGAGGCTGTGCGTCTCGATGCGGCCGCCGAGCGCGGCGATCTGCGCGCGCACCACGTCCATGCCGATGCCGCGGCCGGCGAGTTCGGAGACCTGGCCCGCCGTCGAGAAACCGGGCTTGAAGATCAGCTCGGTCGCTTCCTCGGGCGACAGTTCCTGGTCGTGCGCGAGCAGTCCCAGCGTGCGGGCACGCTCGGCGATGCGCTTGTGGTCGAGGCCGGCGCCGTCGTCACGGAAGCTCACCGAGACGTCGTTGCCCTCGTGGTGCAGGTCGATGACGATCAGGCCACTCGCGTCCTTGCCGGCCTTTTCGCGCGCCGCCGCATCCTCGATGCCGTGCGCCACGCAGTTGCGCAGCAGATGCTCGAAGGCGGGCGTCATGCGGTCGAGCACGCCGCGGTCCATCTCGATGGAGCCGCCGACGATGTCCAGGCGCACCTGCTTGCCGGTGTCCTTCGAGGCCTGGCGCACCACGCGGTAGAGGCGGTCGGAAATGCCCTCGAACTCCACCATGCGCGTGCGCAGCAGGCCGCGCTGCAGTTCGCGCGTCTGGCGCGCCTGCACGTTCAGGTCGTCTTCCGTCGCCTGCACCGTCTTCTGCAGCGTGCGCTGCACGGTGGCCACGTCGTTGACCGACTCGGCCATCATGCGCGTGAGTTCCTGCACGCGGGTGAAGCGGTCGAACTCCAGCGGGTCGAAGCTCTGCTGCGAATCCTTGGCTTGCGCCAGGCGCGACTGCATCTGGCTCTCGGCCTGCACTTCGATGTCGCGCAGCTGCTGGCGCAGGCGGTCCAGGTTGCCCGTGAGGTCGGCGAGCGAACCACGCAGTTGGCCGAGTTCGGCCTCCAGGCGCGAACGCGTGATGATGACCTCGCCGGTCTGCGCGACCAGGCGGTCGAGCAGCTGGGTGCGGATGCGCACGGCCTGGCCGGTCGCGGCGCGCAGCGGCGCCAGCGCGGCGGGCGCGGGACGCGGCTGCAGCGTGGCGGGCGCGGCCGCCTCGAGACCGGCCGGCTCTTCGGTGTCGTTCGTCGCCGGCGCGGCCTTTTCGTCGTTCGCCGGCGCATCGGCCACCACCTGCACCAGCTGGGCGGCGGGCGCCGAGGCGGCTGCAGTCGCCACGATCTGCGCCAGCTCGACCTGCGAGGCGTCGTCCGCCGCGCGCAGCGCATCGAAGGTGGACTGCAGCGCGTCGAGGCGCCCGAGCAGCTTCTCGATGTCGGAACGCTCGGCGCCTTGCGAACCCAGGAGTTCGATCTCGGACTCCATGCGGTGCGCGCGCTCGCCCAGGCGCATGGCGCCGGCCAGGCGCGCACTGCCCTTCAGCGTGTGCAGCGTGCGCAGCACCGACGCGCGCGGCGCGCTGTCGTCGGGGTGGTGCGCCCACTGGCGCAGCGCTTCGCCGAGTTGCGGCAACAGTTCGGCAGCTTCCTCCTCGAAGATCGGGAACAGGTCGACGTCGACCGCGTCGGCCAGGTCGATGGCGTCCTCGGAATCGTCCAGCGCCACGTCGGCGACGCTGTCGCTGACCACCACCTGCTGCAGCGTGCGGGTTTCGGCGCGCATGGCGACTTCGGTGGGCATCGGCGAGGCGGCGATGTCGCGCAGCGCCTGCAGCGTGCCTTCCGCCGGATCGCGCAGGAAGCCGACCGCGAACTGGTGCAGCAGACGGCGCAGTTCGTCGGCCGCGGCGACCAGGACCAGGCCCTGTTCGCGCGTGCCGCTGCCCTGCATCTGCAGGTGCTGCAATGCGGCTTCGAGCAGGCGGGCCATGCCCGACAGGCTGTGGAAGCCCACCGTGGCGGAGCTGCCGGCCAGCGAGTGCGCCAATGCGACGGTCGAGTCGGGCAGGCGTTCGTGCGTTTCGAGCGCCCATTCGCTCACGTCGGTGGCGAGCTGGCGCGACCATTCGTCGGCCTCGTTGAGGTAGACGTTGTAGAGCGCGATGCCGATGCGCAGCGGACCGATCACCTTGACCTGGTCTTCGGCGCTGGCCGTGACGGCGATTTCCTGCACGGCTTCCGCGGCCACGGCAGCCACGGGCTCAGGCACCGGCGCCGCTGCGGGTTCTTCGTCGGCAACGAGGATCTGCGGCTCGTCGGGCACCGACGGTGCCTCGAGAACGGGCGCGATCACTTCTTCGGCGACGGCCTCGGCCGGCTCCGGTTCAGCTTGTGGCTCCGGCGTCGGCTCGGGTTCCGGCGCCACGACGGCTTCCGGCTCCAGCTCGATCGCCGGCAGCGGTTCGGGCTCCGGCTCCGGCAGTGCGGCAGCGACCAGTTCCTCGGGCTCGGCAGGTGCCTGGGGCACGTCGTGCGGCAGCTCGTCAGGCACCTGGGCGGCTTCGACGACTTCGGGCTCGGCCGCCTGTGCAGGCTGCAGTTCGGGTTCCCAGTCGAGGTCGGGCAGCGCGGTTTCGTCCGAAGGCACGGCTTCGGCCACGGGCACGGCTTCGGCCACGGGCTCGGCTTCGACCGGCTCGATCGAGAGTTCGGGTTCCGGCTCGGCCTTGGCCACCGGCGGCTCGGCGTTCGCCGGTGCCTTGGTGTGCGCCAGAAAGTCGAACTCGTCGCCGCTGGGCAGGCTCAGCAGCGGTGCCGGCGCGGTGTCCTGCTTCGTATCGAAGTCCAGGAAGTCGGTCGATGCGAAATCGTCGTCGGTCTCGGGCGCGGCGGGCTTTTCGGGCTCCTGCCAGGCGAAGGTTTCGAGCGCAGGCTCCTGAGGCGCGACGGCCGGAGCCGGCGCTGCCACTTCGTCGGTGAGCGACAGGTCGGGCAGCGGCGGCAGCACGGCGGGCGCCATGGGCTCCGGCGCCGCCACGAACTCGGGCTCGGCTGCCGCAGCGGGCGCCGGCGCCTCGGCTGCGATGTGGCGGGCGGCGACCGCCAGGGCCTCCGGATCGGCCATGCGCACGGGCGGCGGCACGGGTTCGCCGGCCAGCAGCGCATTGGCCACGCGGCTGAACGGCGCGGACTGCCAGCCTTGGGCGGTGCCGGATGCGATGGCCTCGACCCACTCGCTGAATTCCTTCAGCGTTCTCTCGGTGCCAGACAGCAGTTCCGGGGTGGCCGCACGCTGGTCGGCCAGCCAGGTATTGAGGACCTGCTCGAGCGACCAGGCCGCGTCACCGAACTCGGTGAGGCCGACCATGCGCGAGCTGCCCTTGAGCGTGTGGAAGGCGCGGCGAAGGATGGTGAGTTCTTCGGTGTCGTCCGGATAGCTCGCGAGTTCGGCGATGGCGGCCAGGCCGGCCTCCACCACTTCGCGGGCTTCGTCCAGGAAGATGTTCTGCAGGTCGTCTTCCTCGAGCTCGGTGACTTCGGTGTCGGGCAGCGCCGACGGACCGGAGATCTTGTTCGTCCAGCTGTCGGCCTTGCTGCTGAACTCCTCGATCGGCGAGACCTGGGCCTTGCGATTGGGCGTGGCGAGGGCGGCGAGCTTCGAGGCGATCTGGGCGTCGACCTCTTCGATGCTGAGCACCGACTGCGCAGCGGGCGGCTGGCTCGGCTCGGCGCCTTCGGCCGAGCTGTCGGTGGCCTGGCGGCCCATGAGCGGCTTGAGTTCGCCGGCCTCGGCGTCGAACACGAACAGGCGCTTGGCCAGTGCGGGCTGGTAGCCCAGCATGTCGATCAGGAAGCCCAGTGCGCCGAGGTTGTTGCCCAGCGCGTCGAAGCCGGCCATTTCCTCGGCCGGCGAGGTGCTCGTGAGCATCGCCTCGACGTCGTCGCGCATGCGCTGCACGGTGTGGGCGGCCTGGTCGAGGCCGAGCACGGAGAACACGCCGCGCATCTGCATGAGCTGCGTCGGCACGGTGCGCAGCAACGCCTTTTCGGCCGGGCGACGGAAGTACTGGTCGAGCGACTTCTCGAGTTCGGCCAGGTGGCTGCGCAGTTCGTCGACCACGGTGCCCATGGTCTGGCGATCGCTCACGCGGCGGTAGAGGTCTTCCATCCACGCTTCGAGCGGCTCGGAATGGCCGCCTTCGCGCACGCGTTCGATGCGGCCCGCCAGTTGCAGCGTGCGGGCGGTGAGCTGCGGATCGCTCGGATCGAGGTCTTCGAGCGCGGCCTCCAGGTACAGCACCGAGGTGGCGACTTCCATCGCGAGTTCGGTGCCGGGCGCCTGGCCGGAGCGCACCGAGGCTTCTACCGCGTGGGTCAGCGCCTGCACCATGGGCAGGCTCGGCGGATGCAGCTTCTGCAGCGATTCGCCGAGCTGCGCGAAGGTGTCGGCCACCTGGCGCGTGCGGGTGGTGTCGCCGCCCGAGAGCGCCGACCACATTTCCTTGGCGGTCTCGATGCGCTTGCGGGCCTGTTGCAGCACCAGCGGATCGAAGCGGCCGAACTGCTCGACGTTGTAGTCGACGTGCGGTTCGTTGGCGATGCCCCAGGCGCTGCGCACGGTGCGCAGCGTGGCGGCGTCGTCGCTGCCGGCCGGCACGGCCTGCGCGCAGAAGAACAGAAGGTCCTGGCCGAGGCGGTCGGACACCAGGCTGTCGCCGCGCGCGAGCGTCGCGTATTGCAGCAGCACGCGCGACGCGGCGCGCTTGACGTAGGCGTCGGGCGCGATCAGGCCGGTGGCCAGCGCCTCGAAGAAGCCCGCAGCCAGCGTCCAGAAGCTGGCGACACGGGGCAGCAGCGCGCCGCGTCCGAGGCCCAGGCACAGCGCATGCAACCGCCGCGCGGCCTGCAGGTCGCCGGTCTTGACGAGCTGCAGCACTTCGCGGTCGAGGCGCGAACGCACGGCCGGGTCGTAGGCGATGGCAGCCTGCGTGAGCGCGGGCTTGACCTCGACCCAGCGCCAGGTGGTGCTCCACAGGTCGGCCGGGTGCACGCGCTCGTTGCCCACGAGTTCGAGCACGTCGCGGTACTGCGGAAACAGCGCCACCGACGACACGGGCTTGCCGGCCAGCAGGGCGTTGAGGAAATCGGTGACGGCGAAGCCGGCACGCTCGATCTTGACGACGGCGTTTTCGTTGCAGCGCTGCGGATCGGCAATGAAGCCCTGCACTGCGAACTCGATGGCGCCGAGCACCAGCGCGGGCGACGAATGCCCCACCATCTGCAGTGCACCAACGGCCTGGTGCAACTGCTGGCGGGCCATCTGCAGCGGGCCGCTCTCGGGTTCGGCCGCGGTGCCCACGTCGCGCACGTAGCGACGCAGCGACTTGCCCACCCCGTCGAGGGATTTCTGGATTTCTCCCAGCACCCAGGCCAGCGGCCCGAGGTCTTCGGTGGCCGGCGCGGTGCCGGCAAGAGGGGCCGTGGCAGGGGTTTGAATCGACACGTTGATTGCTCGCCGTTCTTGATCTATCAGTTCTTCAAAGGGCGCCAGGCGCCCTCAATGCATACAGCAGCCGTCGCCATCACTTCCGGGCACACCGTGGTACCGGCTTTGCCGGGCCGCGGGTGCCGCCCCCGGAAGGAGGCTGCCGAAGCGGCACGAAGTGCGCGAAGGCTGCGGGAGAGCGTCATCACGCGATCTTGAAACGCGCCACCGAGCGGCGCAGTTCTTCGGCCATCTGCGACAGTTCGCGCACCTGCTGGGCGGTGGTACGCGTGCCTTCGCCGGTCTGTTCGGTCACGGCAAAGATGTGCTGGATGTTCGCGGCCACCACGTTGGCCGAGTCGGCTTCGCGGGAGGCGGACTGCGAGATCTGCTCGATCAGGTCGGCGAGTCGGCGCGACACGCGGTCGATCTCGGACAGCGCGGTACCGGCGTTGTCGGACAGCTTGGCCCCTTCGACCACACCCTGCGTGGAACGCTCCATGGCGCCCACCGCGTCTTGCGTGTCGGTCTGAATCGCCTTCACCAGCGCCGAGATCTGGCGCGTGGCGTCCGCGGAGCGTTCGGCCAGTCGCTGGACTTCTTCCGCCACCACCGAGAAGCCTCGGCCGGCTTCACCGGCGGATGCGGCCTGGATGGCGGCGTTCAGCGCCAGCACGTTGGTCTGTTCGGTAATGTCCGAAATCAGTTCGGTGATTTCGCCGATCTCCTGCGAGGACTCGCCCAGGCGCTTGATCCGCTTGGACGTTTCTTGGATCTGGTCGCGGATGGAGTTCATGCCGCCGATGGCGTTCTGCACGGCCTGCAGGCCCGACGATGCAGCCTGCAGCGACTGGCGCGCCACCGTGGCGGACTCCTGTGCCTGCGAGGACACGCCGTTGATTCGCTCGGCCATGGTCAGCACCGACTGGCCGGTTTCGCGAATCTCGCGCAGCTGCTCGGTCGAAGCGGCCAGCAGTTCGGTCGAGGTGCTTTCCACCTGCGAGGTCGTCTGCGCCACGCGGGTGGCCGTGTTCTGCACGTTGCCCACCAGCAGCCGCAGTTCTTCCACGGTGTAGTTCACCGAGTCGGCGATGGCGCCGGTGATGTCCTCGGTCACGGTGGCTTCCTGCGTCAGGTCGCCTTCGGCCACTGTCTGCAGTTCGTTCATCAGGCGAAGAATGGCGGCCTGGTTGGCGTTGTTCACGCGGCTGGCTTCGCCCGAAGCCTGCTCGGCGGCAAGACGCTCGCGTTCGGCGACGGCGGCACGTTCGCGGCCTTCGCGCACCTGCACGAAACCGATGGCGCCGGCGAGTGCCAGAGCAGCCAGCGACAGCACGAACAGCAGCACGATGGTGCCGGCGCCCAGGCCGGTGCGTGCGGACAGCTTTTCCTGCAGGTCGCCGAGCGCCTTGCGCAGGGGTTCGCTGTCGGTCAGGATCGACGCCTGCGCTTCACGCGCAGCCACCAGGCCCTGCAGGTTGCCCAGAATGGCGGAGGCCTGCGTGCGCATCTGCTCGTAGGTCTTCAGGATGGCTTCGAGCTGTTCGCGCGTCTGCGGGTCGCGCGAGCCGGGGAAGCGCTGTTGCGCGTTGCCGTCGAGCAGGCCGCGGGTGGTTTCCTGGAAGGTGTTCAGGTCCTTGCCCAGCAGGAACACGGCGTCGGGGTTCACGCCCTCGACCGTGAAGAACTCGTTGGTCGATTTGCCGATGCGCTGCGTCAGCATCACGAGCTGGCCGGCCGCCGAGATCTCGGGCAGCGTGGCGTTCTGCTGCATCTTCAGCGACGCGACGGTTTCCGTCATTTCGAGCAGCGTGGACGACTGCTGGTTGATGTCGCGCAAGGCGGCGCCCACCTGCGTCAGGATCTGGCGCTGGGCCAGCACGGCCTTGGCGCTGGCGTCGGCACGGGTGACCAGGGGATTGATCTTGTTCATCTCCTCGTCGTACTGGTTGCCTACGCGTTCGAGGCGCAGCGAGTCGTCGCCATTGGTGAGACCGGCAACGCGGCGCGAGAGGTCGTCCGCGCTGTCCTTCACTTCGACGAACGCCGAAGCGCTGCCGACAAGGGCCTGCGAGATCGACTTGGCCAGTCGTTGCGACTGCATCAGCGACTGGCCGGTGGCCGCCACCTGCTGCGCCAGGCGTTCCGCGCGAAGGATGGCGGAGCCGGCGACCAGCAGCAGCAGCAGCACGACCACGGCCAGCACGATGGCCAGGATCCGCTGCTGCTTCGCGAGGCCGGAGCCTGCGCGGCCGCCCGCCGTGTCGAGCACGGCTTCGGGCACCGGCGCAGCCGGCTCGTTGGCGGCGTCGCCGCCACCCGGCAGGTCGAGGTCGCCGAAGCTGGTGTCGGTGGGCGCGCCGCCATTCCTGGCGATCCGCACGGTCTTCTCGTCCGGCACCTGGACCGTGTCGACGTCGTCGATCGACAACGTGGAACCGGAGCCATCGACGCGGGCCTTGTCGTTGCCGTTGCTGGCGGGCAGTAATTTCTTGAACTTGTCGGCGATCGAGCTCACGGTCGGTCCTTCAGGTGGTTGCCGGTACGGCGTGCGGAAGCACTGCTACGCACCAATACTCAAAAACTGGGGTTGCTGCGAAAGCGCCTGCAGGTTGACTTCCTGCCAGCGCTCCCCTGCCGCGTCGGTGTACAGATGCCCGTGCCAGGCAGGTGCTTCTGCGCTGGGGGGTTCGGACGCCGTGAAGGCCTCCGAGCCCCGCAACCCCGCCAGTCGGTCGACCAGCAGTGCGCAGTTGACTTCAAGCAGTTCGTTGAACGCAACGAGCCGCGACTGGATGCGCGCCGCTTCGGTGGCGGCCGGCGCGAGCGGGGCGCCGGCGGCGAAAGCCGACAGCTGCACGACGCCGTACAGGCCGCCGCGCAGGTTGGCGACGCCGAGGAACCATGGCTCCGTGTAGGGAACCGGCTGCGGCGGCGTCCAGGGAAAGATTTCGCCGGCATGGCCGAGCGGGAAGAGGTACTTGCCCTCGCCCGCCTCGACGGCCAGCCAGGTGGCGGCCACGCCCGTGGTGCGAGCCGCCTGCAGGCGGCTCGCCAGCCGGGACTGGAAGGCTCTCAGAGCATCGCGATTCGCCATGGACTCGGCAGGCGTTCGGTCAGGCCAGGGCGCTGATCTTGGACATCAGATCGGCCGGGTTGACAGGCTTCACGATGTAGTCGCGTGCGCCTTGGCGCATGCCCCAGACGCGGTCGGTCTCCTGGTTCTTGCTCGTGCACAGGATGATCGGGATCGCGGCGTACTTGGGGTCGCGAACGATGGCGCGCGTGAGCTGGAAGCCGTTCTGGCCGGGCATGACCACGTCCATGAGGATCAGGTCGGGCTGATCTTCTTCCAGGCGGCGCATGGCGTCGTCGGCATTCTCGGCGGTCTTGACGGCATAGCCGTTCTTCTGAAGCAGGTCGGACAGGAACATCAGTTCCGTCTTGGAGTCGTCGACGACGAGGATTTTTCGAATAGGCATTACTGCGCTTCCTGTTGAACGATGCCAAACTGCTGCACGGCCTGCAGCAGCTGGTCTTTGGTGAAAGGCTTGGTCAGGTAGTCCTGGGAGCCGACCATGCGGCCGCGGGCCTTGTCGAATACGCCGTCCTTCGACGACAGCATGACAACCGGGACGTTGGAGAAATGCGCGTTGCGCTTGATGATGGCGCAGGTCTGATAGCCGTCGAGCCGCGGCATCAGGATGTCGCAGAAAATCAGATGCGGCTTGTGGTCGTTAACCTTGGAGAGCGCGTCGAAGCCGTCTTCCGCGAGAAGAACCTCGTGCCCACCCTGCTTCAGAAAAATCTCGGCACTGCGCCGGATGGTGTTGCTGTCGTCGATGACAAGCACCTTGTAACCTGATCCATTCGGGCCCATTGCAAACGCTCCTGCTCAAGAGACCTGGAAGCCCGCCGCGCCGACATCGACGCAGACCGCGTAGCTCTATCTATGCCATGCTTTCAGATTTCAACCATTTCGAAGTCTTCCTTGCGCGCACCGCACTCAGGACAGGTCCAGTTCATCGGAACATCGGCCCAGGCCGTGCCTGCCGCGATCCCGTCTTCCGGTACACCAACCGCTTCGTCATAGATCCACCCACAAATCAGGCACATCCAAGTTTTCGTGTTCATCGGAGCTTAAAGTCCTTGTTCATTAAATGCAACGAGTGTATCTATGCGTATCTCACTGGCGGACTGTAAACGTCGCGCCTTCGCCACCATCCAGGGAATCCAGCCCGGCGTATGACCATCTACTTACTTCCAGCAGATAACGCCCGCAAACCGGGCGATCTTAACGACCCCTCGCAGGATGACAGCGAGCTGGCCGAGCGCGACCTGAATCCCCCCTGCGTGCTGGTGTTCAACGCCAGCGACCCCAGCGGCGCGGGCGGCCTGGGCGCCGATGCCCTCGCAATGGCGTCGGTGGGCGCACACATCCTGCCGGTCGTGACGGGTGCCTACGCCCGGGACACGGCCGAGATTTTCGACCACTTCCCGTTCGACGAGGAAGCCATTGCCGAGCAGGCGCGCGCCATCCTGGAGGACGTGGAGGTGCAGCTGATCAAGATCGGCTTCGTCGGCACCACCGAGGCGCTGAGCACCATCGCCGAGACGGCCGCCGACTACCCGGACGTCCCCGTGGTGGCCTACATGCCCAACCTGTCCTGGTGGGACGAGAACCTCATCGAACCCTATCTGGACGCCTTCAGGGAACTTGTTCTGCCTCAAACCACGGTGTTGGTCGGAAACCACAGCACCCTGTGGCGATGGCTGCTTCCGGACTGGAGCGGCGAGCGTCCGCCGGGCGCGCGCGACATCGCCAAGGCCGCGGGCGAGTTCGGCGTGCCCTACACGCTGGTGACCGGCATGGTGCTGCCCGAGCAGTTCATCGACAACGTGCTGGCCTCGCCGCAGTCGGTGCTCACCAGCGAGAAGTACGAGCGGCTCGAGGCCGTGTTCGCGGGCGCCGGCGACACCCTGTCGGCCGCGCTGGCCGCGCTGCTGGCCAGCGGCACCGACCTGGTGGCCGCCACTACCGAAGCCCTCGCCTACATGGACCGCTGCCTCGACGCGGGCTTCCGCCCCGGCATGGGCCATGTGCTGCCCGATCGCCTGTTCTGGGCCGAGCCCGAGGACGACGAAGACGATGAAGACCCGGACGCCGAGCCGGACTTCGCCCTTCCGCCACACGACACCCGACACTGAGATGTGGCTCGCCCCCAGGCTGTGCGCACTTCGTGTCGCTTCGCCACCCCCCCGCCGGGGGCGGGCCGGCCGCTCCGGGCGGCCATGCGCGGCGGCCCCCACTGAAAACCCTTTCCTGAGTCCCGATGCCAAACACTGATCGCAACGACATTCTTTTCGAGCGCGCCCGCGCCGTGATTCCCGGCGGCGTGAATTCGCCCGTGCGCGCCTTCAAGGCCGTGGGCGGCACGCCCCGGTTCATCCAGCGCGCGCAGGGCGCCTACTTCTGGGACGCCGACGACAAGCGCTACATCGACTACATCGGCTCGTGGGGTCCGATGATCCTCGGCCATGGCCACCCCGCGGTGGTCGAGGCAGTGCAGAAGGCCGTGCTCGAAGGCTTCTCGTATGGCGCGCCGACCGAGCGCGAGATCGAACTGGCCGAGGCCATCCTCGCGCTGGTGCCGTCGATGGAGATGGTGCGCCTCGTGAGCTCCGGCACCGAGGCCGCCATGAGCGCGCTGCGCCTGGCGCGCGGCGCCACCGGCCGCAAGAGCATCATCAAGTTCGAGGGCTGCTACCACGGCCATGCCGACGCGCTGCTGGTGAAGGCGGGCTCCGGCCTCGCCACCTTCGGCAACCCGACCTCGGCCGGCGTGCCGCCCGAGGTGGTGCAGCACACCATCGTGCTCGAGTACAACAACCTGCAGCAGCTCGAGGAAGCTTTCGCACTGCACGGCAACGACATCGCCTGCCTGATGATCGAGGCCATTGCCGGCAACATGAACTTCGTGCGCGCGACGCCCGAATTCGCGAAGCGTTGCCGCGATCTCTGCACGCAGCACGGCGCGCTGCTGGTGTTCGACGAAGTGATGACCGGCTTTCGCGTGGGCCTGCACGGCGCGCAGGGCGTGCTGGGCATCACACCCGACCTCACGGTGCTCGGCAAGGTCATCGGCGGCGGCATGCCGCTGGCGGCCTTCGGCGGCCCGCGCGCCATCATGGAACAGCTCGCGCCGCTGGGCCCGGTCTACCAGGCCGGCACGCTGTCGGGCAATCCGGTGGCCACGGCCTGCGGCCTCGCCACGCTGAAGGAAATCGCAAAGCCCGGCTTCTATGAAGCGCTCGGCAAGAAGACGCGCTCGCTGGTCGAAGGCCTGAAGGCTGCGGCGGCAGCCGAGGGCCAGCCCTTCAATGCCGACAGCGAGGGCGGCATGTTCGGCTTCTTCCTCATGAACGACCTGCCGCAGAACTACGCCACCGTGATGACCACGGACAACGCGCAGTTCAACGCGCTGTTCCACGGCCTGCTCGACCGTGGCGTGTACATCGCGCCCGCGCTGTATGAAGCCGGCTTCGTGAGCGCCGCGCACACCGATGAAGACATCGCGGCCACCGTCGAGGCCGCGCGCGAGATCTTCCGCAAGCGCTGAGGCTGGGGGGCGGTGCATGCGCGGCGGCCGGGCAGGCGGGCCGCGTGTCACGGAACCTGGTGTTACGCCGTGTATATTGCCCCCGCGCTGTGCGAGGCCCGTCCCGCCGGCGCACGCACCAGGGACTAGAAAAACACGGCCGCCGCAGAGCCGCCAGACAGATACCGAGGACGCTCCAGCCCATGACCCCTTTGCGCCTGCTGCCCGTGGTGGCGGCCCTCGTGCTTCCCACGCTCGCCGCCGCCCAGTCCTTCGAACCGAAGAACATCTGGATCAACCCGGGCTTCTACTCCGCGCACTTCGACAGCGGAAAGGGACTGGAGAACGTCAACCAGGGCCTGGGCTTCGAATACCCGCTGAACGACACCTACCGTGTCACCGCGGGCACCTTCCGCAACAGCGATCGCCGGCAGTCGAACTACCTCGGGCTCTACGTGCTGCCCTTCGAGTTCTACGGCGTGAAGTTCGGCGCCGTGGTGGGTGGCTTCGACGGCTACCCGAACTACCGCAACGGCAACTGGTTCCCCGCCATCCTCCCGATGGCCGCCATCGAGGGCAAGAACTGGGGCCTGAACATCGCCTACGTGCCGACGATCAAGAACCGCCTTTACGGCGCGGTCACCTTCCAGCTCAAATACCGCTTCGGCAACCACGAGTAGCGGCAACCGCAACCTTCGTCGCCCATTGATAAAGCCGGCATCGCTGCCGGCTTTTTTCGTGGAGGCCGCCCTGCCTGCAGGACGGCTGCGCCTTCATCGTCAGTGGCGGAAATGCCGCACGCCCGACAGCACCATCACCACGCCGCGCTCGTCGGCCGCGTCGATCACCTCCTGGTCGCGCATCGAGCCGCCGGGCTGGATGACGCAGCTCGCACCCGCATCCACCACCACGTCGAGGCCGTCGCGGAACGGGAAGAAGGCATCGCTGGCCACGGCCGTGTCCTTGAGCGACAGGCCGGCATGCTCGGCCTTGATGCTGGCGATGCGCGCCGAGTCGAGGCGGCTCATCTGGCCTGCACCCACGCCCATGGTCATGCCGTTGGCGCAGAACACGATGGCGTTGCTCTTCACGTACTTCGCGACCTTCCATGCGAACAGCAGGTCCTGCAGCTGCTGCGGCGTGGGCTGCTTCTTGCTGACCACCTTCAGGTCGTTGATCGACAGCTCGTGGTTGTCGGCGGTCTGGATCAGCAGACCCGAGCCGACGCGCTTCACGTCCATGGCATTGCGGCCGTTGTCCCAGTCGGTGGTGCCGCCCTTGGGCAGTGCGATCTCGAGCACGCGCACGTTGAGCTTGGCCTTGGTGGCCTGGAACACCTCGAGCGCCTCGGGCGTGTAGCCCGGCGCCATCAGCACCTCGACGAACTGCTTGGCGATCTCCTGCGCGGTGGCGCCGTCGACCGGGCGGTTGAAGGCGATGATGCCGCCGAAGGCCGAGGTCGGGTCGGTCTTGAAGGCCTTGCCGTAAGCCTCGGCCGCATCCTTGCCGATGGCCACGCCGCACGGGTTGGCGTGCTTCACGATGACGCACGCGGGCACGTCGAAGCTCTTCACGCACTCCCACGCCGCATCGGCATCGGCGATGTTGTTGTAGCTGAGCTCCTTGCCCTGCAGCTGCTTCGCCGACACGAGCGAACCGGGCGCCGGATGGAGGTCGCGGTAGAACGCGGCCTGCTGGTGCGGGTTCTCGCCGTAGCGCAGGTCCTGCACCTTCACGAAGCGGCCGTTGCTCTGCGCAGGGAACAGCGAGCGCTTGGGCGCGGGCTGGCCGATGCTGCTGTCGAAGTCGATGGCCGAGAGGTAGTCGCTGATCGCGCCGTCGTAGTCGGCGATGCGGTTGAATGCCGCCACCGAGAAGGCGAACTTGGTCTTGTCGCTGAGCTTGCCGTCGGCCTTGAGTTCGGCCAGCGCCGTGGCGTACTGCGACGCGTCGGTGAGCACGCCCACGTCCTTCCAGTTCTTGGCGGCGCTGCGCACCATGGCCGGGCCGCCGATGTCGATGTTCTCGATGGCGTCTTCGAGCGTGCAGCCAGGCTTGGCCACGGTGGCCTCGAACGGGTACAGGTTGACCACCAGCAGGTCGATGGTGTCGATGCCATGCTGCTTGATCGCAGCCACATGCGCGGGCAGGTCGCGGCGCGCCAGCAGGCCGCCGTGGATCTTCGGGTGCAGCGTCTTCACGCGGCCGTCGAGCATTTCGGGAAAGCCGGTGTGGTCCGCGACTTCGGTGACGGGCAGGCCGGCGTCGGCCAGCAGCTTGGCGGTGCCGCCGGTGGACAGCAGCTTGATGCCCAGCGCATGCAGCGCCTGGGCAAATTCGAGAATGCCGGTCTTGTCGGAAACGGAGATGAGTGCAGTCTGGGCCATGGGATATGCCGTGGAGTTATTTCAGGAGTTTGTGTTCAACCAGCTTCTTGCGAAGCGTGTTTCGATTCAGGCCCAGCCATTGCGCAGCCTTCGACTGATTGCCTTCGGCGCGCGTCATGACGACATCGAGCAGGGGCTTCTCGACCACGCGCACGAGCATCTCGTACATGCCGTCGGGTTCGGTGCCGCGCAGGTCGCGAAAGTAGCTGTCAAGACTGGTGCGCACGCAGTCCTCGATGTGTTTCTTGCTCATTGCTTCTTCTCTTTTTTTCAATCGACGGCGCAAGCCGCCTCCTCTTCGCCGGACGGTTCGCCGTCCGCCTCTTGCTGCACGGGCATGCGGTCCATGCGGTCTGCGAGCCCGTCGAAATAGTCGCCGATCGCGCGCAGCTGCTCGGCGCAGTCCTCGATGGTGTTCATTCGTGCGCGAAATGCCTCGCCGTCGGGCAGCGCGCGCACATACCAGCCGATGTGCTTTCGCGCCGTGCGCACGCCGCTGTAGTCGCCGTACAGCGCATAGTGCTCCACCAGATGGTCGAGCAGCAAGCGACGCACCTCCACCACCAGCGGCGGCGCGCGGTGCGTACCGGTCTCCAGGAAGTGCGCGATCTCGCGGAAGATCCATGGACGGCCCTGCGCGGCGCGGCCGATCATCACGGCGTCGGCGCCGGTGAGCGCGAGCACGTCGCGCGCCTTCTCCGGCGACCGGATGTCGCCGTTCGCCACCACCGGCACGCGCACCGCGGCCTTCACGGCGGCAATGGTGTCGTACTCGGCATGGCCCTTGTAGCCCTGCTCGCGCGTGCGCCCGTGCACGGTGAGCATCTGCACGCCGGCCGATTCGAAATCGCGCGCGAGCTTCACTGCGTTGCGATGGTCGTGGCTCCAGCCGGTTCGCATCTTCAGCGTGACCGGCACATCGAACGGCTGCGCGGCGTCGACCACGGCCTGCACGATCTCGAGCGCCAGCGGCTCGTCGCGCATCAGCGCAGAACCGGCCCACTTGTTGCACACCTTCTTGGCCGGGCAACCCATGTTGATGTCGATGATCTGCGCGCCGCGCTCGATGTTGTAGACCGTGGCCTCGGCCATCATGGCCGCGTCGGTGCCGGCGATCTGCACCGCGATGGGACCCGGCTCGCCGTCGTGGTTCGCGCGTCGCGACGTTTTCAGCGTGCCCCAGAGTTCCTTGCGCGAGGTGACCATCTCGCTGACTGCATACCCCGCGCCGAGCTCGCGGCACAGCATGCGGAAAGGCCGGTCCGTCACGCCGGCCATGGGCGCGACGAACAGGCGGTTTTCCAGCGTGTGGGTGCCGATCTGCAAGGTCATTTGGAAGAGGAGCGGTGCGCGTTCGGCTGCTGAAAAATGAGGCACGATTGTAGCCACGCCGCATTTCAGCGACTGAAACGATTTGCGGCCTGGGTACCCGTGCAGACACCGATGCGCCTCGGGGCTTTCGGGCACTTCTCCCACGCGGTTGCGACGTGAGCACTGCCTATACTTCGCCGACTTCAACCGACCTCATGCAAGCCTGGCTCGACTCACTCATGGCGCTGCTGGCGCTGCCGCAGTACGGTCTCTCGACCCTGTTCGTGGCCGCTTTCGTGTCCGCGACGCTGCTGCCCGTGGGCTCCGAGCCTTTTCTCTTCGGGCTGCTCAAGCTCAACCCGGACATGTTCTGGCCAGCCATCGCGGTGGCGACCATCGGCAACACGCTGGGAGGTGCGGTCGACTGGTGGATGGGCTACGGCGCGCACAAGGTCGCCGACAAATACTCGCACTCGAAACACCATGTGCGAGTTTTGGGCTGGCTCGAGCGGCTCGGCCCGAAGGCCTGCCTGCTGAGCTGGTTGCCGCTGGTGGGCGACCCGCTGTGCGCAGTGGCCGGCTGGCTCAAGCTGCCGTTCTGGCCTTGCGTGGCCTACATGGCCATCGGAAAGTTCCTGCGTTACATCACCATGACGGTGGCGCTGCTGCAGATCTTCTGATCAGCTCAGCAGGCCGTAGGGCCCGCCGCGTTCGAGCGCGCGCTTGTAGGCAGGGCGCGCGTGGATGCGCTCCAGATAGGCCATGAGCTTCGGCCGCTTCGCGTCGAGCCCGCCGCGCGCCTGCGCGGCTTCCACCGGAAAGCTCATCTGGATGTCCGCGCCCGTGAAGCTGTCGCCGGCAAACCACTCGCTCTTGCCGAGTTCGGCTTCCATGAAGGCCAGATGCGCTGCGATGTTCGGATTGATGAACGCGCCCTTGGTCTTGGCCGCGATCGCTTTCGCGATCGGCTTTGCGAAGAACGGCATCTTCGCGCTCTCGATGCGGTCGAACACCAGTTTCAGCAGCAGCGGCGACATCGCCGAACCTTCGGCGAAATGCAGCCAGTAGCGATAACGCAGCGCCTCCGCAGTGCCGGCAGCGGGCGCGAGCCGCCCCTGGCCGAAACGCTCGATGACGGTCTCGATGATCGCGCCCGATTCAGCGAGCGCGAGCCCGTCATCCGTGGTGACGACGGGTGACTTGCCCAGCGGATGAACGGCCCGCAGCGAAGCGGGCGCCAACATGGTTTGCGGATCGCGCTGGTAGTGGACGATCTCGTAAGGCAGTTCGAGTTCTTCGAGCAGCCAGAGCACACGCTGCGAACGCGAGTTGTTGAGGTGGTGGACGGTGAGCATGGAGGCGGGCCTTGAGAAGGATTCGGGGCGCGCGGAGTCTACCGAACAACACCCCAAAGAACCCGCGGATTTCTTTTCGCGAAACACCGAGGAACCGGCTTCGCCGGGCCTCAGGTGTTGCCCCCGCTAGGGGGTTGGCGCAGCGACACGAAGTGCGCGCAGCCTGGGGGCGAGCCTGTTATGAGCTGAACAGGAAGTTCATCACGTCGCCATCCTTGACGACGTATTCCTTGCCTTCCGAACGCATCTTGCCCGCGTCCTTCGCGCCCTGCTCGCCCTTGAAGGCGATGTAGTCCTCGAACGCGATGGTCTGGGCGCGGATGTAGCCCTTCTCGAAGTCGCCGTGGATCACGCCGGCCGCCTGCGGGCCGGTGTCGCCGATGTGGATGGTCCAGGCGCGCACTTCCTTCACGCCGGCGGTGAAGTAGGTCTGCAGGCCCAGCAGCTTGAAGGCCGCGCGGATCAGGCGGTTCAGGCCGGGCTCTTCCTGACCGATCTCGGCCAGGAACATCTTCTTGTCTTCGTCGTCCATCTCGGCCAGGTCGGCTTCGATCTTGGCGCAGATGGCGACCACAGGCGCACCCTGCTTGGCGGCGTATTCGCGCAGGCGGTCGAGATACGGGTTGTTCTCGAAGCCGTCTTCGGAGACGTTGCCCACGAACATCGCGGGCTTGGCGGTGATGAGCGTGAAGCTCTTGACCAGCGGCAACTCTTCCTTGGTGAACTCGAGCGCACGCACGGGCGTGTTCTCGTTCAGCGCGGCCTGGCAGCGCTCGAGCAGGCCGACGAGTTTCTGCGCGTCCTTGTCGCCCGAACGGGCCACCTTGGTGTGGCGGTGCAGCGCCTTTTCGACCGTGGCCAGGTCGGCCAGGCAAAGTTCGGTCTGGATCACCTCGATGTCGGAGATCGGGTCGACCTTGCCGGCCACATGGATCACGTTCTCGTCGTCGAAGCAGCGCACCACGTTCACCGTGGCGTCGGTCTCGCGGATGTGCGCCAGAAACTTGTTGCCGAGGCCTTCGCCGGTGCTGGCGCCTGCCACGAGGCCGGCGATGTCGACGAACTCGACGATGGCGGGCACCACGCGCTCGGGATTCACGATCTCGCTGAGCTGGGCAAGCCGAGGATCGGGCACTTCCACCACGCCCACATTGGGCTCGATGGTGCAGAAGGGATAGTTTTCCGCCGCGATGCCGGCCTTGGTCAGCGCATTGAAAAGGGTGGATTTACCGACGTTGGGCAGGCCGACGATGCCGCATTGCAAACTCATGGGAGGTCCTCTTGGGTAACCGGCGATTTTAGGCGAGCATGGCTGCACGCCCGTCCGGCAGGGCTTCGGACCGCATTTCTGCCGCTCCCGGCATCAGGGTTAAACCCAATTAGCAAACGTTTGCGCAAACGTTTCCCACAGGTAACATCGGAGCCCCGGCCAAGACCGGCGTCCCGCCCTGATCAACCATCCCTGGAGACATTCACCATGAAGTTCACCCGCCGCACCCTGCAAAGCGCCGCCGCCCTCACGTTGCTGGGCGCCATTGCCGCAACGCCCGCCTTCGCGCAGGACAAGCCCAAGGTCGCGCTGGTCATGAAGTCGCTGGCCAACGAGTTCTTCCGCACCATGGAAGACGGCGCCAAGGCGCACCAGAAGGCGCACGCCGCCCAATACACGCTGGTGGCCAACGGCATCAAGGACGAGACCGACACCGCCGCGCAGATCAAGATGGTCGAGCAGATGGTGGCCCAGAAGATCAACGCGCTGGTCATCGCGCCGGCCGATTCGAAGGCGCTGGTGCCGGTGGTCAAGGCGGCCATCGACAAGGGCATCCTGGTGGTGAACATCGACAACCAGTTCGATGCCGCAGCACTCAAGGAAAAGGGCATCCAGGTGCCGTTCGTGGGCCCCGACAACCGCGCCGGCGCGAAGCTGGTGGGTGACGCACTGGCCAAGGAACTGAAGTCGGGCGACAAGGTCGGCATCATCGAAGGCGTGTCGACCACCTTCAATGCGCAGCAGCGCACGCTGGGCTACCAGGACGCGATGAAGGCGGCCGGCGTCACGGTGGTGGGCGTGCAGTCGGGCCAGTGGGAAATCGACAAGGGCAACACGGTGGCCGCCGGCATGATGCGCGAGCATCCCGACCTGAAGGCCCTGCTGGCCGGCAACGACAGCATGGCGCTGGGCGCGGTCGCCGCGGTCAAGGCCGCGGGCAAGACGGGCAAGGTGCTGGTGGTGGGCTACGACAACATCGGCGCCATCAAGCCGATGCTGAAGGACGGCCGCGTGCTCGCCACGGCGGACCAGTTCGCCGCCAAGCAGGCCGTGTTCGGCATCGAGACCGCGCTGAAGGCCATCGCCGACAAGAAGAAGCAGTCGGAAATGCCCGCCGAAGTGAAGACGGACGTGGTGCTGGTCACGAAGTGATGCTCGCCCCCAGGCTTCGCGCACTTCGTGTCGCTTCGCCTTCCCCCTACCGGGGGCAACACCGACGGCCCGGCAAAGCCGGTTCCGTGGTGTTTCTGGAATAAGGTTGCCAATCGATGGCTGACAACAATCGCAGCGCGCCCGTGCTCTCGCTGAGCGCCATGGGCAAGGACTACGCGGCACCGGTGCTGGACGACGTCTCGCTCGTGCTGCACGCCGGCGAGGTTCTGGCCCTCACGGGTGAGAACGGCGCCGGCAAGAGCACACTGTCGAAGATCGTCTGCGGCCTGGTGCAGCCCACGCGCGGGCAGATGCTGCTCGACGGCATGCCCTTTGCGCCGAGCTCGCGCCGCGACGCCGAGCGCCTGGGCGTGCGGATGGTCATGCAGGAACTAGGCCTGGTCACCACGCTGTCGGTGGCCGAGAACCTGCTGCTCGACCGCCTGCCCAACAAGACCGGCTGGATCCGCCGCGGCAAGCTGCACGAGCTGGCCGCGCAGCAGCTGGCCAAGATCGGCATGCAGAACATCGACCCGGCGACGCCCGTGGCGCGGCTGGGCATCGGCCAGCAGCAGATGGTCGAGATCGCGCGCAACCTGCAGGACGACACGCGCGTGCTGGTTCTCGACGAGCCCACCGCCATGCTGACCCCGCGCGAAACCTCGCACCTGTTCGAGCAGATCGACCTGCTGAAGGCGCGCGGCGTGGCCATCGTCTATGTGTCGCACCGCCTCGAGGAACTGCAGCGCATCGCCGATCGCGTGGCGGTGCTGCGCGACGGCCGGCTGGTCGACGTGCGCGCCATGGCCGGCGTGCGCGAATCCGAACTGGTGCAGCGCATGGTCGGCCGCGCGGTGCACGAGCACGAAGGCCGCGAACGCCGTGTGGCGGGCCCGGTGTTGCTGAGCGCACGCGGCATCGGCCGGGCCCAGGCGGTGCGCGATGTCGACATCGACCTGCGCGCCGGCGAGGTCATGGGCCTGGCCGGCCTGGTCGGCTCGGGCCGGACCGAACTGGTGCGGCTGCTGTTCGGTGCCGACCGCGCCGACCGAGGCGAGATCACGCTGATCGAGAACGGCAAGCCGGTGCAGCATGTGCGCAAGGGCTGGCGTTCGCCGATGCAGGCCATCCGCGCCGGCATCGGGCTGGTCACGGAAGACCGCAAGTCGCAGGGCCTGCTGCTGACGCAGTCGATCCGCGTCAACGCCACGCTGAGCGACCTCGGCGCCGTTTCGCACGCAGGCTGGCTGCAGCCGGCCAAGGAGCGCGGCATCGCGCAGAAACTGGTCGAGCTGCTGCGCATCCGTTCGCGCAGCATCGAGCAGCCGGTGGCCACGCTGAGCGGCGGCAACCAGCAGAAGGTGGTCTTCGCGCGCTGGCTGCACCGCGAGTGCAAGGTACTGCTGCTGGACGAGCCCACGCGCGGCGTGGACGTCGGCGCGCGCGCCGACCTGTATGCCGAGCTCGACCGCATGACCGACGCCGGCAAGGCGCTGCTGATGGTGTCGAGCGACCTGCGCGAGCTGATGGCCATGTGCGACCGCATCGGCGTGATGAGCGCCGGCCGGCTGGTCGCGGTGTTCGAGCGCGGCGAATGGAGCGAGCAATCGCTGCTGGCCGCAGCCTTCAGCGACGCCACCGGTCGCGCCGCCCCCGCACCGGCGGTCTCCGCCGTTCCCGATCAGACCCCGGTCACCGCCGATACACCATGAACGCTGCCAACCCGACCTCCACCCCGACCGCCGCTCCCTCCGCGCTGAAGGGCCAGCTCGGCACCTACCTGGGCCTCACGGTCGTGCTCGTGGGCATGATCGCGCTCTTCGGCTCGCTGAGCGAATACTTCCTGACGCGCGAGACCTTCGTCTCGATCGCCAACGAGATTCCCGCGCTGGCCGTGATGGCCGTCGGCATGACCTTCGTGCTGATCATCGCGGGCATCGACCTCTCCGTCGGCTCGGTGCTGGCGCTCAGCGCAGCCGTCACCGCCGCCGCCATCCTCGAGTGGAAGCTCTCGGTGCCGCTGGCCGCGCTGCTGGGCCTGGCCACGGGGCTGGTCTGCGGCACGGTCACCGGCGCGGTGTCGGTGGCCTGGCGGCTGCCCAGCTTCATCGTCTCGCTGGGCATGCTCGAGGCGGTGCGCGGCGGCGCCTACCTGGTCACCGACTCGCGCACGCAGTACGTGGGTGACGCCATCTCGGGCCTGGCCGCACCGTGGATCGGCGGCATCTCCGCCGCCTTCGTGCTGGCCGTGGTGCTGGTGGTGATCGGGCAGATGGTGCTCACGCGCACCGTGTTCGGCCGCCATGTGGTGGGCATCGGCACCAACGAAGAGGCGATGCGGCTGGCGGGCATCGATCCGCGCCCGATCCGCATCATCGTGTTCGCCGTCACCGGGCTGCTCGCCGGGCTCGCTGGCCTGATGCAGTCGGCGCGCCTCGAGGCGGCAGACCCGAACGCCGGCGTCGGCATCGAGCTGCAGGTGATCGCGGCCGTGGTCATCGGTGGCACCAGCCTCATGGGCGGGCGCGGCTCGGTCGTCAACACCTTCTTCGGCGTGCTGATCATCGCGGTGCTCGAGGCCGGCCTGGCCCAGGTGGGCGCCAGCGAACCGAGCAAGCGCATCATCACCGGCGCGGTGATCGTGGTGGCGGTGATCATCGACACCCTGCGCCAGCGCCGGGCCGACCGCCGCCTGGCCTGATCCGAATCCTGTCCCACGAGAAACACACGAGACCATGGCCACCATCAAGGACGTCGCATTGAAAGCCGGGGTTTCCGTGACCACCGTGTCGCACGTGGTCAACGACACCCGCCACGTCAGCCCCAAGGTGCGCGAGCGCGTGGAGCTGGTCATCCGCGAGCTGGGCTACGTGCCCAACGCGATGGCGCGCAGCCTGAAGAGCAACACCACCTCGACGCTGGGCATGCTCATCCCCAACAGCTCCAACCCGTATTTCGCGGAGATCGTGCGCATCGTGGAAGACCGATGCTTCGGCGCGGGCTACACGCTGGTGCTGTGCAACACCGACGACGAGCCGCGCCGCCAGAGCGTGTACCTGCAGGTGCTGGCCGAGCGCCGCATCGACGGGCTGGTCGTGGTGTCGACCGGCGCCGGCAGCGGCTCCGACGACGGCGACTCGCTGGCCAAGCAGCTCCACGGCCTGCGCGTGCCGACCGTGCTGGTCGACCGCGAGATCGACGACCCGGCCTGCGACCTGGTGGAAACCGCGCACATGCAGGGCGGGCTGCTCGCGGTGCGGCACCTGCTGTCGCTGGGCCACAAGCGCATCGCATGCATCGGCGGACCGGCGGGCGTGATGCCGAGCGAGCAGCGCATCGAAGGCTGGCGCATGGCACTGGCCGAGACCGGGGCGACCCCGAACGCCGACGTGCTGCTGTGGCGCGGCGGCTTCACCAGCCAGGGCGGCTACGAGGCGATGCACGCCATCCTGCGCACCGAGCAGAAGCCCTCGGCCGTGTTCGTCTGCAACGACCTGATGGCCATCGGTGCACTGCGCGCGGCGCATGAAAGCGGCGTGCGGGTGCCCGACGAGCTGTCGATCGTGGGCTTCGACGACATCGAACTGTCCGCCTACACGAGCCCCCCGCTCACCACCGTCGCGCAGCCCAAGGAGCGCATCGGCGCACTGGCGGTCGACATGCTGCTCGAGCGCGTCGGCGGCAAGCGCCGCGATGCGCGCAAGGTGGTGCTGCAGCCCGAGCTGCGCGTGCGCGCATCGACCGCCCGGCATGCGAGCTTCCGCGAAGCCACGGTGCCTTCGGGCGACATCGGGTCATCGCCATCCACGCCTTCCGCACCTCCCACGACAACCCGAAAGTCCCGCACCCCGTGAGCCCCGCGAACATGCCGTCTTCTTCCAGCAGCCATGCGCCGCCGCGCATCGTGGTGCTAGGCAGCCTCAACATGGACCTCGTGCTGCGCGTGCCGCACGCGCCGGCCGCGGGCGAAACCCTGATCGGCCACTCGATCGCCACCATTCCTGGCGGCAAGGGTGCCAACCAGGCCGTGAGCTGCGCGCGCGAGGGCGGCAAGGTGCACATGATCGGCTGCGTGGGCGACGACGCGCACGGCGCTGCGCTGCGCCAGGCGCTCGAGCGCGACGGCATCGACACCGCCGCGCTGCGCACTGCAGCCGGCGAACCCACCGGCACGGCACTGATCCTCGTGGAAGACAGCGGCCAGAACCGCATCGTGATGATTCCCGGCGCCAACGCCGCAGTGCAGATCGACGAGGCCGCCTTGAAGCGCCAGGTGCAGGGCGCCGCGTTCATGGTGACGCAGTTCGAGACGCCGATGGACCAGGTCGCGCGCGCCATCTCGGTGGCGCACGGCGCGGGCTGCAAGGTGCTGCTGAACCCGTCGCCGGTGCAGGCGATCGCCGAGCCTTTGTGGCCGCAGATCGACACGCTGGTGGTCAACGAGATCGAGGCGAAGACGCTGTGCGGCCAGGCTGCCGACACGCCGCAGGAAGCCGCTCAGGCCGGCCAGGCGCTGCGTGCAAGGGGCATCGCGCGCGTGGTGGTGACGCTCGGCGCGCGCGGCGCAGTGGCCGTCGATGCCGACGGCGCGCGCCACCATCCCGCGCCGAAGGTGCAGGCGGTCGACACCACGGCCGCCGGCGACACCTTTCTGGGGGCGCTGGCGGTTGCGCTGGGCGAAGGCCAGTCCTTCGACGAGGCCGTGCGCCTGGGCATCCGCGCCGCGGCGCTGTGCATCCAGCAGCCCGGCGCCCAACCTTCCATTCCGCTGCGTGCCGACGTGCTGCGCAGCCCCGTGCCACCCGACTGGATTTCGCTGTGAAACGTACTGCCCTGCTGCATGCCGAACTGTCCCAGGTGATCGCCTCGATGGGGCACGGCGACATGCTCGTGCTCGGCGACGCCGGCCTGCCGATTCCGGACGGCCCGCGCCGCATCGACCTCGCCGTGGCGCGCGGCGTGCCGCAGCTGACCGACGTGCTGCAGGCGGTGCTGTCGGAGATGCAGGTGGAAGGCATCGTGATCGCCGAGGAGGCGCTCGACGCCGCGAAGAATCTGCCGCGCTGGTTTCCCCAGTCGCCGGGCATCGCGCCGCAGACGGTGTCGCACGAGGAATTCAAGCGCCGCACCGCGAAGGCCCGCGCCATGGTGCGCACCGGCGAATGCACGCCCTACGCCAACATCATCCTCATCGCCGGCGTGGCATTCTGACCAACCCCCCAGGCTTGCCCACTTCGTGTGGCCGCCAACCCCCTTGCAGGGGGCAATACCAGCGGCCCGCCAAAGCCGGTTCCGCGGCATTCCTGAAACGGGCAAGACCCGTCCCGGTCATTCGAACCTGTAGTTCGCGCCCACCGGCTGGCCGACCTTGAGCGTGTGCTCCACGCCCTGGATCACGATGCAGTTCATGCCGAAGGTGATGCCGCCGCCCACGCGCGCATCGGCGCGGTAGGTGCGCAGCATGTCGCCGACTTCGGGGCTGCTCAGGGCGGTCGCGGGGTCGATGTCGGGGATCGGGCAGCGCGTGCAGGGCTTGACGGGGCGCAGTTCGGCCTCGCCCTCGGCGGTGGTGACGTGGAGCGCCTCGACCCGGTCCTCGTCGTGCGACTCCATGCCCGCCAGCACGATGTTCGGGCGGAAGCGCTCGATGCCGACCGCCTCGTGCCCGGCCGCCGCCAGGCGCTCGTTCAGCTCGGCGAGCGAGCCTTCGCTGGCCACCAGCAGCGGGTAGCCGTCCGCGAACTGGTTCTCGGCCTCGACGCCATCGGTCCATTTCATGTTCGACAGGCGCTTCTGCTCGGGATCGAAGCGCACCAGCCGCAGGGCCTGCGGCTTGCCGGGTTCGGATAGGAAGTCGCTGAACCACTGGGCCGCGATGTCGCCCATGTCGTAGGCCGCCACCTCGTCCTTCCACACGCGAACCCGCACCGGCTTCTCGACCCGGTCGAAGGCCAGGTGCAACGCCAGCATGCCGGGCGCACGCAGCACCACTTCCATGTGCTTCATCTGCGGCTTGATCAACGCCATGCGTGGCAGTTGCCGCTGGGTGACGAATTCGCCTCCGGCGTCCACCACCATCCAGGCGCGGTCGAACTCCAGGCCGGTCTCGGTCAGCAGCATTTCGGGAAGCTCGACGCCGCCACAGGACTTGACCGGGTAAATGAACAGGCGCGCGATGGTGGCTTGGAGATCGAAGGCGGGCTGGGAGGCGGACACGGTGGGGGTTCCTTGAAATTCGGCCGCGATTGTCCCGCAGCTCCCGGAAGAAATGCTCGCTCCCTTCCAGGGATACCGCGGAACCGGCTCTGGCGGGGCCGCCGGCATCGCCCCCGCGAGGGGGTTTGCGAAGCGACACGAAGCGCGCGAAGCCTGGGGGCGGGCGCAATCCCTACAATCCTTCGATGGCTCTCCCCCCAGAAGTTTGCATTCGCGGCGCCGGCATCGTCGGCCGGACGCTGGCCCTGCTGCTCGCGCGCGAGCGTGTGCGCGTCGCGCTGGTGGTGCCGCCGGCCGCGCAGGGCAAGGAAGACATCCGGGCCTATGCGCTCAACACGGCTTCCCGGACCCTGCTCGAGTCGCTGCGCGCCTGGCCCGATGCCACCCACGCCACCGCCGTGCGCGAGATGCTGGTGCATGGCGACGAAGGCGGCCGCGTCCAGTTCAGCGCCGCGCGACAGAAGGTCGATGCGCTGGCGTGGATCGTCGACGTGCCCGCACTCGAACAGCAGTTGGCCGACGCGGTGCGCTTCCAGCCGCTGATCGAAGTCGTGGCCGAGCCCGTCGCCGCGCCGCTGACGGTGGTGTGCGAAGGCAAGGCCAGCACCACGCGCGAGGCGCTCGGCGTGAGCTACGAGATCACGCGCTATCCGCAGCATGCCGTCGCCGCGCGCATGGAAGCCGCGCAGTCGCATGACGGCATCGCGCGCCAGTGGTTCAACGACCGCGGCGAGGTGCTTGCGTTGCTGCCGCTGGGCGGCACACACGGCAAGACCGTCGCGCTGGTGTGGTCGGTCGACCAGCTGCGCGCGCCCGACCTGCTGGCGCAGGGCAACGATGAATTCGACGCCGCGGTCACGGAAGCCAGCCACGGCGCGCTCGGACCGCTCAAGCTTACGAGCGAACGCGGCGCCTGGCCGCTGGCCCGCGCCATCGCCGACCGCTGGACCGGCGCCATGCCCGGCCAGCCGAACCGCTCCTGGGCACTGGCGGGCGATGCGGCCCACACGGTGCATCCGCTGGCGGGCCAGGGCCTGAATCTCGGCCTGGCCGACGCCGCCGCGCTGGCCGGCGTGATCAGGAACCGCGACCACTGGCGCAGCGTCGGCGACCCGCGCCTGCTGCGCCGCTACGAACGTGCCCGCCGCGTCGACGTGCTGCAGATGAGCCTCGCGACCGACGGTCTGCAGCAACTTTTCTCGCACAACCTGGGTCCACTCCCTGCATTGCGCAACTGGGGCATGCGCGGTTTCGACCGCACGCGCCTGGTCAAGCACTGGATCACCGCGCAAGCCATGGGCCTGAAGGCCTGACGCCTGCACGTCCTTTTCAGAACCGAACCAACGGATCTCCCGATGACACTCGTACGCAACCTCCTTCTCGCCGCCTGCACGCTGGGCGCGGTCGTGGCCGCCACCGCTGGCGAAGCCGAGATCCGCAAGAACCTGCCGGCACGCATCCCGCAGTTCCCGCCGATCGACGAAGTCTCGAAGGCGCCGATCCCGGGCCTCTACGAAGTGCGCGTGAACGGCGCGCAGATCTTCTACACCGACGAACAGGGCAACTACCTGATCCAGGGCAACCTGATCGACGTGAAATCGCGCAAGAACCTGACCGAGGAGCGCGTGGAGAAGCTCAGCGCCGTCGCCTTCGACCAGCTGCCGCTGAAGGACTCGATCAAGATCGTGCGCGGCAACGGCAAGCGCAAGCTGGCGGTGTTCGAAGACCCGAACTGCGGCTACTGCAAGCGCTTCGAGAAGGACATGAAGACGGTCGACAACGTCACCGTGTATCTGTTCCTGTACCCGGTGCTCGGTCCGGACTCGAACGTCAAGTCGCGCGACATCTGGTGCAGCAAGGACAAGGGCAAGGCCTGGAGCGACTGGATGGAAGCCAGCACCCGGCCCACCACGGCGCCGACCAACTGCGACGTCACCGCGCTGCAGCGCAACGTCGACTTCGGCCGCAAGTACAACATCACCGGCACGCCCACGCTGATCTTCAGCGACGGCACGCGCACCCCCGGCGCCATTCCCGCAGAGCAGGTCGAGAAGCAACTCGCCGCTTCGTCCAGCTGATGGCGACGACGAAGACCCGGACCGCATCGCGCCGCGCCACCGCCGCCGCCACGCCCGCGAAGACCATCGCGGGTGTGCGCTACCGCGTCGAATGCGCGGACCTGCATGCGCATCTCTTTTCCGTCACGCTCACCATCGATTCGCCTGCTGCGCAGCAGCAGGTGTCGCTGCCGGTGTGGATTCCCGGCAGCTACCTGGTGCGCGAGTTCGCCAAGAACCTGCAGGGCCTGCGCGCCACGCAGGGCCGCCGCAAGCCGGCGCTGACGCAGCTCGACAAGTGCAGCTGGCGTGTCGAATGCGAGCCCGGCCAGCCGCTGGTGCTGAACTACCAGGTCTGCGCGTACGACAACTCGGTGCGCACCGCTTGGCTCGATGCCGAACGCGGCTTCTTCAACGGCACCAGCGTGTGCCTTCGCGTCGAGGGCCAGACCGACGCGCCGCATGCCATCGAGATCGTCGCGCCCGCGCTGCCGGCCGGTGCGGCCCCGTGGTCGTGCGCCACCGCGCTGGTGCCGGTGAAGGCCGACAGGTCCGGCTTCGGCAGCTACCAGGCCTCGGGCTACGACGAGCTGGCCGACAGCCCGGTCGAGCTCGGCGCGTTCTGGAGCGCCGAGTTCGAGGCCTGCGGCGTGCCGCACCGCTTCGTGATCGCGGGGGCTGCGGCCTCGTTCGACGGCGACAGGCTCATTGCCGACACGCAGGCCATCTGCGAGGCAGAGATCCGCTTCTGGCACGGCGACAAGGCCGGCAAGCGCGGCGGGCCGAAGCTGCCGATCGACCGCTACGTGTTCATGCTGAACGCGGTGGACGACGGCTACGGCGGGCTCGAGCACCGTCATTCCACGGCGCTGATCTGCAACCGCCGCGACCTGCCACAGCGCGGCGAGAAGAAGAAGCAGCCCGAGGGCTACACCACGCTGATGGGGCTCATCAGCCACGAGTACTTCCACACCTGGAACGTCAAGCGCATGCGGCCCGCCGAGTTCGCGCGCTACGACTACAGCCGCGAGAACTACACGCAGCTGCTGTGGTTCTTCGAGGGCTTCACCAGCTACTACGACGACCTGCTGCTGCGCCGCGCGGGCCGCATAGACGACGCGGCCTACCTGCGCCTGCTGAACAAGACGCTCAACCAGGTCATGCAGACGCCGGGCCGGCTGGTGCAGCCGGTGGCCGACGCGAGCTTCGACGCCTGGGTCAAGTACTACCGCCAGGACGAGCAGACGCCCAACAGCACGGTGAGCTACTACACCAAGGGCGCGCTGGTCGCGCTGTGCTTCGACCTCACGCTGCGCCACGAAGGCAAGGGTTCGCTCGATGACGTGATGCGCCACCTCTGGACGCACAGCGGCGGCGGGCCGATCAGCGAGGCCGACATCGCCGCCGCGCTGGAAGCGGTGAGCGGCCGCTCGTACGCGGCCGAGCTTGCGCGCTGGGTGCACTCGACCGACGAGCTGCCTCTCGCACAGCTCCTTCGCGTGCATGGCGTGGCCACGCTGGAGGACCCGTCGCAGCAGGCGCAGACGCTCGGCATGCGCGTGGCCGAGGCGAACGGCAGCGTGCAGGTGAAGGTGGTGCTGCGCGGCGGAGCGGCCGAGAAGGCCGGCTTCTCCGCGAACGACGAATGGATCGGCATCGAGCTGCCCGCCGCCGGCAGGAAGGGCGCGCAGCGGCCGGCGCAGGCCTGGCGCATCGCCAAGCTCGACGACCTGGCGCTGTACCTGGGCGATGCCGCGAAATGCACGGCCATCGTGTCGCGCGACCGCAAGCTGATCCGGCTGCCGCTGTCGCTGCCGGCCGGCGTGACCACCTGGCGCCTGTTCGCGCACGACGCCGGCAAGGTCGCGAACTGGCTGAAGGGCTGAGACCGGCAGCGGGCCGCTGCTGACCCGCCGCTAGGCGCCCTGCGCCGCGGCAGGGTTTCGCACGAACAGCATCGGCTGTGGCTCGCCGACCAGCACGCAAGGCTTGCCGGTGCGGCGGCAATGGTCCTGGACGCGCCAATAAGCGCCGTGGCTCACGCAACCGGTCTGGCAGATCACCAGGTCCGCCGCGCGCAGGCTGGCTTCGAGCGCGGGATCGTCGGCGTCGTCGCCGCCGTCGTGATGCAGGTAGCGGCCACCGGCAATCTCGACCAGCTGGCGCGCCAGCGATGGCGCGTCCTGCTGATGGCCGACGCAAAGCACGGCTTTCTCGCGCAGGTCGGACGGCACCTGCGCCGGCGGCGCCATCAGGTGCCGCCGGTTGCCCGGCGCGAGCAAGCCGCTGAGCCGCTTCGGCAGTGCAGAACCGGCTACCGCGCGTGCCGCCAGTTCCTCGCGCACGATGGCAACGGCCGAGTCGCGCGCAACGAGAGCACCGCGCAGGCGCACGATCTGCGCCTCGAGCCTTTCGACGAGCGCGGCCTGCTCGGCCAGCAGGCGCGAGCATCGCTCCTGCACGCGGGCATAGGCCCGCAGCAACACGGCATGTTCTTGCATCGGGAACTCCATGCAAGGCATTCTAGATGAGAAGAATTCTCAATTGAAACGCGCCGCCCTGGCTGCTCAATGGGAAACCGACTTCGAGAACACGTTCACCACCACCACACCCGCGATGATCAGCCCGAGCCCCGCGATGGCCGGGCCATCGAGCTTCTGGCCGAACCACAGCCAGCTCACCAGCGAGATCAGCACGATGCCCACGCCCGACCAGATCGCGTAAGCGATGCCTGTGGGGATGGTGCGCAGCGTCAGCGACAGAAAGAAGAAAGCCACCGCATAGCCGGCCACGGCCGCGAGCGTGGGCCAGAGCCGGGTGAAGCCCTCGGAGCCCTTGAGAAAACTGGTGGCGATGACTTCGGCCACGATGGCCACGAACAGGAAGGCGTAGTTGGAACTCATGACGGGACTCTATGGGAACCCGGATGCCCTGCGCCCCGTAACGCCATGCTGGGTATAGTGAAGCGCGTTTTTTCCCCTTCCCCCCGGAGACACCATGAGCTACGAAAACATCGAAGTGCGGACCGAAGCTGGCAAGGTCGGCATCATCACCCTCAATCGCCCGAAGGCGCTCAATGCGCTCAACGACGCGCTGATGACCGAACTGGGCCAGGCCCTGAAGGCCTTCGACGCGGACGAGGCGATCGGCTGCATCATCGTGACCGGCAGCGAGCGCGCCTTCGCGGCCGGTGCCGACATCGCGGCGATGGCCAAGTACAGCTTCATCGACACGTACAAGGGCGACTACATCACGCGCAACTGGGAAATTATCCGCTCGATCCGCAAGCCGGTGATCGGTGCGGTGGCCGGCTTTGCGCTGGGCGGCGGCTGCGAGCTGGCGATGATGTGCGACTTCATCATCGCGGCCGACAACGCCAAGTTCGGCCAGCCCGAGATCAAGATCGGCGTGATCCCCGGCGCCGGCGGCACGCAGCGCCTGCCGCGCGCGGTGGGCAAGAGCAAGGCCATGGACATGGTGCTCACCGCCCGCATGATGGACGCCGCCGAGGCCGAGCGCGCGGGCCTGGTGAGCCGCGTGGTGCCGTTCGAGAAGCTTGCCGACGAGGCGCTCGGCGCCGCGCTGGTCATCTGCGGCTTCTCGCAGATCTCGGTGATGGCGGCGAAGGAATCGGTCAACCGCGCCTTCGAGGGCGGCCTGAGCGACGGCGTGATGTTCGAGCGCCGGCTGTTCCATGCGCTGTTCGCCACCCAGGACCAGAAGGAGGGCATGGACGCCTTCCTCACGAAGCGCCAGCCGGATTTCAAGAACGCCTGAACAGGCCGACCGTCAGCGCGCCAGCAGCGAGCGCAGTGCATCGAGCGCCTGCGCGGGCGGCGTGCCGACCAGTGCGGTGCCGCCGGGCTGCGGCGTCCATCGCACCTGGTCGCCCGCGATCTCGAGCACGGCGACGAGCGTGTCGCCGCGATAGAGCGACAGCCGCGCCTGCACCGGCGCGTCGAGCGATGCATCGGGCACGTTGGCCGACCGCGCCACCGCGCCTACCAGCGCGGGAAGCTCTTCCACATCGCCACGCGCACGCCGCACACCGGCGCCAGCACTGAACGAAGTCCAGCGCTCCAGCGCGGAGAACGCCGACGCGGCAGCCTGCAGCCGTGCGGACTTCGCCGCGCGTGGCGAAGCGTCCTGCAACGCACCGGAAGCCTGCGCGCTGGCGTCGGCCTGGCCGGCAGGTGCCGATGCGTCCTGCGAGCGACGCGAGAGCATCGCTGCGCCCGGGGCCGGCGGGGCCGCAGCGGGCGCGGGTGCAGCGGGTGCGGCCGGCAAGGCGCGCTGGCGCTCCCCTTCCGCGCGCGCCTCGAAATGTTCGCGGCGTTCGTCCTGCGCAGGTGCAGGTGCAGGTGCAGGTGCAGGTGCAGGTGCAGGTGCAGGTGCAGGTGCAGGTGCAGGTGCAGGTGCAGGTGCGGGTGCGGGTGCAGGTGCGGGTGCGGGTGCGGGTGCGGGTGCAGGTGCGGGTGCGGGTGCGGGTGCAGGCAAAGCCTGCTCCGCCATGACGGCAGGCGCGGCGGGAGCCACCGGCGCAGGCGTTGCAGCCCTCGATGGGGCGGGCAACCGTGCGGTCTCCTTGTCGGAAGTTGCGTCGCGCGGCGCGGCCTTGGCGCGCTGCTCCGCCGCAGGTGCGGGCGGCGCAGGTTTCGCCACGATGGGCGGCGGCGGCGCGGGCTCAGGCGCGGCAGCGGGCGCGGGAGCGACAGGTGGCTCGGCAGGTGCGATCGACCCGCCCGGTGCAGCGGACGCGGGTGGCGTCGCCGGAGCCTCTGCGGCGGGCGCAGCGGCTCCGCCCACGCGCGCCTCGCCATCGAGACGCGCATCGGGCACCGGCTCGCTGCGCCACAGCACGGTGACGAACACCGCCAAGAGCACCGTGGCGAAGGCCGCATTCCACGGCATGCGCGAGCGCGGCTCGCCACCGCCAAGCAGGCGGCGCCACCACGGCAGCACGCTGGCGCTGTTGGCGGCAGCGCCGGCGGCCTGCACCGGCGCGGCGGCAAGGTTGTGCGCCATCTTCAGGATCGCATCGCGCGTGCGCGCATCGGGCATGGCGTCGCGGTCAGGCGCGTGGTCGAGCGCGCGGCGCAGCGCCGGATCGCTCAGGTCGTCCTCTTCGAAACCGGTGGTGTTGCCGCTCATGCCCGCTGCTCCAGCACCGACAGGTAGCGCTCCATGCAGGCGCGCAGTTTCTGCAGCCCGTAGCGCAGCCGGCTTCGCACGGTCTCGAAGCCGATCTCCAGGCTCGAGGCCAGCGCCTCGACCGTCAGCCCGTCTTCATGGTGCAGCAGGAAGGCGGCGCGCTGGTCCGCCGGCAGTTCGTCGAGGCAGGCCAGCAGGCGCCGGCCGGCGGCACGCCAGAACGCGAGTTCTTCGGCCGACGGATGCGCGACCGCGTCCGTGGCGCCGCGCACGCCGTGCTCGAGCGTGGGCACGGGGTCGCTGCTGTCGTCGGCATGCGCGTCGAGCGCCACCTCGCGCCCGCTCACGCGCAGGCGGTCCATGGCGAGGTTGTGGGCGATGGTGAACGCCCAGGTCCGCCAGGTGGCGCCTTGCGGCGAAAAGCTCTCGCGCGCAGAGACGATCCGCATCCAGGTGTCCTGGAACACCTCGTCGGCCTGCGCCGCGAGCCTCGCGCCCAGCAGCCGCTTGACGAAGCGGAACAGCGCGCCTTCATGGCGTGCGTAGAGCACGTCGAACGCGGCGGCGTCGCCTCGCGCGTACGCCAGCATCAACTGGTCGTCGGGCATGGCCTGGCGCTCGGGTGCGGACGACGAGCTGCGGTCGGAAGGGGCGCGGGGAAGCGCGGACATCGAACGATTTTCACCCGAGCTTGTACGCACGGCGGAAGGCATCGGGGTTCGCATCGGCAAAAAAAGATTGCGCGGGCTTAACCCCGTTGCGCACGGCCCGCCGTACCAGCCTGCATCCAACCACCCGGAGTCCTTCCATGACCCAAGCCTTCGCCCCCCGGTTCCGCAAGCCGCTCGTCGTCCTGCTATGCGCCCCATTGCTCCTGACGGCCTGCGGCGCCACCGAGCCCCCCGCCTTGGCCGGCGCCGTGAGATGGCCGACGCCAGCGCCCGACAGCCGCCTTCAGGTGACGCAGGCCGTACCGAATTTCGAGGCTCCGTCAGCCACCGGTTGCGCGAGGCCGATCCAGACGCACGAGACGCCGGGACTGCAGCGCGTTTCGCAGGTCGAGCGGCACGGAACCCGCGAACGGCGCGCGCTGGCCGACGCAGCGGCGCCGGCGGATGCGTTGCGCAAGCCGTCGCGACCGGGGGTTGCGGGTTCATTGGCCGCATCCGTCGCACCGATGGCTGAAGCCGCTGCGATGCCCTCGCCGGTCGCTCCGGCTTCGCCCGCCGCACCCGCGGTCGCTGGCGCGCCGCGCATCGCCCTGCAGCCGCCCGTCCAGGCACCGCGCCCCGCCAACGAAACCGTCACCGCCGGCATGGTCGACGACAACGCCGACTTCGGCGAATACATGGCCTTCCGCGGCCGCACGCAGGTGCCGCACCGCGAGCGCGACATCAGCGCGCGCTACCTGCTCCAGGTGCGCGACACGCGCGGCACCGTCGTGCCCGATGCCGAGGTGGCCGTGCAGGCGCCGAGCGGCGCCGCGATGTGGGCCCGTACCGATGCGGGCGGGCGCGCATGGCTGCATCCGAACGCCTTCGACAAGGCGCAAGGCGAGCTGTACGAGGTCACCGTGCGCAAGAACGGCCGGCACGGCAAGGCCTTCCTGCAGCGCGGGCAGAAGAATGCCGTCGACGTGGTGCTCGACGGCCAGCCGGGCGCGGCGCCGGCGCGGGCGCAGCTCGACCTGGTCTTCCTGATCGATGCAACCGGCTCCATGGACGACGAGATCGCCAAGCTCAAGGGCACGTTGCGCACCATCGCCGACCAGGTCGCGAAGCTGCCGAGCCGGCCCGACACCTGCTTCGGCCTGGTGGCCTACCGCGACCGCACCGACGAGTTCCTCGTGCGGCGGCACGACTTCACCAACGACCTGAATGCCTTCCAGGGCGTGCTCGACAAGCTGCAGGCCGCGGGCGGCGGCGACTATCCCGAGGCGATGAACGAGGCGCTGAACGAGACTGTCCACAAGCTGAGCTGGCGCGGCAACGGCACCACCCGCCTCGTGGTGCTGCTGGCCGACGCGCCGCCCCACCTCGACTACGGCGGCCCGCAATACGACGACGACATGGCCGCCGCACTCGGCAAGGGCATCAAGGTGTTCAGCGTGGGGGCGTCGGGCCTCGACAAGCAGGGCGAATACATCCAGCGACAGATCGCGCAGTACACCGGCGGACGCTTCGTGTTCCTGACCTACAAGGAGGCGGCCAACCCGGCGAGCGGCCCGGGAACGCAGACCGTGCACGACGTCGGCAACTACTCGGTGCAGACGCTGGACAAGCTGATCGTGCGCCTGGTTTCCGAAGAATTGGGGAAGTTGCCCGCAGGTGGTTGAACTGAGTCAAATTCCTGGGCTATAATTTTGGGCTCGGTGCCAATCAGCACTGAACGGCTCTTTAGCTCAGTCGGTTAGAGCGATGGAATCATAATCCACAGGTCCGCGGTTCGAGTCCGTGAAGAGCCACCAGTCAGAAAAAGCCTTGTAAGTCAACGACTTACAAGGCTTTTTGTTTTTCAGGGGTGCCACTTGAGGGTGCCACCAGATGGGATTTTCATCCCCGCGCTTATACCGCAAGAAAACGGGCGTTTACTTCGTCCGAGTGCTCCTAGGGAAAAGTGTTTCCCCTAGTGAGCTGCGCAGCTCCCTTCGAACAAAAGACCCTTCTCAAGCCCGCAGACTTGTGGCAGTGCTCAACGCGTTCATCGAGGGAGTTCCAATGCCGCACCGCCCGTCTGCCTTCAACGATTTCCGAAACACGATCAGTACGTGGACCGTCGGCAATGTCTCCGTTGCCGACGACGACGACCAGGATCGACTCGGTCGGTTCCTGGCCGAGCTCGATCAGCGTCCGGCATGGAAGGCCACCTTCCTCGAAATCCTCGGGCGCACCAACAATCTCGTGGAAGCGATCTCAGGGTGCCATCAGCCCTCGCAGATCCAGGTGCCGACTGCCACTGCGATACAGGCTCCCGTTGTCGCACCAGCGCCAGCTCCTTCGCCTTACGGCAGCGGCCCGGCACCAAAGAATCCGATGCGGTTCTCGGCTGCACTCGACAGCTTCAGGGACAACGCGCTGAAGAATCGGACGACGGTGCCGAGAACCACCTACGATCGCCACGAGTTCCTGCAGAAGGTCGGGCAGTACGTCGTTGGCATCGATGACCGGCTCGACAAGGACCCTTGGGTTCATCAGATCCATACGCACCACCTCACGAGCTTCATGGATGCATCCGCGCAGCGGGTCGGTCGCCAGGAATCCAAGGAAACACGTGGTTCTCATGGAACCGTGCAGACGGACGAGGATGCCGAGGCGGTCAAGACACTCAAGCCGAGCAGCTTGCTGAAGCGGCTTTCGGACCTGAGCTCATTCTTCACTTGGGCAACCCAAGAAGTGCAGGCCGCGACAGAAAACCCGGTGAACGGTCTCGAAGACCGTCGACGAAAGCTGACGCAGCAGGCAAACGAAGAAAAGGCAGAGTACCTGCCGTTCCAGTCGCATCACCTCACCACGATCTTCGAGCCGGAGCGCTATCTGATGGAGGGCCGGTTCAGCGACTACTTCTGGACGCCCCTGCTCGGCCTGCACCTTGGAACGCGACTCAAGGAACTGGTCACCATGGAAATGCGCTTGATCGGCTGCGAGGAAGGCTCCGGCATTTGGTACATGGACGTGAAGCCGGAGTTCGCGAAGAACAAGAACTCGGTTCGACGCCTGCCTATCGTCCAGCCGCTGATCGATCTCGGATTCTTGGAGTACCTCCAGCAGATGCGCGAGCTTGGCGCGAAGAATCTGTTTCCGCATCGGGACCTCACCGGCAAGACGGCGATGCGCCTTCCGTCAAAGCTATGTGGCGACGCGTTCGCGAAATTGCTGAACGTCTGCGGTGTCGTCCATCCACAGCTGGTGTTTCACTCGTTCAGACACACAGTCATCAGTGCGCTGCAGGATGGTGGCACGCCCCTCAGCACGAGCATGCAGATCGTCGGTCACCAGGCCCAGGATCACGCTGTGCGCACCGGCCTAATTACGCGCGAGGAAGCTCGCAGCGTGACGTTGAGTACCTACACGCACGCGGATCGACCGCGAATGAATGTGCAGTTTCCCTTGGTGCCGTTGAAGGAGGCACTGGAGCGTTGCGTACAACCGCCGATCGACTACAGACGGCTCAGGATCGCGGCGGACATCGTTCGTGAGCACACCCTGCGTCAAGGCAAGGAGTTCGTCAGCGGCTGGCCAAAGCTGCGCAAAGGCTACGCGGAAGAAGTGCGTCGTCGACTGGCTGAATCACGAAGCGATGGTCATGCGAGCTGATGCATCCTCGGCACTCTGCACGCGGCGCGGGCACCCAGGCACTAACCATCTTCAATGTCGAGCCCCCTCGTCACCTGACCTCTCATCCTTGAATGGATGGTTCGGTTCCCCGCTCACATGTCAGCACAGCAAGCGCGCAGGCAGCATCGGTGCGGTGCCCTGCGCGAACTCACTCGAGCGCAGCTGCGGTATCTGGCGGCGACCACTCGGTCAACGCATTGGCCGCCTCGACCAGGTCGGTCGGCGAGCCAGGACGGATCGCCGAAACCACCGCGCGCAGCACGTCGGCGGCGCTTTGGGGCACCGTCACTTGGATGGTGACAGAGCCCGAGCTGGCCTGCCGCTCGCGGTATTTGCGGGTGTGTTCGCGGTTGCTGTCGCGGCGCGCGTCGATGCGCTTGCGCATCTCCGCTGCGGTGAGGGTGCTGGACTTAGCCATGGCGGAGTCTTTCATGTGATGCTGACGTGTCAGCCACACATGTGGATGCTCGATGGCGGCAAATCAACAAGCTGCGAAGCAGAAGTTGATGGCCAAGAAAACCATTGTCGGACGGTGCTGCCGAATGCCGGGGCGGCAGCCCCTGGCATTACGGCGCACCGTTCGACAATGGGGCCCGGGCTCGATGCGAAGCGTCGAGATCGCGTTAGCGAAGGGCCGCGAGCGTGACGGCCGTGAAGGACTGGCCACTGTCTCCTGCCGAGAGGCAGGAGGCGGTAGGCAAGGCATTCGTGGTCATCGCGCGAGCCCGGAAGGCTCTGCCTTCCGGCGACGGCGTATCCCAAGAGACAGCTCGCAACTACAGGGCAAAAGCCAATCTCATCCTGCGTGAACTGCAGGGCACGGACATCACGGTGCAGCAGATTCTGGCGAGGTATGCGCCGGTCTCGCGGAGCTTCTACGCCATGAGAGCAGCACTGGTCTGGCACTGCAAACAGGAATGCCACAGCCTTCTAAGCGACCAGGACGTGCTGCAACGCCGAGAGGGTCGTTCGGTTGAATGGCTGAAGGTGGTGGGCATGTTGGATCACAGCCTCAAGATCATTCAGATGATCGAAAACGTTCGTGCCGAGGACATGCTGGAGATCACCGGTGAGCAAAAAAAGCAAAGCATTCCAAGCGCAAGGACTTGCCCAAGATGCCAAGGGACTGGAAGGAACGCATGCTTCGACGAGGCGTTCAATCACTGCGCTACGGTTTGCCGACGCTGGTCATCGCGGTCACAGGTTGCCGGCCTGAGGAGTTGGTCAAGGGCGTGGATCTGCAATTTGACGGCAACGGGATCGTTGCCAAGATACTTGGCGCGAAGGTGTCGGAGCACAGCGGGCAAGAGTGGCGAAAGTTCAAGCTGCAGCCTGGTGTACTGCCCACAGAGCTGGTGGAGCAGATCAAAGCTGTGGGAACCTTGGCTGTGTCGATCGAAAGCACGGATGCGTTTCGCACCCATCTGACCCGACTTTCGGCGGAACTTTTTCCTGGAAAACCAGCGGTCACGGGCTATAGTTTTCGGCACTCGCTCGCTGAGAATCTACGCGAGGCTGGCTGGGAAGCCGAGGCACTTGCAGCGGTTCTGGGTCAGGCGGTCTCGGAGACACAGGCGTATTACGGGCGCCGGAGACGAGCAGGTAGTCGGGCGCCTGAGGCCGCCGGAATTGACAAGAACAGCGTCGAGACGGCGAGGCCGGTTCGGCCGCTGGATCGATCTGGGCTCGCAGCCGTCGTGAAAGAAAAGCAGGCAAAAGCCTCGCACCCAAGAAAAGCGGCCCGGCTTTAACCCCAGCACCGCGATGGCCGACGATGACCCTTACTGCTGGTCAGTCTCGAGCTTGTACCGCTCAACAGTCGATCCCATGAGAACGGGAAGTGGAACTTGCAATCCCTCCGAGATCTTCATCAAGACGGTCAGCGAGGGCTGGTTTTGTCCAACTTCCATCTTGGCCACAAAGGTTCGGTTCACCCCGCAGCGATGAGCCAATTCCTCTTGTGACACACCCAATACGTTACGCCGCGCTCGAAGCTCAGCTGCGAAGGCTCTCATCAACGGAAGGTTTTGGGTCGACGTACGCACCGCCCAACTTTCGGCGGCATGCACCACAAATGCACCACCATATATGGTACAAACGAGTCTTCGGATTTCCAGGAAGGAATTCCGCGTCCGAATACCGCGAGATCACCATGCTCAGCCCGAATCGCTACCTGCTTCTGACCACGATCCAGCTCGCCGCGTTCAGCACGGCTGCGCAGTCTCCGCCAAGCGCAATCGCACCATTCGTTCAGCACCCAACCTTCTGCTCAGTTCTCCTCGGCGGGCCCGATCGAATCGCCGACGGCGCCGACAAAGCTTTCGGCGAAGCCCTGGCCACCACGACAACCGCCATTGGTGGTCCCGCCGAGATCGCCCTCGCGCGCATCCAAGCCGAGTGCGCAGCGCAGCCTGCAACGGCCGGCGTTCCTGACAGACCCAAGCCTCGCGAGTCTCTCTAGCGCCGACTGAGCACTGCTCCTCCTGATATTGTTTATCCGCTCCCGTAGCGCTGAAGGGAGCCCGTTCGGTAGACCCTGTGCTCCTCCTTGGGCCTCCAGCCCGTAATAAAGACTGGGGAACCGTACGGATTCGACGCTGTAGCTCGAACGGTGTCTTGGGGCGTCGCTGGCCGATGCGCTGGCGACGACCCCGCATATCAGGGTGTGCGTGTCGAATGCGGCGCATTGACTCTGCTCAAGGAGTATCACGGTGACATGCAAGGTAGGAGTGGACATCAGCAAGATGAAGCTCGATGTGGCGTGGCTGCGGGCGGACGGCAAGTACCGCTCCAAGGTGTTCCCCAACAACGCAGGCGGCTTCGCTGAGCTGCTGCGATGGCTGCAATCCAATCTGCCCGATGGCAAGGCAACGGCCCACGTCTGCATGGAAGCCACCGGGACGTACCACGAGGCCCTGGCGCTGTTCCTGCATGACCAGGCGGTGGCTGTCTCGGTCGTGAACCCGCTGCAGGTGAAGCGATTCATGGAGCTCGAGGGTGTTCGCAACAAGACCGATGGCGGCGACGCGAAGGCCCTTGCACGGTTTTGCGACAAGACCGCTCCGGCGTTGTGGGAGGCGCCTTCTGCGGGCGTGCGCTCGCTGCAGGCGTTGGTGGCCCGGCTGGACACGCTGCTGGAACTCAGGCAGGCCGAGTCGAACCGCCTGGAGGTCGCCCACGACGCGGTCAGGTCGTCTCTCACCGCGGTCATCTCGAGCCTGGACGAGTCCATCAAGGACGTGCGCATGCAGATCCGCAAGACCATCGACGACGACCCTGATCTGCGGCAACGCGGCGAACTGCTCGCCTCGATCCCGGGCCTCGGGGACAGGACAATTCCCCAGCTGCTCGCATACATCGGGCGTCCCGAGCGATTCGGCTGCGTCAAGGCGCTGATTGCCTATGCCAGCCTCACGCCGATGATCAGACAGTCCGGCACATCGTTGGACAAGCGACGAGGAACGCATCCTCAGGGGCATCGGGAGTTCAGGAACGCGCTTTACTTCCCGGCCATGGTGGCCGGCAGATACAACCCGTTGGTGGCCGAGTTCTGGCAGCGCCTGAAGGCGCAGAACAAGCCCGGCAAGGTCATCGTCGTGGCCTGCATGCACAAGCTCCTGGCCATCGCCTACGGCGTGCTGAAGTCGGGCAAACCCTTCGATGCGAACCATCATCCCAAGGCAGTCTGTGGTTGACAAGCAGAACGGTGTCTTAAGTCAACAGGTGTGCCACCACAGCCTGGCACGATCATCCAGCAAACTGACCGAAATCTGGAGCATTCTTCTGCGCCGTTCCGAATGTGTGGTCCTTTCACAGCTGCCACCCAATCCTTGTCCTATACGTGAGCGGCTTGTGCGCTATGACCTCATAGCCTATTAAGCGCTGGCCCGACTGACTGGAAGAGATACAGTGGGGGGTGCCACCTGCCTAGTCGCTCATAGCACCCCTTATGAGCGATGCAAGCTGTTGATTTTTATAGACTTTTTCGCCTTCACCCAAGGGCGGGCCGGCTCCTCCGTGAAGAGCCATGACCCGTCCTGCCATAGGTTGACACCTATGAAGGACACACAGCCGGCTTGATCCAGCCGGCAACGGACGCCCGATGAACCTCATCGGGCGTTTTCAATTTTAGGGACAGGTGCGGTCTCTCTTGGTTGTAGATCTGCACGGCCTGCTGGACCATCCGGCTGGCCTGGGTCAGATCGGCAGGCCGGTGCAGCAGGAACTCCATCTTCAAGATCCCGTTGACGCGCTCGGCCAGCGCGTTCTGATAGCAGTCGTAGCCGTCCGTCATCGAGCAGGCGATGCCGTGGCGGCGGTGGATTTCCTGATAGTCGTTCGAGCAGTACTGGATGCCCCTGTCCGAGTGATGCACCAGCATTTGCCCAGTCTTGCGGCCCTTGAGCGCCACCTTCAGCGCCCGGCTGACCTGCTCGGTGTGCAGGCTGTCGTGCACGTGATGGCCCACGATCTTGCGCGACCACGCATCCGTCACCAGGCTGAGATAGACGAATCCTTGATCGGTCGGCAGGTAGGTGATGTCAGCCACCCAGACCTGCTCGCTGCCGGTGGGGCGCACCTGATCCGGCCCCTGCTTGAGCAGGTTGGGATGACGGCGCAACCGGTGATGGCTGTCGGTGGTCTTGTGATACGCCCGCCTGGGCTGAACCAGCATGTGGGCCTCGCGCAGCACGTCCAGCAACGCATCGCGCCCCAGGCTCGCGTTGGCCTGGTGCAGCGGCTGCTTGAGAAGATGGTGCAGCTTGCGCGCGCCCAGCCGCGGCTGGCGCAGGCGCACGGAACGCACAAGCTCGATCACTGTGTCAGAACGGGCACGGCATTGCTGCTGGTGCTGCAGTTGTTGGTAGTAAGCCTGGCGGCTGACGCCCCAATGGCGGCAAGCCCTCAACACGCTCAGCCCGGGACGAGCTTTTGCGAGAGGACTTGCCCGAAGGCTTTTTACGACACGCACCCCATAGTCCTTCTTCAGGACATCGAGCACGGCCTCGAACAACTGAGCCTTCTCATTGGCCTCGCGAAGCTGGACTTCGAGAGCCTTGATCCTCTGCTCAGGAGTCAGCGGCGCAGCGGATGGCGATGCGGAATTCTTGATCGGTACTGGCATGGGAAGCCGACATGATGCCGAACCCCAGCTCTGGCGGCCATGCTTGCGCAGCCACACCAACACCGTCGAGCGACCCTGGATGCCGTAGCGCTCCTGGGCCTGCTTGTACGTGAGCTCGCCTTTTTCTACCTGATCGACCACCGACAGCTTAAAAGCCAGCGTGTAGTCGCTCTGCGTGCGTTTGATGCCTGATTCCATTGACTTGCCTTTTCTGAGAGGAAAAGGTGTCAACCCAGGTCAGGACGGGTCACCACCAACATAAAAGCCTTGCAGGTCAATGACTTGCAAGGCTTTTTTCTTTGCCGCGAACGGCTGGCCGATAATCCGCGCCGATGCCCAGACACGACGCCCTTTCCCATCCTGCGCTGCGCGCGGGCATGCGGCGTCCCGGCACGGGGCTGATCCGCTGGGTGTTGCTGTGGTTCGCGCTGTCGCTGGGCGTGGCCGTCGCGTCGCCTGTCGTCCATCCGCAGACTGTCGAACTCGTCTGTTCGAACACCGGTTCGGTCAAGGCTATCGTGCACACCGACGACGGCGCGCAGGAACTCGGCGCCGGTCACATGGACTGCCCGCTGTGCGTGCTGACCGGCGCGCCGCCGACAACGCCCACGGTCGAGCTGCCGGTGCTCCTGCCGCCGGCCTGCACGGTCCGGCCGATGCCCTCTGTGCATATCGCCGCGGCCACCGCTGCGCCCTTGCCGGCGCGCGGGCCTCCGTCGCTCTCCTGACCTTTCTTCGTCAGTTCGTGCGCGCTTGATGCAGTCCGTCGGGACGCGCGTCGCACGCCATCCCGCAACGAGCCGGCGCCCACCGCTGCGCCGGAGAGAGCCATTCCTTCCATGACCCACACATTTCCTTCCACGCGTCGCACGCTGCTGCTGGCCGCCGGCGCAGGAGCCGCGCTCACGCTCGCAGGCTGCGACCGGATCCTGCCCGCCAGCTTCAACGGCGTGGACATCACCGGCGCCAGCTACGCGCAGGACTTCCGCCTGACCGATGCCGAAGGCCGCGAACGCACGCTCGCCGACTTCAAGGGCAAGGCCGTGATGATGTTCTTCGGCTTCACCCAGTGCCCCGACGTGTGCCCCACCGCGCTCGTGCGCGCGGCCGAGATCAAGCGGCTGCTCGGCACCGACGGCGAACGCCTGCAGGTGATCTTCGTCACCGTCGATCCCGAGCGCGACCTGCCGGTGGTGCTCAAGGCCTACACGCAGGCCTTCGACCCGAGCTTCATCGGCCTGTACGGCGACCTGCAGAGGACAGCCGAGACCGCCAAGGCCTTCAAGGTCTTCTACAAGAAGGTGCCCACCGGTTCGTCGTACACGATGGACCATTCGGCCTTCAGCTACGTGTTCGATCCGAAAGGCAAGATCCGCCTCGTGCTGCGCCACGAGCAGAGCGCGCAGGAATGCGCACAGGACCTTCGCCAGATTCTCGGGACCGCGTCCGCCTGACGCCTTAGCCATTCAACCCAAGGAAATCATCTTCATGAAATTCGTCTCGCACACCCTCATCGCAGCCGCCGCCCTGCTCGGCGCCCACGCCCACGCGCAAGTCACCGTCAAGGATGCATGGGTGCGCGCCACCGTGCCGCAGCAGAAGGCCACCGGCGCCTTCATGCGGCTCGATGCCGCGAAGGACACCCGCCTCGTCTCGGCCAGTTCGCCCGTCACGCCGGTGGTGGAAGTCCATGAAATGGCAATGCAGGACAGCGTGATGCGCATGCGCCAGATTCCCGCGCTCGACGTGCCCGCCGGCAAGATCGTCGAGCTCAAGCCTGGCGGCTATCACGTCATGCTGCTCGACCTCAAGCAGCAGGTGAAGGAAGGCGACACCGTGCCGCTCACGCTGGTGTTCGAAGGCAAGGACGGGCAGCGCGAATCGGTCGAGGTGAAGGCGCCGGTACGTGCGCTCAACGCGTCCGCGCAGCCTGCCAAGGCGGCGGGTCACGGCGAGCACAAGCACTGATCTCGAGCGCGTCGGCGGCGGCGAGCTTCGAGCAGGCCGGAAGAAATACCCTGTTCTGGGTATGGCCCTTGACCCGGGTGTACACAAGAATGATCATTTAATAACAATTGATCACATTTATGCCCGCTTGGCGGTTGCCTCTCACAAGCTGCTTCTGATGGGCGGCCCCACTTCCCCGGCATCGACCGGGTGAAGCCGAAATGGCACGAACGGCAGCGGGGGTCGTAGACAGGGGATCTTCGGTGCCGCTTACCTACCTGCTCCACCTGGAGCATGCACGCTTGCCGCTGCATGTGACCGACGCACAAGACGTCCGGCGCGTTTCGGTGTTGAAAGCCACAGGCCTGGTCGAGGCCGAGATCGATCCGGCGTTCGACCCGGGGGGCAACTACCGGCTCGCCCAGGCGGCGCTGGTGGTCTGCATCACCGAAGACGGCCACGCGGAGATCGCCAGCATGCGCAGCCGCAAGCGCGCCGGCAAGGAAACCCGGGCCGCGTCGAAGCAGTCGCCGCCGCCGAAGCCGAAGGGCCCCGACGCGCTGGCTTACCTGCGCAGCATCGAAGGCGCCTCGTTCCCGCTGCGTGTGGAGAACCACGACGAGATCAACTGCATCGAGGCCCTGAAGCAGGCCGGCTTCGTCGACGCGACCATCAGCCCCGCGCTCACCTGGAAGGACAGCACCGAGCCGCGCGAACTCGCGATCGTCAGGCGCATCACGCCGCTGGGGCGCGCTCAGCTCAAGCGGCAGCGGTAACCTGTGCGCCCTGGATGCATCGACCGACGACGAGAGAACGCAAGACACCATGGCGACGATCCCCCACCGAACGGACTTCCCCGAAGGCACCGAGTTCGTGATCAAGGAATTCGATGTGCCGCTCGTCCGGATGCCGCACGGCGAGCGCTGGACCTGGTTCAACTGGTTCGGCGGCGCACCGCGCCCCTATTCCGTCGAACACCTCAAGCCGGGCAACAACTGGCCGGCCGCCACCTTCGAGGCGTGGGCCGCCGTGGTGAAGGCGTCGCTGCCGAGCGGCGCTGGAGCACAGGCCTGACGGCTTCCCGCCTATCACGCTTTTCCGCATTCCTCACCCCGCGGTAGACATGTTTTTCGCTCTCCCGGACGGGGTGCCTATTCAACAGGCAACGTATCGGGAAGCCACGCCAGCTCTCGCTTCGCGCGGTCGCCTCCCCGCACAACCCACAGAGTTGTCCACAGAAAAATCGAACAAGTCATCGAACTGTCAAAGAGATGTCGCGGCGACGTAACCCTTGAACTGTTCGCGCAGCTTCGTCTTCAGCAGCTTGCCGGTGGCTGTATGCGGCAGGCTGTCGACGAAAGCCACGTCGTCGGGCAACCACCATTTCACGACGCGGCCCGCGAGGAATGTGAGCAGTTCCTCGCGGGTCACTTCCACGCCCGTGCGCTTCACCACGATGAGCAACGGGCGCTCCTGCCACTTCGGATGCGCCACGCCGATCACCGCCGCCTCGGCCACCGCGGGGTGCGCGCTCGCAGCGTTCTCCAGGTCGATGGACGAAATCCATTCGCCGCCCGACTTGATGACGTCCTTCGCACGGTCGACCAGCGTCACGTAGCCATCGGCGTCGACGGTCGCCACGTCGCCCGTCGGAAAGAAGCCCTCGGCATCGAGCACGGATCCGCCTTCGCCCTTGAAGTAACCGCTCGCGATCCACGGCCCGCGCACGTGAAGGTGGCCGAAGGCCTTGCCGTCGTGCGGCAGGCGGCGGCCGTCCTCGCCGACGATCTTCAGCTCGACGCCCCACACGCCGCGGCCCTGCTTCATCTTGACGACGGTCTGCCCTTCCTTCGACAGCGCGAGGTGCTTCGGCAGCAGGTTGCCGATCACGCCGATGGGGCTGGTCTCTGTCATGCCCCAGCCCTGCACGAAGTCGGCACCGAAGTCGCGCTCGAAGCGCTCGATCATGCTGCGCGGCGTGGCTGCACCGCCCACGCCGATGCGCTTCAGCCCGATGGCGCGCGTGTCGATCTCCGGATGCGCGTCGAAGTACTGGAACAGCATCAGCCAGATGGTGGGCACCGCCTGCGAGAAGCCGACCTTCTCGTCGCGCATCAGCTCGTACAGGCTCTGCGCATCCATGTGCGGGCCGGGCATGACGAGCTTCGCGCCCGCCATGGCGGCCGCATACGGCATGCCCCACGCGTTGGCATGGAACATCGGCACGGCCAGCAGCAGCGTCATCTGCGAGTTCACGCCGAAGGTATCGGGCGCGCACTCCATCAGCGAATGCAGCACGGTCGAGCGGTGCGAATACAGCACGCCCTTGGGGTTGCCCGTGGTGCCGGAGGTGTAGCAGAGCGACGAGGCGGTGCGCTCGTCGAACTCGGGCCATGCATAGACCTCGCTCTGCGCGCCGACAAGCTCCTCGTAGCACAGCAGGTTCGGCACGTCGATGGCGGGCATGTGCGCGCGGTCGGTCATCGCGATGAAGGCGCGCACCGACTTCAGGCCCGGCGCGAGCTTCTCGACCAGCGGCGCGAAGCTGGTGTCGAAGAACAGCACCTTGTCCTCGGCATGGTTGACGATGTAGTCGATCTGCTCCGAAAAGAGCCGCGGGTTGACGGTGTGCAGCACCGCGCCCGAACCCGACACGCCGTAGTACAGCGCGAGGTGCCGGTGCGTGTTCCACGCCAGCGTGCCGACGCGGTCGCCGGGGCCGATGTCGAGCGTCTTCAGCGCATTCGCCACCTGCTTGGCGCGGCGCTGCACCTCGGCATAGCAGGTGCGGTGGACCGGGCCCTCCACCGTGCGCCCGACGATCTGCGCGTGCGGATGGAAGGTGGCCGCATGGTCGATGAGCGACGAGATGAGCAACGGGCGGTCCTGCATCAATCCGAACATGGCTTGTCTCCTTTGTGGGGCTGTCGTCGCGCTGCATCGTAGGCAACGGCCGGCGCGGGCCACATCGTCGGAACGGACGATTGAAGACCTGCCGACCGCCTCGGACGGGTGTGAGGATCGTGCCGGCGGGCAGCATGGCGCGGGCAGCTGCAGAACGTTCGCGGCGTGCGCCTGAACGACTTGCGGCTTCGCGGGCAGAATGCCGCACACCGGTGGCACATGCATCGCCTCGCTGCCCCTTCCGAAGCTGCTCATCCGATGCCCCGAACCCTCTACTGCTGGCGCTGCAAGACAGACATGCCGATGCTCACGGAAGAAGAGTGGCAGATCGTTCACCCGATCGGGTACATCGCCCAGATCAAGCAATACCGCGAAGAGACCGGCTGCTCGCTGAGCGAGGCGCACCGTGCGGGCCTGGGCAACTTGACGCTCAAGGCCTACGAGGAGATCACAGGCTACCGGGAAACCAACCCGAACGCGATCCTGCATCACCGCCTCAGCCTGTTCGGCCCACCGTGCCACGCCTGCGGCAAGCCGCTGCGTACCCCCATGGCGCGCTATTGCGCCGAATGCAATGCGCAGCGCATCGACACGCCCGCGCCACCCGGCGGGTCGTAATGAACACCCGCCCCACACACGGCCGCTGGTTCCCTGCGCAACGCCACGGCGGAGGATGCGCATCGCCCACGAAGGTGCCGCACGCATGAAGCAGCCGACCCGCGCCTGGTCCCTGAACGCATCGCTCCTGCTCTTCGCTGCGCCCGCGTTCGCCAACGGCAGCCTGCTGTGCGAAGGCCGGCCCTATTCGGCGGAAGTTCAGTTCAGGCTGTCCACCGGCGAGCTGACCGGGCTGATCGTGGCGCGCACCGACCGGGACGATCCTGCGCCGCAGCGGTTCGTCCTGCGGCAGCACTTTGCGGATGCACGGCAGCAGGTGATGCGCATCCGGGGCACCGGAGCGGAGCGGCCTCACCGCACGGTCGCGCTGAGCGTGTCGAAGTCCCGTGGAACGCTGAGCTACGGCGGCGTGCAGCACCGGCTGCGTTGCGACTGGGACAGCGCGGGCTGACCCGGTTCAGCTCGGACTCAGGCCGAGCTCAAGCCGAGCTCAAGCCGGGCTCAAGCCGGGCTCAGGCCGCGGCCATCACCCGGTCGCGGCCCAGCGCCTTGGCGCGGTACAACGCGGCGTCGGCGCGCGCCAGCACATCGTCGACGCGCTGGCCCGCCTCGCCGGCCGCGACGCCGATGCTCACCGCGATGGAGCCGACCGCGGCCAATGGCGATTCGGACGCGTCCGACGGGCCGGCCGCATTCGGCGAGTTCGCCGCGAGCGGCTCGCCCACGGCCTGCTTGAGCCGCTGTGCGATGTTCATCGCGTCGGCCTGGTTGGCGTCGGGCAGCAACACCACGAACTCCTCGCCGCCGTATCGCCCGAGCAGGCCCGCGTCGCCGATGGCGCGCTGCATGCGGCCCACTGCTTCGCGCAGCACGGCATCGCCCGTGAGGTGGCCGAAGCGGTCGTTGATTTCCTTGAAATGGTCCAGGTCGACCATCAGCAGCGCCGCGCGCCGGCGCCCCGCGCTGGCGAACGCGGCGCGGCAGGCGTCCAGCAGCGCGCGGCGGTTGAGCGCGCCGGTCAGAGGGTCGCGCGTGGCCATGTATTCGAACTCGGTGTGCACGCGGTCCGTGGCCATCAGGATGACGGAGATCGACAGCAGCAGCACGGTGAACGAGTACATGCTGATGTAGAGCGACTGGATCCACGACACGTCCATGAGGCTCTCGCCCGCCATGCCGGCGAGCGCGGAGAGAAAGCGCAGCGCGGCCACCATCGACTGCACCAGCAGCAGGCCGGTCATGAGCCGCTTGCCGAACACTTCGCCGCGATGGCGCATGTACAGCAGCGCATGGAAGAAGAACAGCGCCGATACCGCGAGCGTGACCAGCACCAGCCGGATCTCGAAGTCGGGCCTCATCGCGCTGAACCAGAACATGGCCAGCCCGAGGAAGCCGTTCAGTATCGTCCAGCCGCGCGTGTCGCTGCGCCCCAGCAGGAACTTCTGGCTGCCTGCGTAGTAGAGGATGCAGGCCTGGAACAGCACGAAGTTCGCCACCACGATGGTGACGAAGTCGGGCAGGAAGCCGCGTCCCGCGAACAGCATGGTGCTCGCGAAGGCCACCAGCGGCGCCAGCGCCCACTCGCCGAGCCCGCGGATGCTCGGCGGGTAGCTGCGGCGCATGAAGAAAACCACGAGCGCCATCATCAGGCCCATGATGCCGGCCAGCACGATGATGGAGCGGGGGTCGAGGATGGATGGCAAGGCGCCCATGGGGGCTGATTATGTTGGCTTTGCCGATCCGCATTCCGGGACACCGGTTCCACCCGCCAGGCGCCGCCTGGCGCCCTCGCGCCCGGCGGTGCCGATCAAAGCCTCTCGACGATGGTGACGTTGGCCATGCCGCCGCCCTCGCACATGGTCTGCAGGCCGTAGCGCTTGCCGCGCCGGCCGAGCGCGTGAACAAGCGTGGTCATCAGCTTGGTCCCCGAGGCACCCAGCGGATGGCCCAGCGCGATGGCGCCGCCGTTCACGTTCAGCCGCGCCGGGTCGGCGTCCAGCGCCTGCAGCCACGCGATGGGCACCGGCGCGAAGGCCTCGTTCACCTCGTACAGGTCGATGTCGCCGATCTTCATGCCGGCCTTCTTCAACGCTCGCTGCGTGGCCGGCAGAGGCGCCTCCAGCATGATGACCGGGTCGTGCCCCATCACGCTCATGTGGTGGATGCGCGCGAGCGGCTTCACGCCCAGCGCCTTCAGCCCACGCTCGTTGACCACCAGCACGCCGCTGGCGCCGTCGCAGATCTGGCTGGCGGTGGCGGCCGTGCAGCGACCGCCCTCGGCGATGAGCTTCACGCCCGCGATGCCTTCCAGCGTGGCGTCGAAACGGATGCCTTCGTCCACCGTGTGCGGCTCGCCGCTGCGCGTGCCCGAGCCGTCCGCCAGCAGCACGTCGACGGGCACGATCTCTTCATCGAACGCGCCGGCGCGCGTGGCCGCGATCGCACGCCGGTGGCTCTCCAGCGCATAGCGGTCGAGCGCGTCCTTTTCGATGCCGTAGTTCTTCGCGATCATCTCCGCGCCGGTGAACTGGCTGAACTCCACGCCGGGGTAGCGCGCCTTCATCGCGGGGCTCATGTAGGTGCCCAGGCCCGCCTTGGCCGGCAGCGCGTTGGGCGTGAACATGGGCACGCGCGTCATGCTCTCGACGCCGCCCGCGATCACCGCGTCCATCGCACCCGACATCACGGCCTGCGCCGCGAAGTGCAGGGCCTGCTGCGACGAGCCGCATTGCCGGTCGACCGAGGTGCCCGGCACCGACTCGGGCAGCTTCGACGCCAGCACCGCGTTGCGCGCGATGTTGGTGGCCTGCTCGCCGACCTGGCTCACGCAGCCGAGGATCACGTCCTCCACCGCCGCCGGATCGATGCCGCTGCGCGCCACGAGGGCGTCGATCACCTGCGCGGCGAGGTCCGCCGGATGCCAGCCCGCGAGCTTGCCGCCGCGGCGGCCGCCGGCCGTGCGCGCGGCGGCGACGATGAATGCTTCGGGCATGGAAAGGTTCTCCGTTTGCGTCTGGGATGGAGGGAATTGTTCGCGCGGCACCCGCGCGCGGCGTCGTCGGAACGGACGATTTCGTGCGCCCGGCACCGGACGCGCGCAGAAGAGCCCGCTCAGCGCGGCGCCATGCGGATGGCTCCGTCGAGCCGCACGCTCTCCCCGTTGAAATACCCGTTGGTGATCATCAGCTCCGCCAGCGTCGCGTACTCCGCCGGACTGCCCAGCCGCTTCGGAAACGGCACCGACGCCGCCAGCGCGGCCTTCACGTTGTCGGGTGCGCCCTGCAGCAGCGGCGTGTCGAAGATGCCGGGCAGGATGGTGTTCACGCGGATGCCCTCGCTCATGAGGTCGCGCGCGATCGGCAACGTCATGCCGACGATGCCGGCCTTCGACGCGGTGTAGGCGGCCTGCCCCATCTGCCCGTCCTGCGCGGCCACCGACGCGGTGTTGACGATCGCGCCGCGCTCGCCGTCCTGCAGCATGTCGAGCGTGAGCATGCCGGCCGCCGACTTCGCGATGCAGCGGAAGGTGCCGACCAGGTTGATCTGGATGATGCGGTCGAAGTTCGCGAGCGGAAAGTGCCTGATCTCGCCGGTCGTCTTGTCGCGGCTCGCGGTCTTCACCGCGTTGCCGGTGCCGGCGCAGTTGACCAGCACGCGCTCCTGCCCGTGCGCTGCGCGGGCCTTCGCGAAGGCGGCGTCGACCTGCTCCTCGGAGGTCACGTCGACCTGGCAGAACACGCCGCCGAGTTCCTTCGCCAGTGCCTCGCCCTGCGCTGCGTTGAGATCGAACAGCGCGACCTTCACGCCGTGGCCGGCAAGGCGGCGCGCGGTGGCGGCGCCGAGGCCCGAGGCACCGCCCGTGACGACGGCGGCCAGGCTGGAATCGAGTTGCATCTCCGGGTGTCCTTGAAGTGTCCTGACGGGTTTGTCCGCGGACAGTTTAGGAAGCAGAATCGCCCGCACGCATCGTCGGAAACGACGGGATTTCTCGGCACCGCATGCAGCAGCACCCCACACCCCGGATCCTCGAAACCAAGCTCAGCCCCCCGGCCTTCGGGGCCACGCAGGTGCCGCGCACCGCCATCGGCGACGTCGCGGCGGCAGCGGCCGTGAAGCTGGTGCTGGTGCGCGCACCGGCCGGCTTCGGCAAGACCACGGCCATGGCGCAGATGCGCGAGCGCATGGAGGCGCAGGGCATCGCCACCGCATGGCTCACGCTCGACCGGGCCGACAACGACGTCTCGCGCTTCCTGCACTGCCTGGCCGAGGCGGTGCAGCGCCTTGGCGTGGAAGCGCCGCGCTTCCATGGCGCGCACGACACGCACGGACCGTTCGACGCCGTGGCCGCGCTGGCTGCGCACGACTCGCCCTTCACGCTGTTCCTCGACGACTTCGAGGGCGTGCAGGAACCTGCCGTGCTCGGCCTGGTGCGCGAGATCGTCGAGCACCTGCCGCGGCGCGGGCAGATCGTGATCGGCTCGCGCAGCCTGCCCGACCTGGGCCTGGGGCGGCTGCGCGCGCGCGGGCAGCTGCTGGAGATCGACACCGACCGCCTGCGCTTCAGCCTGGAGGAAACCACCGCCTTCTTCGCGCTTCGCACGACGCATGCGGCGGCCGCGGCGGGCGCGCTGCCGCCCGACATGCTCTCGCAGCTGCACAGCAAGACCGAAGGCTGGGTGGCTGCGCTGTGGCTCGCATCGATGGCACTGGAGCGCCATGGCACCGAGACCGGGTTCGTCGAGCGCTTCTCGGGTTCCGATCGCGCGGTGGCCGACTACCTCGCCGAGGACGTGCTGGCACACCAGCCCGGGGAAATCCGTGACTTCCTTCTGCGCACCAGCATCCTGCGCCAGCTCGACGCGTCGGTGTGCCAGGCACTGTGCCCGCGCGCGGACTGCGCGGCGATCCTCGAGCGGCTGGCCGCATCGAACCTGTTCGTCACGCGCGTGGGCGGCGAAGTCGACGGCAGCGTTGACGGCGAAAGCGATGCGTGGCGCTACCACAGCCTGTTCGCCGACTTCCTGCGCGCGCAGCTCGTGCGCGAGATGCCCGGCGAGATCGAGCGGCTGCATCTCGCGGCCTCGGGCTGGTACGAGTCGCACGAGCGGCCCGTGCCGGCCATCGACCACGCCATCGAAGGCGGCGACCATCCGCACGCGCTGACGCTGCTCGACGGCTACGCGGCAGGGTTTCTCGAGCAGGGCCGCATGCGCATGCTGGCGCGCTGGTTCTCGGCGATCCCCGGCCACCAGCTGCGCGGGCATCCGTTCCTGCAGCCCATCTCGCTGTGGGCGACCTGCTTCACGCACGGTCCGTGGGATGCGATGCGCCAGCTCGACGAATGGGGCTGCCTCGACAGTCCCATCGCCGAGGTGCGCGCCAGCGCACACACGCTGGTGCCCCTGCTGCTGGCCATGCAGGACCGCCACGACGAGGCCTACGAGGCCGGCCGCCTGGCGCTCGCGCGCCTGCCCACGGGCCTGGCCTTCGCCGACAGCGTGCTGCTCAACGCGATGGCCCACATCCTGGCCGTGCGCGGCGACCCGCACGAGGCGCGCCGCATGCTCGAGGCCGCGCGGCGCGAGCAGGGCAACAGCACCTTCAACCGCATGTACACCGAGTCGCTGGCCGGCCTGTTCGACCTGCACGAAGGCCGGTTGCGGCAGGCCACCGCGCGGCTGCGCATGGCGGTCGACGCGACCCATTCGACGCATGCGGTGCCATACAACCACAGCCACGGCAACGCCTGGGCGGGGGTGCTGTACGCGGGTGCGGTGTACGAGACCAACCAGCTGGTGCAGGCCGGGCACCTGCTCAACGTGTACCTGCCGCTGGCGCGCGACGTGGGCCTGCCCGACCACATGATCCTGAGCCACGTGATGCGCTCGCGCCTCGCCTTCCATGCAGGCGACATCGACGCCGCGTTCCAGGCCCTGACCGAGCTCGAGTACCTCGGCCATCACCGCCAGCTGCCGCGCGTGGTGGCGGGCGCCAAGCTGGAACGCTCGCGCATGCTGCTGCTGCAGGGCAACGGGCCCGCGTCGCACGACGAGCTGCTGCGTGCGGACGATCCGGCGCTGTGGGAGCGCGAGCGGCGCCAGCGCCTGCCCGCGCACGACCTCGACTACCTCGTGCTCGCCCGCGCGCGCTGGGACATCGCGTTCGGCGACGCGCGCGCGGCGCTGGCCGTGCTCGACGCCGAGCTGCACGCCGCGCTGGCCTCGGCGCGCAACCGCCGCGCACTCACGCTGCGGGTGCTGAGGGCACTGGCATTGCAACGTTCGGGCGACGCGAGCGCCGCCCTCGACGAGATCGCCGTGGTGCTGCAGGCCGCGAGCCAGGAAGGCTTCGTGCGGCTGATCCTCGACGAAGGCCCGGCGGTGGGCGCGCTGGTGCATCGGTATGCGACGGCGCAGCAGGAAAGCCATGCGCGCGGCGGGCACCAAACGATCGACCCGATCCTGGCCGACTACCTGCAGCGGCTGCTGCAGGCCGCCGGCCCGGCACCGGCGGGCGAAGCCGAGGCACCCAGCGGCGACGCGATGAAGGAGCCGCTCACCCGCAAGGAGATCCGGCTGCTGCAGTTGCTGGCCGAGGGGTACTCGAACAACGCGATGGCCGAGAAGCTGTTCGTGTCGGACAGCACCGTGCGAACCCACCTGCGCAACATCAACATGAAGCTCGATGCGAAGAGCCGGACGCAGGCGGTGGCGATTGCACGCAAGCTGGGCGTCATTCGTTAATACCAAAGACAACACAAAATTGAATTGATGGTGCTTTCGGTTTAACTGCCGCTTACCTGTCATCACAACGACTACGGATTCCGGTGATACCCCGCACCCCGCTCGGTCCCTAGCATTTCCCCCAGAGATCAGAGCCTTCCAACTGCCGCGATAGCCAAGGCGCGCGGTGGTCTGGGGGAATGTCGCGCCCAGCGAAGCCACCTCAACAGAGAGCGCCTCAGAGCTGCAGCCACCATGCCCAAAGGAATCCCCAATCCCGCACCGATGTACGGCATCTACCTTCGCGCCTGGGGGTACGAGGTATCGATCGTTCGCAACGGCACCCGTTATTACAAGCAGTTCGGCCGCGCCAGCTACGGCAGCGAGGAGCAGGCGCTGCTGCAGGCACAGGACTGGCGCGACGAGATCGTGCGCACCGTGCCCCCGGTGCCGCGCCGCACGCGGGCGGAAAAGCTGCGCGTCAACAACACCACCGGCGTGTCGGGCGTGTTCGCGCAGGTCGGCTCGGGCGGCAAGGTGCGCGCCTGGGTCGCGAAGACGTACCTGGGCCAGGACGAGATCCTGCGCACCGACTTCCCGGTGAACACGGTCGGCGACGCCGCGCAGACGCTGGCCATCGAGGAGCGCGCGCGCCAGCTCGAGCGCATGGCCGGGCTGGCGAAGCTGCACCCCGCCGAGGAGATGATCCGCACGGCGCCCGTGCCGCCGCCGACCATCGCCGAGCTGCGCTCGCCCAAGCGCTCGAAGTCGGAAATCAGGCGCAGCACCAACTCCAGCGGCGTGAGCGGCGTGCACTTCAAGGCGCCCAACGTGGGCCACCCGGGCTACTGGCTGGCCATCACGTACACCGCCGGCAAGGGCAGCGTGAGCAAGGCCTTCTCGATCAAGGAACACGGTCCCGAGGGCGCCAAGCAACTGGCGATCGAGGAGCGCGAACGCCAGCTCGAGCAGAAACTGCTGCACACCCGCAACAGCGGCGACGCGCTCGCCATTCCCTTCCGCAAGGAGCTGCGGCCGCTCGGGCTCGCCGGGGCCGGGGCGAGGCCGACGCAGTGACGCGCAGGCGCGCAGGCGGCGCGGCTGCGGACCCGCCATGCGTCCTGGTTCAGAATAGCTGCGAGAAACGGGCGCCCACGAGCCTCGAGCGAACCGGGGAGCCCATCGCGCCCGGCGGCAGCGCCGCCAGGGAGCAAAGCAGCAGCACGTCGAGCATGCCCAAAGGTGTTCCCAATTCCGCCGCCATGTACGGCATCTGCGCCAGGCCCTGGGGCTTCGAGGTTTCGCTGGTCCGCAACGGCGTGCGCTACTACAGGCAATTCGGCCGGGCCAGCTACGGCGGCGAGGAACAGGCGCTGCTGCAGGCGCAGGACTGGCGCGATCACATCGTGCGCAGCGTACCGCCGGCGGCGCGCCGCGAGCGGGCCGAGAAGATGCGTGCCAACAACAGCACCGGCGTGCCGGGCGTGTTCCACCGGCTCGCGCCGGGCGGCCGCGTGCGCGGCTGGCTGGCCAAGACCTACATCGCACCCGACGAGATCCTGCGCGCCGACTTCCCGGTCGAGGGCCTGGGCGATGCGGCGCAGGTGCTGGCCATCCGCGAGCGCACGCACCAGCTCGACCGCATGACGGGCCTGGCACGGCCGCACCCGGCCGAGGAGGCGATCCGCATGGGCCTGTCGGCGCACGCGCCGGGGCCGCGCTCGCCCAAGCGCTCGAAGTCGGAGATCACGCGGCGCAACAACACCAGCGGCGTGAGCGGCGTGCACTTCAAGACGCCCAACCCGAACCATCCGGGCTACTGGCTCGCCATCACCTACAGCACGGCCACGGGCAGCGTGAGCAAGGCGTTCTCGGTGAAGGAACACGGCAACGACATGGCCAAGAGCCTGGCCATCGCCGAGCGGCAGAACCAGCTCGCCGAGAAGCTGCGCGCCGATGACGTGGCCGCGGCCTCGCAGGTCGAGCACGGCAAGTCGCGCAAGCCGGTGGCGTCCCGCGAGCCGCGCCCGCGTGCGGCGTCCGGAGCGAAGCGCGCCCACTGACCATGCCCTTCCCGGGCCCGGCTTCGCCGACGCGGCGCAGCCCGGCGGCCTTCGCGCATCCGAATCCATCTTCCAGGCCCGCGCAGCGGCGCTGACTCCATGACCTACAAGCCCCTTCATCAATTGCTGCGCGTCGCGTCGCACCTGCTCGACCAGGCCGCGACCGACATCCGGGGAGCCGGCCTCGCGCCGGTGCCGGAGAACATCCAGCGCATCGGGCGTGCGCTGATCGAGGTGATCGAGGTGCAGCGGCAGATCTACGCCGCGCAACCCGAGCTCGAGCCCAAGTCGCTCGCCGCATCGGCGCGCGAACTCGAGGCCAACCGGCTCTTCACGCAGTTCACGCTGGAGGCGCTGGAGCTGGAGGACGCGGGCGACACCGAAGCCGCGCGCGACAAGTACACCGAGTTCATCGGCCTGTCGCCGTCGTATCCGCACCGGGAGATCGCGAGGGCGGAGATCCGCCGGCTGTCCTGAGGCGGCGGCCCCCGCTTCGCATCGCTCACATCGCCCGCGCGATCACCTCCTTCATGATCTCGTTGGTGCCGCCGTAGATGCGCTGCACGCGCGCGTCGGCGTACATGCGCGCCACCATGTACTCGTTCATGAAGCCGTAGCCGCCGAACAGCTGCAGACATTCGTCGAGCACGCGGCCCTGGGTCTCCGAGCCCCAGAGCTTGGCCATCGAGGCGGTGGCGGTGTCGAGCGTGCCGGCCACCAGGTCTTCGATGCAGCGATCGATAAACGCGCGGCCCACCTTGATCTGCGTGGCGATCTCGGCCAGCTTGAACCTGGTGTTCTGGAATTCGGCGATCGGCTTGCCGAAGGCCTTGCGGTCCCGCACGTAGTCGAGCGTCGCCTGGTAGGCACCTTCCATGGTGGCCAGCGCGCTCAGGCCGATGATGGTGCGCTCGTAGGGCAGGTCGCTCATGAGCTGGAAGAAGCCCTGCCCCTCCACGCCGCCCAGCAGCGCGCTGGCGGGCACGCGCACGTCGTCGAAGAAGAGCTCCGAGGTGTCCTGCGCCTTCATGCCGATCTTGTCGAGCACGCGCCCCACGCGGAAGCCCTCGCAGCCGGCGGTCTCGACGATCAGGATCGACGTGCCCTTCGCGCCCTGCGCCGGATCGGTCTTGCACACCACCAGCACCACGCCCGCTAGGAAGCCGTTGGTGATGAAGGTCTTCGAGCCGTTGATGACGTAGCCGTCGTCGGTCTTGCCGGCGCGCGTGCGCACGCCCTGCAGGTCGGAGCCGGCGCCGGGCTCGGTCATGGCGATGGCACCCACCAGCTCGCCGCGCGCCATGCGCGGCAGGTAGCTGCGCTTCTGCGCGTCGGTGCCATGGTTCAGGAAATAGTGCGCCACGATGGAATGCACCGAGGTGCTCATGCCGTTCAGGCCGCGGCGCGCGGCCTCCTCGCAGAACACCGCCTCATGGCGGAAGTCGCCGCCGCCGCCGCCGAACTCCTCGGGGATGTCGGCGCACAGCAGGCCGAGCGAGCCGGCCTTGCGCCAGATCTCGTGGCCCACGTGGCCGCGCTTGCGCGCGGCCTCGTCGCCGGGCAGCATTTCGGTCTCCATGAAGCGCACCACGTTGTCGCGGTACAGCTCCAGGTCCTCGTCGCTCCAGGAGCGGCGGAAGTCGATGGGCATTGGGGAGTCTCCTTGGTTGTCTCTTCGGGTCGACCGTTGCGCGTTGCGTGCTTCGGCCGCATTCAGCCGACGCGGCGCGACCTGCCGGCCCAGTACGGGTCGCGCAGCTGGAACTTCTGCAGCTTGCCGGCCGCCGAGAGCGGCAATGCGTCGCGGAACTCCACGCTGCGCGGGCACTTGTAGCCCGCGATGTGCTCGCGGCAGTGCGCGATGACCTCCGCAGCCTCCAGCGCCATGCCCTCGCGCAGCACGAGCACCGCGTGCACGCGCTCGCCCCACCGGTCGTCGGGCACGCCGATCACGGCCGACATCAGCACCTGCGGCAACTGCGCGATGGCGTTCTCGACCTCGGCCGAGTACACGTTCTCGCCACCGCTCACGATCATGTCCTTCATGCGGTCGACCACGAACACGTTGCCATCCTCGTCCATGTAGCCGCCGTCCCCGGTGTGCATCCAGCCGCCGCGCAGCGCCGCCTCGGTCTCCGTGGGCTTGTTCCAGTAGCCCTTCATGACCATCGGGCCGCGCGCGACGATCTCGCCGACCTGGCCGTGCGGCAGCTCGTTGTCGTCGCCGTCGACGATGCGCACCTCCGCGATGGAAATGGGCGCGCCGGCCGAGCGCAGCAGCCGCTCGCGGTCGGGCCCCGGCTGGTGGCAGTGCGGGGGCAACGCAGTGACCACCGGCGACAGTTCGGTCATGCCGTACACCTGCGCGAACGCGGCGCCCGGAAAGGCGCGCATGGCCTGGTCGAGCAGCGCGGCATCGATGGGCGCCGCACCGTACGACAACAGGCGCAGGCTGGACAGGTCGAACTCCGCAAAGCGCGGATGCTCGATCACGCGCTTGATCATGGTCGGCACCAGGAACATCTCGGTGATGCGCGCCGACTGCAGCACCTGCAGCACGGCCACCTCGTCGAACATCGGCACGACGTGCACCGGCACCAGCCGCAGCAGGCTCTGCAGCGCGACGCCGCAGCCGGCCACGTGGAACATGGGCGCCGCGACGATGGCCGCCGCGTCGTGCGTGTCGCGCGGCAGCGCGGCCACGGTGCCCAGCGCGTCGATGCACAGGCTTCCATGCGTGAGCATCACGCCCTTGGGCTGGCCGGTGGTGCCGCCGGTGTACATGATGGCGGCGAGCTCGTCGCCGCTGTGCGGCGCGTCGTCGACCGGCGCGCCCCCGGCCAGCAGCGCCTCGTAGCCCAGCATGCCTTCGGGCACGGCGCCGTTGCCGCAATAGACCACCGTGTGCAGCGAGCGCGAGAGCCCGCGCAGCGCAGGCACCATCGGTGCGAACAGGTCGTCGACCAGCAGGATGCGGGTGTCGCAGTCGTCCAGCGAGTACGCCACCTCCTTCGGGTTCCAGCGGATGTTCACCGGATTGATCGCGCCGCCGCCCCACCAGGTGCCGAAGAGGTATTCGACGAAGCGGTGCGAGTTGAGGCTCAGCATGCCGACGCGATCGCCGCGCCCCATGCCGAGCCGCTGCAGCACGCCGCCCAGGCGCGCGACGCGGTCGGCGAACTCCGCATGGTCGAGCCGCCGCGCGCCGCACACCACGGCGGTGGCCCCGGCCTTTTCGCGGCGGCCCTTGTGCAGGGGCTGGGTGAGGAACATGGGTGGGATCTCCGTGGTGGGTTCGGTTCAGGACGCGCACAGCGGCGCGATCGCATCGGCGGCCACGCCCCAGCGGCGCAGCACGGTGGGGCCGTCGTCGCGCGCGGCGGCGGGCGGCACCACCGGCGCGGTGCGGCTGAAGCGCGGCGCGGGTGCCGGCTGCACCACGCCGCCCACGTCGGCGAAGGTGCTGCGCGCCAGGTTGTGCGGATGACGGGGGGCCTCGTCCCAGTCGAGCACGGGCGCGAAGCAGGCGTCGCTGCCCTCGAGCAGCACGCACCATTCGTCGCGGGTGCGGGTGCGGAACACGTCGGCCATGCGCAGCTTGAGCAGCGGCCAGCGGTCGGCGTCCATCTGAGCGTCGAAGGCCGGGTCGTCGGCGATGCCGCAGCGCTCGCGCATCAGTGCATAGAACTGCGGCTCGATGGCGCCCAGGGCCACGTACTTGCCGTCGGCGCAGGCATAGGTGTCGTAGAAGTGCGCGCCGCCGTCGAGCATGTTCTCGCCGCGCTGGTTGTTCCACTGGCCGGCCGCCTTGAAGCCGTACATCATCGAAGACAGCAGCGCCGCGCCGTCGGTCATGGCCGCGTCGACCACCTGCCCCTGCCCCGACTGCCCTGCCTCGTGCAGCGCCGCGAGGATGCCGAAGGCCAGCAGCATGGCGCCGCCGCCGAAGTCGCCCACGTAGTTCAGCGGCGGCACCGGCGGCTCGCCCGCGCGGCCAATGGCATGCAGCGCGCCGCTGATGGCGATGTAGTTGATGTCGTGGCCCGCCGCATGCGCCAGCGGTCCGTGCTGGCCCCAGCCGGTCATGCGGCCGTACACCAGCTTCGGGTTGCGCGCATGGCACTGCGCGGGGCCGAGGCCCAGCCGCTCCATCACGCCCGGGCGAAAACCCTCGATCAGCACGTCGGCCCGCTCGATGGCGTCGAGCACCGGCCGGGGCGCACCTTCCGCCCGCAGGTCGACCTGCAGTGTGCTGCGCCCGCGCGCGAGGATGTCGTGCACATCGGTCCGCGTGCCGGGCCGCGCGATGCGGACCACCTCGGCCCCCATGTCGGCGAACAGCATCGCGCAGAACGGGCCCGGGCCGATGCCCGCCATCTCGATGACCCGCAACCCCTGCAACGGACCTGCCATGTGTGTCTCCTTCGGCCGCGGCGCGCGCCCGTCGTGGGAAGGCATCTTGGCGCGCGGGCGTGCGGGGTGCATCGTCGGAAGCGACGAATGCGCGCCGGTGCCTGTTCAGCCCTCGCGAAGCCGCGCCACGCGGCGCAGGTGCCACGACGCCGGACCGAACTGGCCTTCGATGAGCGTGGCGCGCCGCACGAAGTGGCCGACCGCCAGCTCCTCGGTCATGCCCATGCCGCCATGCAGTTGCACCGCGCCCTGCGCCACGGCCTTGCAGGCCTTCGCGGCAGCCACCTTGGCGGACGACACCGCGCGCGCACGTTCGGCTGGCGAGGCGGTGTCGATGGCCTCGCCCACGCTGGCGGTGAGCGCGGCAGACAGCTCCAGCGCCATGTGCATGTCGGCCAGCCGGTGCTGCAGCACCTGGAAGCTGGAGATCGGCACGCCGAACTGCCTGCGCTGGCGCACGTAGCCGAGCGTGTCGCGCATCAGCCGGCGCATGACGCCGACGGCCTCGGCGCAGACGGCGAGCGTGGCTTCGTCGTGCGCCTGCTCGATCTGCGGCAGCGCGCCGCCTTCCTCGCCAAGCAACGCGCTGGCGGGCAGCCGGACCTGGTCGAAGGCGATGTCGGCGGCACGGCCGCCGTCGCGGGTCGGGTAGGCGCGCAGGCGCACGCCGGGCGCGTCCCTGGGCACCACGAGCAGCGAGAGCCCGGCAGCGCTGCGTGCGCTCACGACCAGGTGGCTCGACCACGGCGCGGCGTGCACCGACGCCTTGCGGCCTTCCAGGCGAAAGCCGTCTCCGTCGCGCACGAGTTCCGCCTGCACATCGGCACGGTCATGGCGGCTCTGCGGCTCGGCGTGTGCGAACGCCAGCACCGCATCGCCCGCCACGACGCGCGCCAGCAGCGCATCGGCCTGCGCACCGGGGTGGCGCTGCAGCAGGCCCGCGCCGATCACCATCGTTGACAGGTAGGGCTCGGCCGCGAGCGCGCCGCCGAGCGTTTCCATCAACGCCAGGTGCGCCTGCATGCCGCCGCCGAGGCCGCCTCTCGCCTCGGGGAGCCCGGCGCCGAGCAGGTCGAGTTCGCGCGCCAGCCCCTGCCAGAACGGCGGTGGCGCATCCTCTGCCCGACCCAGCGCATGCAGCCGCTGCTCGAAACCGTACCGCTCGTCGAGGTAGCGCGAGAGGCTGTCGCGCAGCATCGCAAGGGTGTCGTCCTGTCCGGTGAACGTGTTCATCGATGCGGCCCTCAGTTCGCCAGCAGGTGCGCCGCGACGATGTTGCGCTGCACCTCGTTGGACCCCGCGTAGATCGATGCGGCGCGGTCGTTGAGGTAGGCCGACATCGAGAACACGGCCTCTTCGGGAATCGGCATCCCGCCCTGCAGCCCGTCGTCGAGCGGCAGGTCGGCCGCGGCGTGGTGGGCGGCGATTTCCACGCCGAGCTCGGTCAGCCGCTGGCGCAGCTCGGAGCCCAATACCTTGCCCATCGACGGCCGGATGCCCGGCGGCTCGCCGCGCGCCTGCGCGCGCAGCGACTGCAGCTCGGTGGCCTCGAGCGCGTCGATGGCGCACTCGGCATCGGCCAGGCGCAGGGCCATGTCGCCGGCCTCGTGGGCGTCCGCGGCCGCCGCAGCGAAGGCCGCGTCGGCCGCCGCGTGCAGCCGGCGCAGCCGCGCGCGCAGCATCGGCGCCCATGCGCCGCCGCGCTCGTGCTGCAGCAGGTACTTGGCGATGGTCCAGCCCTGGTTCTCCTCGCCGATCAGCCCTTCGGCCGGCACGCGCACGTCGTCGAAGAACACCTGGTTGAGTTCATGGTCGCCCGAGATGCTGATGATCGGCCGGATCGTGATGCCCGGCGCCGGCAGGTCGAAGCACAGGAAGCTGATGCCCTGCTGCGGCTTGCCGCCGGAAGCGGTGCGCACCAGGCAGAACATCTTGTTGGCGTACTGCGCGTGGGTGGTCCAGATCTTGGTGCCGTTGAGCACGTAGGCGTCGCCGTCGCCCGGTTCCCGCACGGCCTTGCACTGCAGCGACGCCAGGTCGGAGCCCGACTGCGGCTCCGAGTAGCCCTGGCACCAGTAGTCCTCGCCCGACCGGATGCCGGGCAGCCAGGCGCGCTTCTGCGCCTGCGTGCCGAAGGCAATGATCACCGGCGCGACCATGCCCGGGCCCATCGGTGCGCGCGGGGGCGCGTCGGCAGCGGCAAGCTCGGCCGCGAAGAGGTAGTGCTGCATCGGCGTCCAGCCGGTGCCGCCGTGCTCGACCGGCCAGTGCGGCACGCTCCAGCCACGCGCGGCGAGGATGCGGTGCCAGCGGTTGCCGTCGGCGTAGTCGCTGAAGATGCCCGAACAGCGCCGGCCGGCCGCGCGCAGTTCGGGCGTCAGCTCGCGCGCGAGGAAATCGCGAACCTCGTCGCGGAACGCGGCCTCCGCCGCCGTGAGTGCCCAGGCCATGGTGTTGTCTCGCTTCGGGATACACCGGGCGAGTGTGAGGCCCTCGGGGCCCCGCGGCATCGTCGGAAACGACGAAGGCGCAGGCCTGGCGTCAGGCCGCGACCGCTTCGCGCTGCGCCGCTTTCGCCGGCACAGGCATGTGCTGCGCCCAGTCGATGATCTCCAGCGTGCCGTCCGCGTGCTCGGCCAGCGCGGTCAGGCTTTCCACCCAGTCGCCGTCGTTGCAGTACAGGATGCCGTCGATGTCGCGCATCTCGGCATGGTGGATGTGGCCGCACACCACGCCCTGCGCGCCGCGGTTGCGCGCCTCGCGGGCCACGGCGGCCTCGAAGTCGCCCACGTAGCTCACGGCGCGCTTGACCTTGCCCTTGAGGTACTTCGAGAGCGACCAGTACGGCAGCCCCATGCGCGCGCGCAGCGAGTTGAGGTGGCGGTTGAGCTTGAGCGTGAATTCGTAGAGCGAGTCGCCCACGTAGGCCAGCCACTTGGCGCACTGGATGACGCCGTCGAACAGGTCGCCGTGGATGATCCACAGCTTGCGGCCGTCGGCCGTCTCGTGGATCCATTCGTCGGCCACGTCGATGCCGCCGAAGTTGTGGTGAAGGTACTTGCGGGCGAATTCGTCGTGGTTGCCCGGGATGAAGATCACGCGCGTGCCCTTGCGCGCCTTGCGCAGCAGCTTCTGGATCACGTCGTTGTGCGCCTGCGGCCAGTACCAGTGACGCTTGAGCTGCCAGCCGTCGATGATGTCGCCGACCAGGAACAGCGTCTCGCACTCGGTGTGCTTGAGGAAGTCGAGCAGTGCGCGGGCCTGGCAGCCGGGCGTGCCCAGGTGCAGGTCGGAGATCCACAGCGTGCGGAACTGCAGCGGTGGACGCATGCGGTCCTCGTCCTCGGGATCGAGTGCGCGGGTGGCTGTGTCGCGCCATGCGCGAAGGAAGGCGTCGTCGCGTTGCATGGACGGGTAGCGTCCCACTGCGCCATGACGACGCGATGGCACACCCGTGACATCCCGGTGACGCGTGGCCGGCCGGCAACGACACAATCCGGCGATGCGCCCCGGCCAGATCATCGTCCTCGCGACCCCCGTCTTCCTGCTGCTCATCGCCATCGAGTTCGCGGTGGGACGCGTGCGCGCACGCCGCGGCACGGGGCAGGACACCTACCGGCTGGCCGACGCGGTGAACAGCATCGGCCTGGGCATGCTGAGCCAGATCAGCGCGGTGCTCACCGGGCTGCTCCGCATCGGCATCTACACGGCCGTGTATTCGGCGGTGGCGCTGTTCCCCCAGAAGGCGGCGCGCGAGTTCTGGACCGCCTGGTACGGCTGGCTGCTGGCGCTGGTGTTCTACGACTTCTGCTACTACTGGCTGCACCGCATGGGGCACGAATCGGCCGTGCTGTGGGCGGCGCACGTGGTGCACCACCAGAGCCAGCACTACAACCTGTCGACCGCGCTGCGGCAGACGTCGAGCGGCGCGCTGCTGGGCTGGATCTTCTATTTGCCGATGGCCGTTGCGGGCGTGCCGCCGCTGGTGTTCGGCGCAGTGGCGCTCGTCGACCTGCTCTACCAGTTCTGGGTGCACACCGAGCAGGTGGGCAAGCTCGGCTGGTTCGACCGCTGGTTCTGCTCGCCGTCGAACCACCGGGTGCACCACGCGGTGAACGACCACTACCTCGACCGCAACTACGGCGGCATCCTGATCGTGTGGGACCGCATGTTCGGCACCTTCCGGGAAGAAGACGAACGCTGCGTGTACGGCACGCGCGGCGAACTGCGCAGCTGGGACCCGCTGTGGGCCAACGCCGAGGTCTACTGGGGGCTGGCCAGGGATTCATGGCATGCGCGCAACTGGGCCGACAAGCTGCGCGTGTGGCTCAAGCCCCCCGGCTGGCGGCCGGCGGACGTGGCCGAGCGCTTTCCGAAGGCGGCGTTCGACATCGCGAAGGTGACGCGCTACGAGCCCGAGGTGAGCCGCAGCGTGCAATGGTTCGCCGGACTGCAGTTCGTGCTGCTGCTCGCGGGCGTCGCCACGTTCCTCTGGGTGTCGGACGACATGCCCTTGTCCCGGGCCGCCGTGTGGCTGGCCGCACTCACCGCCGCGCTGTGGGCCATCGGCGGTGCGCTGCAGGGACGGCTGTCGGTCACGGAGGTGCTGCTGGTCGAAGCGGCGGCATTGGCCACGGCGAGCGCGGCACTCGGCATCGGCTGGCTGCACCTGGTCTTCAAGCCGCTGGCGCTGGCCATCGCGGTCGTCTTCGCCGCGCGGCGTGCAATGGCGCGCGGCGAGGTGACGGCTTTCGACGGGCTGCTGCTGGCCGGGCTGGTGGCATCGCTCGCCGGCGACGTGCTGCTGATGGGTCCGCCCGGGCTGTTCGTGCCGGGCCTGGTGTGCTTCCTGCTGGCGCACCTGGCTTACATCGGATTGTTCTGTATCGGCGCCGGCCTGTTCCCGCGGCGCGGTGCGCTGGCGGCGACGCTGCTGGTCGGCGCCGGCATGTACGCGTTCCTGTGGCAGGGCGGCCTGCCCGTGGCCTTGCGGGTGCCGGTCGGGTTCTACGTGGTGGTGATCGCCTGCATGGCGGCGCAGGCCATCGGCCGCGCGGCCGTGCTGCGGCACCGGGACCCGGGCGCGATCTGGGTGGCGGCGGGTGCGTGCTTCTTCATGCTGAGCGATTCGCTGCTGGCGACCAACCGGTTCATGCTGCCACTGCCGCTGGCGTCGCTGTGGGTGCTGGGGACGTACTACGCGGCGCAGATGCTGATCGTGCGGCACGTGCGCCAGGTGGACTGAATCCGTCTTTCCCCCTCCCTCCCGAAGGGCCCGGAGGGAGAAAGGCTCAATCCACGCAGCGCTGGATCTCGACCGTCGAGTGACGGATCTCCTCGTGCATCGAGAAGCAGGCGCGAACCTCGTCGGCCGTCAGCGTGAGCGAGTGCGTCACCACCGTCAGCGCGCAGGCGTACGCGTCGCGCCCCACGCGCCACACGTGCAGGTCGGCCACGCGGGTTTCCGATGCGGCCAGCATCGTCTCGACGCCTTCGCGGATTTCCTCGGTGACGGGATGGTCCATCTCGCGGTCGAGCAGCACCTTGCCGGTTTCCTTCAGCAGGCCCTTGGCCCAGGCGGCGACCAGCACCGCGCCGACGATGCCCATCGCCGGGTCGAGCCAGGCCCAGCCGTAGAACCAGCCGCCCAGCAATGCGGCGATGGCGAGCACCGAGGTCGCGGCGTCGGCCACGACGTGGATGTAGGCCGAGCGCAGGTTCAGGTCGTGGCCTTCATGGGCATGGTCGTGTCCGCGGGAATGCCCGTGTCCATGGTCGTTCCCGTGGTCGTGCCCGTGATGGTGGTGCGCCCCGCCCAGCAGCCGCACGCACACCAGGTTGACCACGAGGCCCAGCACCGCCACCGAAATCGCTTCGGGGTAATGGATGGCCGAAGGCGACCACAGGCGTTCGAGCGAACCCACCACCATCAGCGCCGCCACGCCGAGCAGCAGCAGCGCGCTCGCGAAGCCGGCCAGCACCTCGATCTTCCAGGTGCCGAAGGCGAAGCGCGGGTCGCGTGCATAGCGGCGTGCGGCCGCATAGGCGAAGGCGCTCAGGCCGATCGCCAGTGCGTGCGAGCTCATGTGCCAGCCGTCGGCCAGCAGCGCCATCGAGTTGAACCACCAGCCGGCGCCGATTTCCACCACCATCATGGCGGCGGTGATCCACATCACGAGGCGCGTGCTGCGCTCGGCGGAAGCGTTGTCGGAGCCGAAGTGGTGGTCGTGCTTCCAGGCACTCAGGTCATGGGTGTGCATGGGTCGTCAGGCTCCGAAAAGGTCGGGGCTGTCGGCCCGGCCCGAAGGCGGCGCCACCCCCAGGTGACGGTAGGCGGCCAGCGTGGCGATGCGGCCGCGCGGCGTGCGCTGCAGGTAACCCTGCTGGATGAGATAGGGCTCGATCACGTCCTCGATGGTGTCGCGCTCCTCGCCGATGCTGGCCGCGACGTTGTCCAGCCCCACCGGGCCGCCGTCGAAGCGGTGCACCACGGCCTCGAGCAGCTTGCGGTCCATCAGGTCGAAGCCCTGCGGGTCGACGTCGAGCATGGCCAGCGCCTTGTGCGCGATGTCTTCGGTGATGCGGCCGTTGCCCTTCACGTCCGCATAGTCGCGCACGCGGCGCAGCAGCCGGTTGGCGATGCGCGGCGTGCCGCGCGAGCGGCGCGCGATCTCGAAGCCGCCGGCAGGATCGGTCTCGACCTTGAGCAGGCCGGCGCTGCGCCGCACGATGAGCGCGAGTTCGTCGGGCGTGTAGAACTCCAGCCGCGCGACGATGCCGAAGCGGTCGCGCAGCGGGTTGGTCAGCATGCCGGCACGGGTGGTGGCGCCCACCAGCGTGAAGGGCTGCAGGTCGAGCTTGATGCTGCGCGCCGCGGGGCCCTCGCCGATCATGATGTCGATCTGGTAGTCCTCCAGCGCGGGGTACAGGATTTCCTCGACGACCGGGCTGAGCCGGTGGATCTCGTCGATGAAGAGCACGTCGTTGGGCTCGAGGTTGGTCAGCAGCGCCGCGAGGTCCTTGGGCTTCTCGAGCACCGGGCCGGAGGTCTGGCGCAGGTTCACGCCGAGTTCGGCCGCGATGATGTGCGACAGCGTGGTCTTGCCCAGTCCGGGCGGCCCGAACAGCAGGACGTGGTCGAGGGCTTCCTTGCGCTTGCGCGCGGCGCCGATGAAGATCTCGAGTTGCTCGCGGACCTTGGCCTGCCCGACATACTCGTCGAGCAGCTTGGGACGCAGGGCCCGCTCGATGGCCTCTTCGTTGGGCGAGGCGGGGGCTGCGGACACCACGCGTTGGGGGGCGGGCGCGAAGTCGTCGGTCTGGATGGTCATTGCGAGGGGGTTCTTCGAAGGCGAGTTTAGTGCCTGCCACACTGGCAGAATGCTCCGGCCATATAACGAACGAGGGGAAGCCAGCACGTGTCGATCTACGAACTGAAGCCGCGTTTCCAGGCCCTGCTGCGGCCGCTGGTGGTCCGCCTGCACTCGATGGGCGTCACCGCCAACCAGGTGACGCTGGCAGCATGCGTCGTGTCGGTCGTGCTCGGGCTGTGGCTCTTCTTCTCGGCGCCCTCCCTTGCTGCCTTCGCGCTCATCCCGCTTTGGATGTTTTTGCGCATGGCCTTCAACGCCATCGACGGCATGCTGGCGCGCGAGCACCACCAGCAGAGCAGGCTGGGCGCCTTCCTCAACGAGCTGACCGACGTGGTCTCCGACGCCGCGCTGTACCTGCCCTTCGCGCTGGTGGCGCCGTTCGGCGGCTTCTGGGTCGGCACGGTGATCGTGCTGGCGGGCCTGAGCGAATTCGCCGGCGCGCTGGGACCCACGGTCGGCGCCTCGCGCCGGTACGACGGGCCGCTGGGCAAGAGCGACCGGGCCTTCGTGTTCGGCGCGCTGGGTCTCTACGTAGCGCTGGGCGGCCCGCTGCCGGGCTGGACAGCCTGGCTGATGCCGCTCGTGGCCGTGCTGGTGGCCTGGACCACGGTCAACCGCATCCGCCGGGCGCTGGCGGAAGCCGAGGCCGCGCCCGCCTCCCTCGCCTGACACCACAACAAGATTTCACAGGGATTCAATGACAGACATCATTTCGCGCAAGGCCGAAGAGCTCCATTTCCAGACGCACGACGGCGAGTCGCTGTTCTACCGCCGCTGGCCCGCCACGGGCGCGCAACGCCGCGGCGCCGTGCTTCTGTTCCATCGCGGCCATGAACACGGCGCGCGCATGGCCCACCTGGTCGACGAGCTGGACCTGCCCGACTTCGACTTCTACGCATGGGACGCTCGCGGCCACGGCCGCTCGCCCGGCCAGCGCGGCTACAGCCCGAGCTTCGGCACCTCGGTGCGCGACGTGCAGACCTTCGTGCAGCACATCGGCGCCGTCCACGGCGTGCCCGAGCAGGACATCCACGTGGTCGCGCAGAGCGTGGGCGCGGTGCTGATCGCCACCTGGGCCCACGACTACGCACCCAAGGTGCGCGGCCTCACGCTCGCCTCGCCGGCTTTCAAGGTGAAGCTGTACGTGCCGTTCGCGCGGCCCAGCCTGGCGCTCATGCACAAGCTGCGCGGGCTGTTCTTCGTCAACAGCTACGTGAAGGCGAAGTTCCTCACGCACGACCCCGAGCGCATCGCGAGCTACGAGAGCGATCCGCTCATCTCGCGGCCCATCGCGGTCAACATCCTGCTAGGGCTGTACGAGGCCGCCGACCGCGTGGTGGCCGACGCCAACGCGATCACGCTGCCGGTGCAGCTGCTCATCTCGGGCGCCGACTGGGTGGTACACCACAAGCCGCAGCACCGATTCTTCGAGCGGCTCGGCAGCGCGGTGAAGACCAGGACCGAACTGCCCGGCTTCTTCCACGACACGCTGGGCGAGAAGGACCGCGCACCGGCCGTGGCGCAGATCCGCGAGTTCATCCTGCAGCGCTTCGACGAGCCGGCGGTGCCGGTCGACCGCCGCGAGGCGCACCTGAGCGGCGACACGGCCGACGAGTCGCGCGCGCTGGCCGAGCCGCTCTCGCCGCTGTCGCCACGCGGTGCCTACTGGGCCATGACGCGCGCCGGGCTCAAGCTGGGCGGCACCATGTCCGAGGGCATCAAGCTGGGCCACGAGACCGGCTTCGACTCGGGCAGCACGCTGGACTACGTGTACCGCAACCATCCGGCGGGCAGCTCGGCCATCGGCCGCGCCATCGACAACACCTACCTGAACTCCATCGGCTGGCGCGGCATCCGCCAGCGCAAGATCCATGTCGAGGAGCTGCTGCGGATCGCGATGGAGCGGCTGGCCGAGATGCACCGCGAGGTGCGCGTGATGGACATCGCCGCCGGCCACGGCCGCTACGTGCTCGACGCGGTGCAGGCCAGCCCGGTGAAGGCCAGCTCGATCCTGCTGCGCGACTACAGCGACATCAACGTGCGCGACGGCCGCGCGCTCATCGCGGAAAAGGGCCTGGAAGACGTGGCGCAGTTCGTGCAGGCCGATGCCTTCGACCGCATCAGCCTCGCCAGCGTCGTGCCGCGGCCCACGCTGGCCGTGGTGTCGGGCCTGTACGAGCTGTTCCCCGACAACGAGATGGTGCGCCGCTCGCTCGCGGGCGTGGGCGACGCGGTGGAAGACCGCGGCTACCTGGTCTACACCGGCCAGCCGTGGCACCCGCAGCTCGAGATGATCGCGCGCGCACTCACCAGCCATCGCCAGGGCGAGGCCTGGGTGATGCGCCGCCGCACCCAGTACGAGATGGACCAGCTGGTCGAGGAAGCAGGCTTCCGCAAGATCGACCAGCGGGTGGACGAGTGGGGCATCTTCACGGTGTCGCTGGCGGTGCGCACCGAGCGATGACCGCCTGGCTGGCGCAACGGCCCTGGAAGCGTGCCGCCCTGTGGCTGGTGGTGCTGGGGCCGTTGTTCTATTCCACCTACGGCTTCGCCAACTGGTGGGCCACCACGCGCGCCCACGTGCCGTCGATGGCCTTCGGCTGGGAACGCCATGTGCCGTTCTGGCCGTGGACGATCTTTCCGTACTGGACGATCAACGTCTTCTACGCGCTGTCGCTGTTCCTGGCGCGCAGCAGGCACACGCTCGACCGGCACGCGCTGCGGCTCGTCACGGCCACGCTCGTCGCCTGCACCTGCTTCATCCTGTGGCCGCTGCACTTCAGCTTCGGCCAGCCCCCGGTCGATGGCGCGCCGGCCTTCCTGTTCAACGCGCTGCGCGGCTTCGACCAGCCGTTCAACCAGGCGCCTTCGCTGCACATCGCGCTGGCGGTGATCCTCTGGGACTGGTACCGGCAGTTCCTGCGCCCGCTGTGGGCGCGGCTGGTGCTGCATGTGTGGGCCTTCGCGATCTGCGCGTCGGTGCTGACGACGTGGCAGCACCACTTCATCGACATCCCGACCGGCGCGCTGCTGGGCATCTTCTGCGTCTGGCTGTGGCCGCTGGAACGCGTGGTGTCGATGCCGCGCGCCTGGCAGCGCACGCGCGACGCGCAACGCTGGAAGCTGGCCGGCTTCTATGCGGCGGGCGCAGCGCTGTGCCTCGCTGCCGCGCTGAGCGGTGGCGGCATCGTGTTGTGGCTGGCCTGGCCGGCCGCGGCACTGGCGCTGGTGGCGCTCAACTACGTCGGCTTCGGTGCGCGCGGCTTCCAGATGGACGGCCATGGCCGCATGGGCTGGGCGGCACGCTGGCTGTTCGCGCCCTACCGGCTCGGCGCGGCCGTCAATGCCTGGCTGTGGACGCGCAAGCTGCCGGCTTCCGTCGAGGTGGCGCCCGGCCTGCGCCTGGGTCGCCGACCGACGCGCGCCGAATGGCTTGCCGCCGGAAAACCCCGGCTCGTGAGCCTGTGCGCCGAGCTGCAGCTGCCGGCCGGCGTGACGCACGCGCGCTGCGTGCCGATGCTCGACCTGACGGTGCCGCCCACCGTGCGGCTGCAGCGCGCGGCGGCGGTGATCGAAGGCCGGCGGCACAGCGCGGAAGGCGCTACCGTGTGGGTCTGCTGCGCGCTCGGCTTCTCGCGCAGCGCGGCGGCGTCCATCGCCTGGCTGGGCCGCTACGGCGCGGCTGGCGGCATCGCGCAGGCCGAGGCCGCGGTGCGCCGTGCCCGGCCGCAGATCGTGCTGCGCGGCGCATGGCTGGCGTCGCTGGAACCCCTGAAGCCTCTTTCGAAGCTGCCGGAGGTACACCGCCATGACTGACACCGAACGCACCACCTGCACCGCGCTGGCCGGCCTGCTGCGCGCCGCCGCGCTGCTGGCCCTGTGGGGCTTCGCGCTGACCTGCATCGCCGCGCTGGTGCTTGCACTCACGTTGCGATCGCTCTCCACCACGCCCACCATGGCCTTCGGCGCGGTGGTGATCCTGGGCGCGCTGGAGCGCTACTTCGCATTCCGGCTGCGCTTCGACGAGTCGCTGTTCGACGGCCTCGCGCGCGGCACCGTGACCTCGCTCGACGCGCTCGACAAGGCGCTGTCTTCGCTCGGCCTGCGCGACGCCCCGCCGCAACACCAGGCCACGCGCGCGCTCGACGACCGCGTGCAGGGCACCCGCCAGCTCATGCAGCGCCACGCCATCGTGGTCGCCTGCCAGAGCGCCATGTTCCTCCTCGCCTTGATGACCCAGGACTTGTCATGACTCTCCCCCAGGCCTGCCCACCGCATGTGGCCACCCCTCCCTTCGCCGGACGCACCGGCAGGCCGGCGAAGCCGGTTGCGCAGTGCGCACCGAAACAGGCGCACGCCACGGAGGCGACGCTTTGAGCGACACGACGGACAAACCCGAAAGCACCGTGCTGCGGCGCGGCCTCGCCATCGTGGCGGGCAAGCTCATCATCGGCGCAGCCAGTCTCCTGACCGGCGTGCGCGCCATCTGGTCGGGCACCACGCCGAAGGCCGAGCAGACGCTGTACTTCGCCAACCACACCAGCCACGGCGACTTCGTGCTGCTGTGGGCCACGCTGCCGCCCGACCTGCGCGCGCTCACGCGGCCGGTGGCCGGGCAGGACTACTGGGAAGCCTCGAAGCTGCGCAGCTTCATCGGCCACGACGTGTTCAATGCGCTGATGATCCGGCGCGACGGCTCGGGCCAGGGCGGCAACCCGGTCGACCAGATGAAGGAGGCGCTGGAAGGCGGCGATTCGCTCATCATGTTCCCCGAGGGCACGCGCAACATCGGCGACGACATCCTGCTGCCGCTGAAGAGCGGGCTGTTCCACCTGGCGCGCGCCTGCCCGCACGTGCGGCTGGTGCCGGTGTGGATCGAGAACCTCAAGCGGGTGCTGCCCAAGGGCGTGCTGGTGCCGATCCCGCTGGCCTGCACGGTGCGTTTCGGCACGCCGCTCGTTCTCGCCGAGGGGGAGGACAAGGTGTCGTTCCTCGCCCGCGCGCGCGCGGCCATGCTGGACCTGCGGCCCGAGTACGACCGGGTATGAGGTCCACCCCCAGGCTGCGCGCACTGCGTGTCGCTTCTCCACTCCCCTTGCAGGGGGCAACACCAGCAGCCCGGCAAATCCGGTTCCGCGGTGTTCCGCAAACAATTCCAACAAGAAGCTGACATGGAACTATCTCCCTTCGCCTGGACCACCTTCAAGCTGTTCGGCGGCGTCTTCGGCGTGCTCGTGCTGGCATCGGCCATCGGCGCGCTGCTGAAGTGGCGCGTGGCGCACGGCCAGCCCCACTCGGTGATCGACAACCTCAACTCGCGTGTCAATGCCTGGTGGGTGATGGTGGCGGTCATCGGCATCGCCTTCGCCTTCGGCAAGGGCGGCGTGATCGTGCTGTTCTACCTGATCTCGTTCTATGCGCTGCGCGAGTTCATCAGCCTGGCCTACACGCGCCGCGGCGACCACGGCGCGATCGCGCTGGCCTTCTTCGTGGCACTGCCCGGGCAGTACTTCCTGATCTGGATCGAGTGGTACGGGCTGTATTCCATCTACATCCCTGTGTATGCCTTCCTGATCCTGCCGATCCTGGCGGCCGTGGGCGGCGACACGCAGCGCTTTCTGGAGCGCACCTCCAAGATCCAGTGGGGCCTGATGGTGTGCGTGTTCTGCATCAGCCACGTGCCGGCGCTGCTCACGCTGCAGATCCCGGGTTTCGAGGGCCGCAACCTGCTGCTGATCGCGTTCCTGGTGATCGTGGTGCAGGGCAGCGATGTGCTGCAGTACGTGTGGGGCAAGCTGTTCGGCAAGCGCAAGGTGGCGCCCGAGCTGTCGCCCTCCAAGACCTGGGAAGGCCTGATCGGCGGCGTGGCCAGCGCCACCGCGCTGGGCGCCGCGCTGTACTGGGCCACGCCCTTCAATCCCTGGCAGGCGGCCCTGATGTCGCTCACCATCTGCCTGATGGGCTTCTTCGGCGGACTGGTCATGTCCGCCATCAAGCGCGACCGCGGCGTGAAGGACTGGGGTTCGATGATCGAGGGCCACGGCGGCATGCTCGACCGGCTCGACTCGGTGATCTTCGCGGCGCCCATCTACTTCCACGCGCTGCGCTATTGGTGGGTGCCGTGAGCCAGGCAGAAGAGCGCGTCGTGCACGACACGCCCGTCGAGTGCACCAACGCGGACTCGTGGGCACGCTGGCTCAAGCGCCACCACGCCAGCGCCGCCGGCGTGTGGCTTCGCATCGCGAAGAAGGACAGCGGCATCGCCTCCATCGACTACGCCGGGGCTCTCGAAGAAGCGCTGTGCTGGGGCTGGATCGACGGCCAGCGCAGGAGCGACGACGCGCAGTATTTCCAGCAGCGCTTCACGCCGCGCACCAGGCGCAGCATCTGGTCGCAGATCAACCGCGCCAAGGTGCTGAAGCTCATCGAGGAAGGCCGCATGCAACCGGCCGGCCATGCCGAGATCGAACGCGCGAAGGCCGACGGTCGCTGGGACGCGGCCTACGAGGGCGTCGCCGCAGCCACCGTGCCGCCCGACCTGCAGGCCGCGCTCCACGCCAACAAGAAGGCCGCGAAGTTCTTCGCCACGCTCGACTCGCGCAACCGCTTCGCGATTCTGTTCCGCACGCAGAGCGCGAAGAAGCCCGAGACCCGCGCGCGCCGCATCGCGCAGTTCGTCGAGATGCTGGTCAAGGGAGAGAAGATCCATCCCTGAAGCCGCCGCTGCGATGCGGGAAGACGTCAGGCGGGGGGCTTTTCCTGCAACGCGTGCTCGCCGGGATTCCACGGGCCCATGGCCACCCCGGCGTTCCACAGCGCGAGTGCGCCCGGCAGCAAGGGGCGACCGCCGATCTTCGCCACGCTCCGCTTGCGGATCTCGCGGTTCAGCCGCGACGAGAACGCAGTGATCCTGGCGAAGTCCCAGGCGTCGACATCGCCCATTTCTGGCAAGGTGGCCGACCATGCCTGCGCCCGCTTCGGGGAGTTGTGGTTGGTGTGCGAATTCTCGAGGCGCGTCCTGCCTTCGGGCAGCGCGCCCAGATAGAGCTGCACGAGGCCCCAGCCGTCGGCGTTGTAGCGAAAGGTGGCGCCGTCGCAGGCCTCCGGGTCGAGTGACACGCGCCGCGGCACGAACGGCGGACCCGCCCCCTGCACGTAGAGCTGCAGGTGAACGGCATTCCGCTTCCCGCCATGGGGGTAGCGCCGCTCGAACTGGGCGAGCACCTCGGTGGCCGAATGGAAGCGCCTGAGCGGCTGCCCGAAGTCGGAGGCCAGTTCGTGGATCTCGCAGGTGCCCTCGGCCAGCAGCCACGCGAGCAGGCCTTCATGGTCCTCGGGCGTGGCGTAGAAGTCGCAGTTCGGCATGTCCGCGCGGCCCTTTCCGTCTCTGCGTTCTTGTTACTTGGCCAGCGACTTCAGCGCCATCTTGATGCCCTCGCTCACTGTCGCGTCCTTGGGCAGCGCCTTGAGCGCGAGCGCGGCTTCCTTGTCGCTGTAACCCAGCGCGACCAGCGCCTGCAGGATGTCGGCCTGCGCGTCGGAGGCGGCGTGCGCCGGCAGGCCGATGTCGGCGCCGAGCTTGCCCTTGAGCTCCAGCAGCAGCCGTTCGGCCGTCTTCTTGCCGATGCCGGGAATCTTCACGAGCCGGCCCAGCTCCTGCGTCGTGATCGCCTGCGAGAGCTCGCCCACACTCATGCCCGACAGCAGGCCCAGCGCGGTGCGCGGGCCCACGCCGGTGATCTTGATGAGCTGGCGGAAAGCCGCGCGCTCCTCGGCGGTGCCGAAGCCGTAGAGAATCTGTGCGTCCTCGCGCACGACGAAGTGCGTGAGCAGCGAAACCTTGGTGCCGACGTTCGGCAGGTTGTAGAACGTGCTCATCGGCACGTCGACCTCGTAGCCGACGCCGTTGCAGTCCACGACCACCTGCGGCGGATTGCGCTCCGCGAGGATGCCGGTCAGTTTGCCTATCATGGGTGCCCTTTTTCCTTGAAATGTCCGGCGTGATTCTGCGACACACCTTCACCCCACTGAACAACTCGCGCCTCGGCCACCTGTGCGGCCCGCTGGACGCCCACCTGCGCCGCATCGAGGAAGCCCTGGGCGTGAAGATCGCCCACCGCCACGAACAGTTCAAGGTCGACGGCCCCAAAGGCACGGCGCAGCGCGCCATGGACGTGCTGCAGGCGCTCTACGAGATCGCGCAGCGCCCGATCGACGCGGCCGTCGTGCAGCTCACGCTGGCTGGCGACGGTTCGATGCTCGACGGCGACGAGGACGCGGCGATGCTGGTCACGCGCCGCGCCGACCTGCGCGCGCGCACGCCCACGCAGGCCACCTACCTGGACAACATCGCCAAGCACGACATCACCTTCGGCATCGGCCCGGCCGGCACCGGCAAGACCTACCTGGCGGTGGCCTGCGCGGTCGATGCGCTGGAGCGCGCCGCGGTGCAGCGCATCGTGCTGACGCGGCCGGCCGTTGAAGCGGGCGAGCGGCTGGGCTTCCTGCCCGGCGACCTGACGCAGAAGGTCGACCCGTACCTGCGCCCGCTGTACGACGCGCTCTACGACCTGATGGGCTTCGAGAAGGTGCAGAAGGCCTTCGAGCGCAACGCACTGGAAATCGCGCCGCTGGCATTCATGCGCGGGCGCACCCTGAACAACGCCTTCGTGATCCTCGACGAGGCCCAGAACACCACGCCCGAGCAGATGAAGATGTTCCTCACGCGCATCGGCTTCGGTGCGCGCGCTGTGGTCACGGGCGACGTGAGCCAGATCGACCTGCCGAAGAACCAGCTGAGCGGCCTCATCGACGCCGAGCGGGTGCTCAAGCGGGTGAACGGCATCGCCATGACGCACTTCACGAGTGCCGACGTGGTGCGCCACCCGCTGGTGGCGAAGATCGTCGACGCCTACGACGGGCAGCGCAAGCGCGCGGGGGGCCACTGACATGGCCGCATCCCGGCTTCCGGCGCTGTCGCTCTCGCTGCAGTTCGGCCGCTTCAAGGGCGTGGAGCGCCATCGCGCCGCCCTGCCCCGCCACAGCGTGACGCGCTGGATCCGCCACGCGCTGGACATCGACGGCGAGATCACCGTGCGAATCGTCGACGCCGAGGAAGGCCAACGCCTCAACCGCGAATTCCGCGGCAAGGACTACGCGACCAACGTGCTGACCTTCGACTATGCGCAATCCCCGGTGGCCATGGCCGACCTGGTGCTGTGCGCCCCGGTGGTGGCACGCGAGGCGAAGGAGAACCGCAAGACGCTGGCGGACCACTACGCCCACCTGCTCGTGCACGGCACGCTCCATGCACAGGGCTGGGACCACGAGACCAGCGAGGCCGACGCCGACGAAATGGAGGCCTACGAGATCGAGATCCTCGCGGAGATGGGCATCCGCAGCCCCTACGGCAAGTAGCGCGCGCCGCGGCGGCTACGCCGTCATCTGCAGCGGGATCGTGACCGGCCCGTCGTTCAGCAGGTGCACCTTCATGTCAGCGCCGAACTCGCCCGTGGCCACCACGGGGTGTGCGGCGCGTGCCTGCGCCACGAAGTATTCGTAGAGGCGCCGGCCCTCGTCGGGCGGCGCGGCCTGGGTGAAGCTCGGGCGGTTGCCGCCGCTCACGTCGGCCGCCAGCGTGAACTGGCTCACCACCAGCAGGCCGCCACCGATGTCCTGCACGCTGCGGTTCATCTTGCCGGCGTCGTCGGAAAAGATGCGCAGCTTGAGGATCTTGGCGAGCATGCGGTCGGCCAGCGCGTCGACGTCGCCGCGCTCGGCGCACAGGAGCACCAGCAGGCCTGCATCGATGGCGCCGACGGTGCGCCCGGAAATGTCGACGCGCGCATGCGCCACGCGTTGGAGTACGGCTTTCATAGGGGTTGGTGTTCGCCGGCCTGAGTGGCGCGGGCTTCCATGGTGAGAGGCAGCAGCTGGATGGTGACGCGCAGGCCGGGCACGGCGTTCATGAGCGACTTCTCGAGGTCGTCGCGCATGTCGGCGGCATGCTGCAGCGTCCACTCGCCGGGCACGTGCATGTGCAGGTCGGCGAAACGGCGCTGGCCGGCGCTGCGGGTCACCATGTCGTCGAAGCGCAGTTGCCGGCCCTCGGGCATGCGCGCGGCGAAGGCGTCGATGGTGGCGCGCACGGTGGCAAGGGTCTGCGGGTCGACCGCTTCATCCATCAGTCCCTGCGACGAACGCCACACCAGCTTGACGCCCTCGCGCACGATGTTGAGCGCCACGCCGATGGCCAGCAGCGGGTCGAGCCAGAGCCAGCCGCTCAGTTGCACGCCGACGATGCCTACGACGACGGCGGCTGAGGTCCAGACGTCCGTCATGAGGTGGCGCCCATCGGCCTCCAGCGCGATCGACCGGTGCACGCGCGCCGCTCGGAAGAGCAGGAACGCCAGGCCGGCGTTGAAGCCCGAGCTCACCACCGACAGCGTCAGCCCCCAGCCCAACTGCTCGAGCGGCTGCGGCGACAGCAGGCGGTGCACCGAGACCCAGAGGATGGCGACGGCGGCGCCGACGATCAGGATGCCTTCGAAGCCGGAGGAGAAATACTCGGCCTTGTGGTGGCCATAGGGATGGTCGTCGTCGGCTGGGCGCTCGGCGATGGTCACCATCGCCAGTGCGAACATCGCGCTGGCAAGATTGACGAAGGACTCCATGGCGTCCGAGATCAGGCCCATCGAATGGGTCAAATAGCCGGCATAGCCCTTGAGCAGGATGGTGATGAGCGCAACCGCGACGGAGACACGAAGCAGCGTCTTGGGGGTGAACGTCATGCGAAATCGGTCCAATATCGGGCGCATGCCCACGCTAAAGGCGGTAAAAGGCCGCAGGAATTGACTGAATTATCAGCTGCGTGTCCACATGTAACGCCTTTGGATTAGCATTTTTGACTATTCCAGAACATTCTTAGCGCACAGTCCCATCGGATGATGAACAAACTATCGACCGCCTTCTACGGCCTCGCCATTGTGGGCTCGGCCACGCTGGCGCAAGCCCAGACCCCGACCACTGCAGTCCCGGCGCCGTCCACGCCCCCCGCGGCTGTGATGCCCGCCGCGGCTGCGCCGGCAACCTCGGCCAAGCCTGATCTCCAGGCCGGCTTCGTGAAGGCGGTGCGCGGCAATGTGCAATTGCTCAACGGCTCGGGCGCCACGCGCACTGCGAGCCCCGGCGACGCACTCGGCGCCGTCGACCGCATCGTGACCGGCCCCGACTCGTCGGCCTCCGTCGTGCTGCGCGACGACACCACGCTGGTGGTCGGTCCGTCGTCGCGGCTGGACCTGAAGGAATTCCACTTCGATGGCACGACGCACGAAGGCGGCATGCTGGTGTCGCTGCTGCGCGGCTCGATGCGCATGATCACCGGCCTCATCGGCAAGACGAACCCGGACGCAGTGCGGGTCGAAACGCAGACCGCGACCATCGGCATTCGCGGTACCGACTTCATCGTGCAAGCGGACGGCCAGCCATGAAGACCACATCCCGCATCGGTTCCCTCCTGGCTGCAGCGCTCATGGCCGCCCTGCTTGCGGCCTGCTCCACGCCCGGCACACGGGTGGTGCTGTTGCCGCAGGCCGACGGCAAACCATCGGCCGTGGTGGTTCGCGCCAAGGACGGCGAAGAGGTGCTGTCGCAGCCCTACCAGCGAGCCACGGCTCCGGTGGGTGCGCGCGGCGCCCCGGTGGTCGACCAGGCCGATCCGGCCAAGGTGCAGGCCGAGAACAAGCCGCTGTTCGACATGCGTCCGCCGCCGCCCCAGCGATACACGGTGTATTTCGAACTCGGCGGCACCACACTCACGCCGGCGTCGCAGCAGATCATGAACGAGGCGCTGGCGACCGCCCTGGCGCGCAGCGGCAGCGACATCGTGGTGACCGGCCACACCGACACCAAGGGCAACGGCGAACAGAACGACCAGTTGTCGCGACGCCGCGCGCAGGAAGTCGCGCAACTCTTCGTGGAGCGCCAGTTCCCGGCCAGGCGGATCGAGGCCGTGGGCCGCGGCGAGCGCGAACTGGCCGTGCCGACGGCCGACGAAGTCGACGAGCCGCGCAACCGGCGCGTGACCATCGAGGTTCGCTGACCGGGCGCCCGGCCAGCCGGCCGGGTCGTCAGCTCAGCGTGACGCGCGCGAACTTGCGCTTGCCGACCTGCACCACGTAGCTGCCTGCGGGCAGCTTCAGCGCCTTGTCGCTGACCACGGCCGAATCCACGCGCACGCCACCGCCGTCGATCAGGCGGTTGCCTTCACCCGACGACGACGCCAGGTTGGCCTGCTTGAGCAATTGACCGATACCCAGCGGCGCACCCGACAGCGACACCTCGGGAATCTCGTCCGGCACGCCGCCCTTGCTGCGATTGATGAAATCCAGCTCGGCGGCATCCGCCGCTGCCGCGCTGTGGAAGCGGGCGGTGATTTCCTTGGCCAGTGCGACTTTCGCGTCCTTCGGGTTGCGGCCGCCGGCGATCTCGGCCTTCAGCGCCGCGATCTGCTCCAGCGACTGGAAGCTCAGCAGCGTGTACCAGCGCCACATCAGGTCGTCGGAGATCGACAGCACCTTGGCGAACATGGAGTTGGCGTCTTCGCTGATGCCGATGTAGTTGTTCTTGCTCTTCGACATCTTCTCGACGCCGTCAAGACCTTCCAGCAGCGGCATAGTGAGGATGCACTGCGGCTCCTGGCCATATTCCTGCTGAAGATGCCGGCCGACGAGCAGGTTGAACTTCTGGTCGGTCCCGCCCAGCTCGAGGTCGCTCTTGAGCGCCACCGAGTCGTAGCCCTGCATCAGCGGATACAGGAACTCATGCACCGAAATCGACTGCCCCGCCTTGAATCGCTTGGTGAAGTCGTCGCGCTCCATCATGCGGGCCACCGTGTACTTGGCAGCCAGCTGGATCATGCCGCGTGCGCCCAGCGGGTCACTCCACTCGGAGTTGTAGCGGATTTCGGTCTTCTCGGGGTCCAGCACCAGGCTGGCCTGCTTGTAGTAGGTCTGGGCGTTGGCCTCGATCTGCTCGCGGGTCAGCGGCGGGCGGGTGCTGTTGCGGCCCGACGGGTCGCCGATGGTGGTGGTGAAGTCGCCTATCAGAAAAATCACCCGATGGCCCAGATCTTGCAGCTGGCGCATCTTGTTGAGCACCACGGTGTGACCGATGTGGATGTCAGGTGCTGTCGGATCCAGGCCCAGCTTGATGCGAAGGGGCGTGCCCGTGGCCTCCGAACGCTGCAACTTGCGGACCCATTCGTCCTTCGGCAGCAGTTCGTCAGCACCTCTGAGGGAGATTTCGAGCGCGCGTCCTACACTATTCGAGACGGCCGTGGATGTAACAGATTCGGCGTTCATGGGCTTTTTTGGCTGAGATTTTGGGTGCCGAAGCTATACTCAGCCCGACTTTTCAAGCGCCGAATTCTAAGCGGCGCTTCTTCCGCACCGTCTGCTGCCGCCCCGAACGCACTGGGCCTTGCAGCAACGGATTTGCAGAACCTGAGCTGGAATTCATAGTTTGATCAACGGCATTCTTGCCGCCGAGGAGCTACTCGCTTCTCGCGTGGCCTATACCTTCCGGACCTATCCCAAGCAGATCACGGCAGTCATCGCCGCGACACTGTTGAGCGCCGGCACCCTCGCGGTGGCCTCGCTGGGTCCGGATGCATCCGACCTCCCGGTCCATCAGATCCTCGAAGCGACGGCACCCGTGTCGTTCGCCGACCAGAGCCAGTCGCTCGAGAACTTCAGCTTCACGCTGTTCCGCACCGACATCACGCGCTCCAGCGACACCGCCGAGGCCCTCCTGAAGCGCCTCGGCATCACCGACCCGGCCGCCACAGCCTTCGTGCGCAGCAATGCGGAAGCGCGCAACGCCCTCTTCTCCCGCGCCGGCCGCACCGTCACCGCCGAAGCCACGCAGGAAAACCAGCTCAAGAAGCTCAGCGCCCGCTGGATTCCCGACGGAGACGGCGGCTTCAAGCGTTTCGTCATCGAGCGCACGGCCACCGGCTTTGCCGGCGCGACCGAGCGCGACGCGCTGACGCCGGGCACGCGCCTGGCGAGCGGCACCATCCGCACCTCGCTGTTCGCCGCCACCGACGACTCGCGGATCCCCGACGCGGTGGCCAGCCAGCTGGCCGACATCTTCGCGGGCGACGTCGACGTTCGCGCCCTGCGCAAGGGCGACCGCTTCGCCGTGGTCTACGAAACCTTCGAAGCAGACGGACAGGCGCTGCGCAGTGGCCGCGTGCTCTCGGCCGAGTTCGAGAACAACGGCCGCATCCATCAGGCCGTCTGGTTCCAGCCTCCGGGCGCGGGCCAGAAGGGAAGCTACTACCGCCCGAACGGCGACAGCCTGCGCAAGGCCTACCTGGCTACGCCGGTCGAGTTCTCGCGCGTGTCCAGCGGCTTCGCGATGCGCATGCATCCGATCCTGAACAGCTGGCGCCAGCACAACGGCATCGACTACGCAGCCCCCACCGGCACGTCGGTGCGATCGGTCGGCGACGGCACGGTCGATTTCGCCGGTACGCAGAACGGCTACGGCAACATCATCATCATCAACCACCGCAACAACCAGCAGACGGCGTATGCGCACCTGAGCCGCATCGACGTCAAGGCCGGCCAGAGCATCAGCCAGGGCCAGGCCATCGGCGCGGTGGGCTCCACCGGCTGGGCGACCGGCCCTCACCTGCACTTCGAGTTCCGCGTGGGCGGCGTCTACCAGGATCCGGCCTCCATCGCGCAGGAAGGTGGCGCCCCGATCACGGCGGCCCTTCGTCCTGCGTTCGAACGCATCGCCGTCGGCGCGCGCACCGAACTGGCGGCCGCGTTCTCGGTCGTCCAGGCCAGCGCTGACTGAGTTCGCGCGGCCCGTTCCCCCGACCTGATCCTGGGATGGCCGCCGATCTTTTCATCGGCCTGATGTCGGGCACCTCGCTCGACGGCGTGGACGGGGTGCTCGCCGATTTTTCGGACGGCCGCATCGCGGTGAAGTCCTACGCCACGGCCCAGTTTCCTGTGGCGCTGCGCGGCGAACTGCTCGCGCTGAACACGCCCGGCGACAACGAACTTCACCGCGCCGCACTGGCCGGCAACGGCCTGGCCCGCGCGTACGCCGGCGTGGTCCGGCAACTGCTGGCGGACAGCGGCACCGACGCCGGCGCCGTCGCCGCCATCGGCGCCCACGGCCAGACCGTGCGCCACCGGCCGCTCGAATTCGACGAAGTCGGCTACACCCTCCAGCTCGACAACCCCTCGCTGCTGGCCGAACTGACCGGCATCGACGTGGTCGGCGACTTCCGCAGCCGCGATCTCGCGGCCGGCGGCCAGGGCGCGCCGCTGGTGCCGGCGTTCCACAGTGCCCTGTTCGCGCGGCCCGACGAAACCGTTGCCGTGCTGAACATTGGAGGCATCTCCAACCTGAGCCTGCTGCCGCCCGCCAACGCGCCTGCTGGCGCGATCGTGCTCGGTTTCGATTGCGGCCCGGGCAATGCGCTGATGGACCACTGGTGCCAGACCTACCGGGGCCAGCCCTTCGACCGCGGTGGCCAATGGGCGGCAAGCGGGCAGGTCCTGCCCGAACTGCTCGCCCGGTTGCTGGTCGACCCGTACTTCGCGAAGGCGCCACCCAAGAGCACCGGACGCGACCTGTTCAACCCGACCTGGCTCGCCGCGCAGCTCGGGACCACGGCAACAGACCCGGCCGACGTGCAGGCGACATTGACCGAATTGACCGCTCACGCTTGCGCAGCGGACGTTTCACGCTACGGAAACGATAGCAAACTGCTGATCGTCTGCGGCGGTGGCGCACTGAACGGCCACCTGCTCAGCCGCCTGCGCGCACTGCTGCCCGGCGTGACCGTGGACGCATCGAACGCGCATGGCCTGCCGCCCCAGCAGGTCGAAGCGGCGGCTTTTGCATGGCTGGCTCGCGCGACCATTCGGCGGGAACCAGGCAACCTCGCGAGCGTGACCGGCGCGCGCGGCGCGAGAGTGCTGGGTGCCATCTATCCTGCCTGAGCGTCCCCGCTCACCCTTGGCCTGAAACCTCCGGCTGTGCCGGGTGCGCAGCGCGAGCCTCCGAGGGCAGATGCCAGAAGATCAACGCTGAAGCCACCGTGATGAGTCCCATGCTGGCAAAGGTCGCCTGGAAGGCGCTCAACGTGTGGAGCGCCGTGTCGGCACCGAAGATGCCGTTGTAGCCCGCGAGCACGGCACCCGCGGCGGCAACACCCAGGCTCATCGCCAACATCTGCACCATCGACAGCAGGCTGTTGCCGCTGCTCGCCATGCTGCCGTCGAGATCCTTCAGCGTGATGGTGTTCATGGCGGTGAATTGCAGCGAATTCACTGCGCCGAACGCCAGCAGTTGCGCCAGGTGCAACGCCATCGGCTGGCCAGGCGCCGTAAGACCGAAGCTGGCCATGGTGCAACCGACGAGGATCGTGTTGACAACCAGCACGCGGCGGTAGCCGTAGCGCGTGATCAGCGGCGTGGCGACACGCTTCATGGCCATGCCGGCCAGCGCGATCGGCAGCATCATCAGGCCGGCGCGCACCGGCGAATAGCCCATCGAGACCTGCAGCAGCAGAGGCACCAGAAACGGCATGCAGCTGCTGCCCAGGCGCGAGAACAGGTTTCCGATCAGCCCGATGCTCAGCGTCGGGACGTGGAACAGCGACGGCGCGAACAGCGGTTCCGGAGTGCGCGAGGCGCGCAGCCAGTACGCGACGATGCTGGCGAAACCGAAGATCAGCACGACCATGACACCGCCCTGGCGCAGACCCAGCTCGGACACGCCGTCGAGCGCCAGGGAGACCGTCACCATCCCGAAGGCCAGCATCGCGTAGCCGACGCTGTCGAAGCGCTTCTGCACCACGCCGCGCAGGTCGGGCATGTACTTGAGCGTGGCCAGGCAACCGAGGAGGCCGACCGGCACGTTGATCAGGAAGATCCAGTGCCAGGAGGCGTACTGGACAAGCCAGCCGCCCAGCGTCGGCCCCAGGAGAGGGCCGATGAGGCCAGGGATGGCCACGAAGCTCATCGCCTGCAGGAACTCCCCGCGCGGCACCGTGCGCAGCAGCGCCAGCCGTCCCACGGGCAGCAGCAGTGCCCCGCCCAGGCCTTGAACCACCCGCGCCGCCACCAGTTGGCCCAGCCCGTGCGACAGCGCGCAGAGAACGGACCCCACGGCGAACAGCACGATGGCGGCGAAGAAGATGCGGCGCGTGCCGAAGCGGTCGGCGATCCAGCCGGAAGCGGGGATCAGCATCGCCATGGTGAGCGCGTAGGCCACGACCACGGACTGCATGCGCAGCGGACTTTCTCCGAGGCTCGCGGCCATCGCCGGCAACGCGGTGTTGATGATGGTGGCATCGAGCGTCTGCATGAAGAAGCCGACGGCGACGAGCCACAGGAGGCTTTTGCGAACGGGGTCGACGGCGGTCTCGGCCTCGGCAGCGGTCATGGGCGGTGTCACGGACAAAATGAAGGAAGCGGGAACGAAAAAGCCGCCCGGAGGCGGCTTTGGGGAGGAAGCTGGGTCAGCAGCATCCAGGCATCAGGCCGAGAAGCTCGATCCGCAGCCGCAGGTGCTGGTGGCGTTCGGGTTCTTGATGACGAACTGGGCGCCTTGCAGGTCTTCCTTGTAGTCGATCTCGGCGCCGACCAGGTACTGGTAGCTCATGGCGTCGATCAGCAGCGACACGCCATTCTTGGTCATGGTGGTGTCGTCTTCGTTCGTGATTTCGTCGAACGTGAAACCATACTGGAAGCCGGAGCACCCGCCACCCTGCACGAACACGCGCAGCTTGAGGTCGGGATTGCCTTCTTCGGCGATCAGGTCGGCGACCTTGGCTGCCGCACTGTCGGTGAAGACGATGGGCTCTGGCATCTGGGTCTGGATGTTTTCGGCTACGGCGCTCATGGGGGAATCACTCCTTGGGGCCGTACATGCGGCCAATGGAACCAATGCTACTGCAATGCCGCAGTTTCGGCAGGCGGGGTGTGGTGTGCACCCCAACGCAAGTGGGGTCGAAGGCCGGTTTGGCAACGAAGAATTCGCCCAAACATGGGCCTTCCAGCAAAACCGTGGCTCGAAGACGCACTTGCAATGAAAAAGCCGCCCGAAGGCGGCTTTGCGTTCGCAGTGAACAGATCAGCGCTTGCTGAACTGCTTGCGACGACGGGCGGAGTGAAGACCGACCTTCTTACGTTCGACTTCACGCGCATCGCGCGTCACGAAGCCGGCCTGGCTCAGCACGGGCTTGAGCGAAGCGTCGTAGTCGATCAGGGCACGGGTGATGCCGTGGCGCGTGGCGCCAGCCTGACCCGATTCGCCGCCGCCGTTCACGTTGACCATTACGTCGAAAGCTTCGAGGTTGTTGGTCAGCGCCAGGGGTTGCTTCGCGATCATGATCGAGGTTTCGCGGCCGAAGAACGCTTGGATGTCCTTGCCGTTGACCGTGATCTTGCCGGTGCCCTTTTTCAGAAACACGCGGGCGACGCTGGATTTGCGACGGCCGGTGCCATTGTTCCATTCACCAATCATTCTCAAGGCTCCTTACAGTTCCAGCACTTTGGGCTGTTGGGCGGTATGCGGGTGCTCTGCGCCACCGTACACCTTGAGTTTCTTGATCATTGCGTAACCGAGCGGGCCCTTGGGCAGCATGCCCTTGACAGCCTTTTCCAGGGCGCGGCCCGGATGCTTGTTCTGCATGTCGCGGAAGTTCGTGGCCGTGATACCGCCCGGGTAGCCCGAGTGACGGTAGTACACCTTGTCGATCGACTTGGCGCCGGTCACACGGAGTTGCGATGCGTTGATGATGACGATGAAGTCACCGGTATCGACGTGAGGCGTGTAAATGGCCTTGTGTTTGCCGCGCAAACGGAGAGCAACTTCGCTGGCTACTCGTCCGAGGACCTTGTCGGTCGCGTCAATCACAAACCACTCGTGCGTCACGTCAGCGGGCTTGGCGCTGAACGTTTTGGTCATGAGTTTTTCTCTTGAAAAGAGGGTTTGGCGGGCCCTTTTCCACGGTCGGCGTTCCTCTGACGGGAATCTCTTAGGTGGGATGTCGGCTGTGAGGCCTCTTCGCCGCGGGGCCACAAAAACGCTGCGAAGCCCGCGATTATATGAAGAATGGCCTCAGGCTGGCAAATTTGCCTACGCGGCAGCCAACACCGTTACCATCCACCCCCTATGTTCAGTTACCGCCACGCGTTCCATGCCGGCAACCACGCCGACGTGCTCAAGCACACGGTGCTGATTGCCACCCTCGACCATCTGCTCGAAAAAGAGGCAGCGCTCACGGTGGTCGACACCCACGCCGGCGCCGGCCTGTACCGCCTCGACGGCGACTACGCCGGCACCAGCGGCGAAGCGGCCGAGGGCATCCTGCGCCTTCTTTCAGGCAAGAAAGCGCCCAGTGCGCCTGCCCCTGCTGCAAAGTCCGCTACCAAAAAAGTAGCGCCTGAAGCTGAAACCCCGGTCGCCGACGCCATTGCGCGCTACCTGGAGGTGATCCACGACTTCAACCCCAACGGCGGGGCACGCGTCTACCCCGGCTCGCCGTTCATCGTGCAGCATCTGCTGCGCGACCATGACAAGCTCAAGCTGTTCGAACTGCATCCGACCGACGGCCGCACGCTGAACGCCAACATCGCCCAGCTCGAGGCCGGCCGCCAGATCGCCGTACTCAATGAAGACGGCTTCGGCAGCGCCACCAAGTTCCTGCCGCCGCCGTCGCGGCGCGCGCTGGTGCTGATGGACCCGAGCTACGAGATGAAGACCGATTACGGCCGCGTGCTCGACTTCGCGGCCGAGGCGCTCAAGCGTTTCGCCACCGGCACCTACGCGGTCTGGTATCCGATCATTCCCCGCCCCGAGGCGCACGACCTGCCGCGCCGCCTCAAGACGATGGCGACCAAGGCCGGAAAGTCGTGGCTGCATGCCACGCTGACGGTCAAGTCGAGCAAGATCACCAAGGATGCGGCATCGGGCGCCACGCAGCGTCCCGGCCTGCCGGCCAGCGGCATGTTCCTGATCAACCCGCCCTACACGCTGAAGCCGCTGCTTGCGGATGCGCTGCCGCAGCTGGTGGAACGGCTGGGCCAGGACCGCAACGCCGCCTTCTCGCTCGAATCGGGCGGCTGAGCCTTTCGCCCCCGCCGCGTTGCCCGTTCACTTGCGGCGACGGGCCGGCACGATCACCTTGCGGCGCGCCGGAACCTGAACCCGCGCGCGCTGTTTCGGCGATTCGGCAGCCGCCACCGGTGCCTGCGCGTCGCCCGCCTCCACCGGCAGGCCGCCGCAACGCATGCCGTCGCGGTCGACCACCGTCAGCGCCACCTGCTTGATGCCGAGGCCGGTCAGGCCGATGCGGTCCGCCGCCGCGCGGCTCAGGTCGATCACACGGCCCAGCGCATAGGGGCCGCGGTCGTTGATGCGAACCAGCACCTCGCTGCCGTTGACGAGGCTGCGCACGCACACGCGCGTGTTGAAGGGCAGGGTCTTGTGGGCCGCCGTCATGGCGGTCATGTCGAAGCGCTCGCCGCTGGCGGTCTTGCGCTGATGGAACTGGATGCCGTACCACGACGCACCGCCGCGCTCGAACACCTCGCGCGGGCCGTCGTCGCCGGGCACGCCGTCGTCGGGCGACAGTTCGCCCGAGCCGGACACCGCGAGGTCATAGCGCACAGAGGGCACGCTCGAGCGCGGTGCAGCGCCCGGCGGCACCGCCATGGCGCGTGGCAGCGGCTGGAGCTTGCTGCCGTCGCCGGCCGGAGGCATCGCGCAGCCTGCAAGCGCGCAACCGGCCGCGACGAGGACCAAACGAAGCCCCACTCGCAGCGAATCGGGCGCCAGCGCCGCACGCCCCCCTCTCAATCGAGGCGCTCCAGTACAGCCAGCGTGGCCGCCGACTGGTTCATCGTGTAGAAGTGCAGCGCCGGCGCGCCACCTTCCTGCAGCCGCGTGCACAGCTCCGTGACCACGTCGAGCCCGAAGGACTTGATCGACGCCGTGTCGTCGCCGAAGCCCTGCAGCCGCAGGCGGATCCAGCGCGGGATCTCGGCGCCGCAGGCGTCCGAGAAGCGCATGAGCTGCGTCGAGCTCGTGATGGGCATGATGCCCGGCACGATCGGCGCGTCGAGCCCCAGCTTGCGCGCTTCGTCGACGAAGCGGAAGTAGGCCTCGGGGCTGAAGAAGTACTGCGTGATCGCAGAGTCGGCACCCGCCTTCACCTTGGTCGCAAAGGCCTGCAGGTCGGCTTCGGGCGAGCGGGCCTGCGGGTGGATCTCGGGGTAGCACGCCACCTCGATGTGGAAGTCGCGGCCGGTCTCTTCACGGATGAAGGCGACCAGGTCGCTCGCGTACACGAACTCGCCACCGATGCCGTAGCCGCTCGGCAGGTCGCCGCGCAGCGCCACCAGGCGCTTGACGCCCATGGCCTTGAGCTCGGCGAGCTGCTCGCGCACGGTGGCGCGCGTGGCGCCGATGCACGAGAAGTGGCTGGCCGCGTCCACGCCTTCGGACAGGATCTCCTGAACCGCATCGAAAGTGCCCTGGTGCGTGGAGCCGCCCGCGCCGTACGTGACCGAGCAGAACTGCGGCTTGCGCGCGTACAGCTGCTGGCGCGCCGCGCGCAGCTTGACCGCGCCTTCGGGCGTCTTGGTCGGGAAGAATTCGAAACTCAACGGAAGGCGCACGTGCGTCTCCTAGGAAGCGTCGTTCGCCTTGGCAGCACGAACGGCGTGAATGAAAAACTCGCGGTTGCCGTCGCCCCCGGCGATCGGGCTGTCGAACCAGCACAGCACCTTCAGCCCGAGCGCCGCGCAGGCGTCGTGCAGGCGCTTCTCGACCACCGCATACATCGATGCGTCGCGCACGATGCCGCCCTTGCCGACTTGGCCGGGCTGCAGCTCGAACTGCGGCTTGACCAGCATCAGCAACTGTCCGCCGTCGGCCAGGAACTCGACCACGGCCGGCAGCACCAGCGTGAGCGAAATGAACGACAGGTCACCGACGATGAGGTCGAAGCGGGCCTCGAAGGGCTCCTCGCCTTCTTCCTGCAGATCGTCCGCCGACAGCGCCCGCGCGTTGACGCCCTCGATGGCGACCACGCGCTCGTCCTCGCGCAGCTTCGCATGCAGCTGCCCGTGGCCGACATCGACGCCCACCACTTTCGCGGCACCGCGTTGCAGCAGGCAGTCGGTGAAGCCGCCCGTCGACTGGCCCACGTCGAGGCACAGCTTGCCGGCGGGATCGACACCGCTCACCGCCAGCGCCCCTTCGAGCTTCAGCCCGCCGCGCGACACATAGCGTGCCTCGGCCGCGTCGTCGAGCTCGAGCTCGGCGGTCTCGGGCACTTCGTCCTTGTTCTTGACGACAGAGCGCCACGCGTCGCTCGTGCCCGCGTCGCGCCAGCGCATGCCGCCGGCGATGAGCCGCACGGCCTGCGAACGCGACGCGGCGAGGCCGCGTTCCACCAGCAGTTGATCTGCGCGCATGCGCGGATCAGTAGCGGTACGTGTCCGGCTTGTAGGGGCCGTTCTTGTTCACGCCGATGTAGGCGGCCTGTGCGTCGGTCAGCTCGGTGAGCATCGCGCCGACCTTCTTCAGGTGCAGGCGCGCAACCTTCTCGTCCAGGTGCTTGGGCAGCACGTAGACCTTGCCGGCCTGGTAAGCATCAGGCTTGGTGAACAGCTCGATCTGGGCGATGGTCTGGTTGGCGAACGACGACGACATCACGAAGCTGGGGTGGCCCGTGCCGCAGCCCAGGTTCACGAGGCGGCCCTTGGCCAGCAGGATGATCTTCTTGCCGTCCGGGAAGGTGATGTGGTCGACCTGCGGCTTGATCTCTTCCCATTCGTACTTCTCGATCGACGCGACGTCGATCTCGTTGTCGAAGTGGCCGATGTTGCACACGATGGCCTGGTCCTTCATCTTGACCATGGTGTCGTGCGTGATGACGTCCTTGTTGCCGGTGGTGGTCACGAAGATGTCGGCCTTGTCGGCAGCGTATTCCATCGTCACGACCTTGTAGCCTTCCATCGCGGCCTGCAGGGCGTTGATCGGGTCGATTTCGGTGACCCACACCTGGGCGCTCAGTGCGCGCAGTGCCTGGGCCGAGCCCTTGCCCACGTCGCCGTAGCCGGCCACGAGCGCCACCTTGCCGGCGATCATCACGTCGGTGGCGCGCTTGATGCCGTCCACCAGCGATTCACGGCAGCCGTACAGGTTGTCGAACTTGCTCTTGGTGACCGAGTCGTTCACGTTGATGGCGCGGAACAGCAGCGTGCCCTTCGCCGACATTTCGTTCAGGCGGTGCACGCCGGTGGTCGTTTCCTCGGTCACGCCGATGATCTCGGCCGACTTGCGGGTGTACCAGGTGTCGTCCACGGCCAGCTTGGCCTTGATGGCGGCGAACAGGATGCGTTCTTCTTCGCTGGTCGGGTTGGCGAGCACCGACTGGTCCTTCTCGGCGCGCTGGCCCAGGTGCATCAGCAGCGTGGCGTCGCCGCCGTCGTCCAGGATCATGTTCGGGCCTTCGCCCTTCGAACCCTTGGGGCCGAAGTCGAAGATGGCGTGGGTGTAGTCCCAGTAGTCCTTGAGCGACTCGCCCTTGATGGCGAACACCGGGGTGCCCTTTTCGGCGATGGCGGCAGCGGCGTGGTCCTGCGTCGAGAAGATGTTGCACGACGCCCAGCGCACTTCGGCGCCCAGCGCTTGCAGCGTCTCGATCAGCACGGCCGTCTGGATGGTCATGTGCAGCGAGCCGGTGATGCGGGCGCCCTTGAGCGCCTGGCCCTTGGCGAACTCTTCGCGGATGGCCATCAGGCCGGGCATCTCGGTCTCGGCGATGCGGATTTCCTTGCGGCCCCAGGCGGCAAGGGACAGGTCGGCGATCGCCTGGTCGGCGGTCGAAACGGGGTTGGGCTTGAGAACAGCGCTCATGAGAACTCCAAAACTGGTTTGAAAGATGCCACTGCGTACGGGGAAAAACTCACCGCGAGAACAGCGGGTGAGCGTGGTTGCGATGTGGTCCGAGCCTCACGCCTGATGGCGCTGCAACGCTCCTCGGAACCGCGATTGTAGACGGCCCTCCGGCGAACGCCAACGCAGGGGGTTTGGCTGGCGCCTGGGACGCGGTGCTGCCCCCGGCCGGGCGGCGATCCTCATCGCCGGCATGCGGCCTTGCTCATTTCCCCGTAAGTCGGCCGTGTGCACGATCCGGCGCCCCGGCGTACATTGGCCGGACCTTCCACCCGAGCCCGACACCGCCATGCCGAACACCCTTTTCCGCGCTCCGCGCACCCTGCTCGCCGCCGCAGCCGTGCTGTGCGCCGGCGCTGCCGCCCTGCCGGGCATCGCGGCCGCCCAGGGGGCGGACACGGTGCGCATCCGCGGCACCATCGTCCGCGTCGACGCCGGCACCCTCGTGGTGCAGGACCGCGGCGGCGAGGTCGTCTCGCTGGCGCGGCCGGCCGACATGCCGGTGTCGGAGGTCTACCGCATCAAGCTGTCCGACATCAAGCGCGGCAGCTTCATCGGCACCGCCGCCATGCCGCAGCCCGACGGCACGCAGAAGGCGCTCGAGGTGGTGGTGTTCCCCGAGGCCGCCCGCGGCACCGGCGAAGGCCACCGGCCGTGGGACCTCCTGCCGGACAGCACCATGACCAATGCGACGGTGGCCGACCTGGCCGCGGCGCCGAAGTCGGTGCGCGGCGGGCAGCAGCTCCGGCTGACCTACAAGGGCGGAGAGAAGACGGTCGTGGTGCCGCCGGACGTGCCGGTGGTCACCTTCCGCCCCGGCACCGATGCGCTGCTGGTCCCCGGCGCCCGCGTGATGATCAGCGCGCAGGAGAAGAACGGCACGCCCACTGCGCTGCGGGTGACGGCCGGACGCAACGGCTTCGCGCCACCGATGTAAGGCGAAAGCAGGCGAATCTGGATCTCCGGGCGGCCAAGGGAAATCCCGCAGGCATTTTTGTCGCCGGGGCAATGTCGCGCGCGCCTGTGCGGCGTATCGTGGCGAGGGACTCTGCCGTCCGGCCGGTCCCAGCCATCCACCCGTTCACCCGACACAGGAGATCCCGCACCATGGCCACTGCCAAGAAAGCCGCCGCCCACAAGACCACCTCCAGCAGCAGCAGCACCAGCAGCACCGCCAGCGAGAAGAAGGCGATGCCGGACGCCGCGGACATGCTCAATCCGCTGAAGGGCATGGCCGACCGGCTGCAGAACCTCGACCTGACGGGCAGTGCCGGCAAGCTGCTCGACAACGGCCGCAAGGACCTGCAGGCGCTGATGCAGGCCAACGAGAAGTCCTACCAGGGGCTGCAGGCCGTGGTGCAGCGGCAGACCGAGATGATCAAGGCGGCCATCGGCGAATGGCAGACGGCCGCCAAGGAAATGCCGGGCAAGGACCCGAAGGCGAACCTGGCCAAGCTCGACGAACTCGGGCGCCAGTCGTTCCAGCGCGCGGTCGACGACATCAAGGAACTGGCCAACCTGGCCGCGAAGTCGCAGGCCGATGCGTTCGACGTGGTGCGCCAGCGCATCCAGGCCAACGTCGACGAAGTCACCAAGCTGCTGCAGCGCAAGTGAGCCGGCGCTCTCACCCATGAGCGCGGCCCCGCCTCGCGTCGAGCGGCGCACGCACGCCAACGGCATGGAACTGGCCTGGGACAGCTTCGGCGACCCGGACGCGACGCCGTTGCTGCTGGTGATGGGCCTCGGCGCCCAGATGGTGGCGTGGGACGACGCGTTCTGCGCGCAACTCGCCGAGGCCGGCGGGCTGCGCGTGATCCGCTTCGACAACCGCGACATCGGCCACTCGAGCTACCTCACGCATCTCGGCGTGCCCGACATCCAGGCGCTGATGCAGCAGGCCATGGCCGGCAGGACGCTGCACGTGCCCTACACCCTGCGCGACATGGCCGCCGACTGCGCCGGACTGCTCGACGCCCTCGGCATCGCCCGCGCGCACATCGTGGGCGCCTCGATGGGCGGCGCCATCGGGCAGGAGATGTGTGTGCACTATCCGCACCGGATGCTGTCGTTCACCAGCATCATGTCGACGACCGGCGCGCCCGGCCTGCCGCCGCCGACGCCCGAGGCGCTGGCCGTGCTGTTCTCGCCCGCGCCCACCACCTTCGAGGCCTACGTGCCGCACCACGCCAAGGTGTGGCGCGTGCTGCGCGGGCCCTCGGCCTTTCCGCAGGACGAGGCGCGGGACACCGAGCGCGCGCAACTGGTCTTCCTGCGCGGCCTCAATCCGCCGGGCGTCGCGCGACAGCTCGCGGCGGTGCTGGCGTCGGGCAACCGCAAGCCGGCACTGGCGGCAGTGCGCGTGCCCACCCTGGTGATCCACGGCGACGCCGATCCGCTGGTGCCGGTGGTGTGCGGCATCGACGTGGCCGACGCCATTCCAGGGGCGACGCTGCTGCGCATTCCGCACATGGGGCATGCGTTGCCGATCCCGATGTGGCCGGAGATCGTGGGCGCGATCGCGGCGCACACAGGACGGCACCCGGACGCCTGAGCGGGCCGGCGCGCGGCGAGCTACTCGGTCAGTGCGCGCCGCACGTCGTCCTGCAGGCTGCGCAGGTGGTCGCGCATGGCGACGCGGGCGCGTTCCGCGTCGCGCGCATGGAGCGCGCGGATGATCTCGCCGTGCTCGTCATGGTTCTCGGGCTGCCGGTGCAACGGGCTGTGCAGGCGGAACAGCCGCGCATTGACGCGCAGCTCTTCCACCAGCCGCGGAAACACCACGTTGCCGCTGGCCTTGGCGATCATCAGGTGGAAGCGGTCGTCGAAGTGCCAGTGCTCGGTCTCGCTGTGCTCGCCGCCGCCGAGGGTGGCGATGTCGACTTCGAGCGCCTCGATCTCGGCGTCGGTGATCTTGCCGACGGCCAGCGCGATGGCCTCGCACTCGATGACTTCGCGCGCGCGCATGCAATCGAAGTATTCCTTGGTGCCCAGCGCGCGGACGGCATACGAGCGCGCGTCGCGCCGCACCAGCAGCCCTTCGCCGGCGAGCCTCACGAGCGCCTCGCGCATCGGCGTGCGCGAGATGCGCAGGTCCTCGGCCAGCCGCGCTTCCTGCAGCGGACTGCCGGCCGAGATCTGGCGGTCGAGGATGAGCGTGCGCAGCCGCTCGTAGGCCTGCTCGGCCAGGCTGGCGGACCGCACCTCCAGGGGTGCGATGGTGATCGTGGCGGGCTGCGTGGGGCTGGGAAGGCTGGGCATGCGGGGAAAGGCGTGGGCCACAAGGGCGGGTGAGCTTATCAGGGCCGCACCCAGGCGCGGCACAGCGGCTTCAGAGCCATTTGTCCAGCGGATTGCCGTCGTTGGGCGCGCGCGGCCGCAGGCACGGCAGGAACTGGCCCGAGCCGGGTTCGGCCAGGAATTCGCCGTCTTCCCACACCACGCGACCACGCGAGACGGTGATGCCCGGCCAGGCGCGCAGCGCCATGCCTTCGTACGGCGTGTAGTCGACGGCGTGGTGGAGCATGTCGTTGGTGAGGCGCTTCTCCTGCCCCTTGGCGAACACGTCCCACACCACGAAGTCGGCGTCACTGCCCACCGCGATGGTGCCCTTGCGCGGGTACAGGCCGTACAGGCGCGCCGGGTTGGTGGCGGTGAGTTCGACGAAACGGTGGATGTCGATGCGCCCCTGGAGCACGCCCTCGCTCATGAGCAGCGGCAGGCGGGTTTCCACGCCGGGAATGCCGTTGGGGATGCGGTCGAACGAGGCCTCGTCACCGGCCACGCGCTTGCCGTCGCTGCCGCCCATGTTGAACGGTGCGTGGTCGGACGAGAAGATGGTGAAGAGCCCGCTCGACAGCCCGTTCCAGATGAACTGCTGGTTCGCCTTGTCGCGCGGCGGCGGGCTGCAGATGCAGCGCGCGCCGTGCATCGGATCGTCCGGGTCGATGCCCAGGTCCTCGGCGCTCAGGAACAGGTATTGCGGGCAGGTCTCCGCATGGATCGGCAGTCCGCGGCCGCGCGCCCAGTGGATCTGCTCGACGGCCTCGCGGCCCGACACGTGCACGATCAGGATCGGCGTGTCGATGAGTTCCGCCAGTGCGATGGCGCGGTGCGTGGCCTCGCGCTCGACCGCCATCGGCCGCGAGCTGCTGTGGTAGCGCGGCGCGGTGAGGCCGGCGTCGAGCAGCTGCTCGGTGAGCCAGGCGATGCAGTCGCTGTTTTCGGCGTGGATCATCGTCATCGCGCCGTGGCGCCGCGCGGTGGCCAGCACCTCGATGATCTGGCGGTCGTCCAGCTTCAGGTCGTCGTAGGTCATGTAGATCTTGAAGGAGGTATAGCCCTTCTCGATCAGAGCGGGCAGCTCGCGCTGCGTCACGTCGCGCGTGGCATCGGCCACGATCAGGTGGAAGGCGTAGTCGATCACGGCCTTGCCCTCGGCGCGGCGGTGGTAGTCGTCCACCGCCTCCTGGATGCTGTGGCCCTTCTGCTGCGCGGCGAAGGGCAGCACGGTGGTGGTGCCGCCGCAGGCCGCGGAGCGCGTGCCGGTGAGGAAGTCGTCCGCGAAGCGCGAGCCGTCGCTGGTGGGCTGGTCGAAGTGGCAGTGGCCGTCCACGCCGCCGGGCGTGACCAGCCGGCCGCGTGCATCGATCTCGCGGTCGGCGCTCGCGTCGAGGCCTTGCGCAATGGCGCAGATTCGCCCGCCGCGCACGCCGATGTCGGCGGTGTAGCGGTCGCCCGCGGTGGCGATGTCGGCGTTGCGCAGGATCAGGTCGTAGGTGCTCATGGGGCTTTCCTTCAGCGCTGCTCGAGCGCAGGTTCCGCGGGCACGGCCGGCGCGCTCGCGTTGCCGTAGGCACGGCCGTAGTGGCGCTCGATGCGGCGCTGGATGAAGTCCCAGGCCGTGGTCATCAGCAGGTAGTAGATGGCCGCGACGATGAACAGCTCGAGCACCATGAACTTCTCCTGGATCAGCACCTGGGTGCGGCGCAGCAGTTCCTCCATCGAGATCACCGAGGTGATCGACGTGGTCTTGAGCAGGCCGTTGATGCTGTTGCCCAGCGTCGGCACGATCAGGCGCATGGCCTGCGGCATCACGATGTAGCGCATGGTCTGGGCGCTGCTGAAGCCGACCGCGCGCGCCGCGTTGGTCTGGCCGGCCGAGATCGACTGGATGCCGCCGCGCACGATTTCCGCCAGGTAGGCGGCTTCGTTGAGGATCAGCCCCAGCAGCGCCGACTCGATCACCGACAGCTTCAGCCCGAGCTGCGGCAGCCCGGTGTAGATGATGATGAGCTGCACCAGCAGCGGCGTGCCGCGGAACACCCAGATGTAGAAGTGCGCGGGCGCAGCCAGCCAGCGATGGCTCGACAGGCGGGCCAGCGCCAGCGCACAGCCCACGACCAGCCCGCCCGCGATCGCCGCGAGCGTGAGCCACAGCGTGGTGACCGCCCCGCTGAGGATGTACGGATTGAACAGATAGTCGATGAACCCCGACCAGCTCCAGCCTTGTCCCATGAATGTTCCTTCGTGTACTCGATGAGGGTGGCGGCGCGGCTCAGCCCGCCGGGCCCTTGACGCTCACTGCGCCGTCGACGGCCTTCACGCCGTACTGGTCGAACAGCTTCTGGAAGCTGCCGTCGGCCTTCATGTCGTTCATGGCCTTGGCCATTGCCGCGGCCAGGTCCTTGTTGCGCGCCGCGAGCGCGACCGGCGTCGGGAACAGGCCGTGCAGCACGCGGTCGAAGTCGCCGCGCTTCTGGTATTCGGCGCCGGTCGAGTCGATCGACAGGGCGACGTCGACCTGGCCCGCGCGCAGCGACTGGAAGGCCATGGCGAAGTTCTCGAAGGTGCGGATGGTCATGCCCTTCATGCCCTTGTCGGTGAGCTGCTTGTCGAGTTCGCGCGCCTTGCGTTCCTCGAAGCCGCCGAGTTCCACGCCGATGCTCTTGCCCGACAGGTCTTCCGGCTTGGTGATCTTCAGCGGGTTGCCCTTGGCGGTGCTGATGCTGATCGCCTGGTCTTCGTAGATGAGCATCTGCATCAGCTTGGCGCGCTCGTCGGTGAAGAAGATGCCGGTGTTGATGACGTCCCAGCGGCCGGCCTGCAGGCCCGGGATCATGGCCGAGAACTCGATGCGCACGTACTCGGGCGTGAGGCACAGGCGCTTGGCAATGGCCTCGCCGAGCTCCACGCGCATGCCCTTGAGCGCGCCGCTCTGGTCGACGAACTGCATCGGCGGCAGGGTCGGATTGACCGACATGGTCAACGTGCCCTTCTTGACGAGTGCCGAATCGGGCACCGGCGACTTGCAGGCCTGCGCGTTCGCAGCGCCCGTGCAGAAGATGAAGAGTGCCGTTGCCGACGCGATAGCGGGGAGCAGTTTCATGATGAGTCCTTCAGGGAATGAACGAGGCGACGAAATGGAAACGGAAAGGCGGATGGCGGCGCTCAGGCGCGGATCGAGTCGAGCAGCTCGAGGCGGGCGAGTTCGCGGCGCAGGTCCGCGGCATCGGCATCGGGCAGGGGCAGGCGCGGCGCGCGAGGCTTGCCCACCGGCAGGCCCATCATCGTGAGGCCGTCCTTGGAGGCGGCCACGTAACGGTGGCCGCCGACCCAGCGCACGATCGGCAGCATCTTCTTGTAGAGCGCGAGCGCGGCGGGCATGTCGCGCTCGTCGGCCACCAGCTCGAACAGGCGCGCCGACATCTTCGGAATAAGGTTGGAGCACACCGCGACCCAGCCCTGCGCGCCGAGCCAGAACGATTCGTAGCCCAGGATGCCGGCGAACACCGTCATGCGGTCGCCGCACAGCTCGATGATGTCGCGCACCCGGGTGACCTCGAGCGTCGACTCCTTGATGTACTTGCAGTTGTCGATGCGCGACAGGCGCGCCACCAGCTCGGGCTTGAGGTCGACGTTGGCGGTGGCCGGGTTGTTGTAGACCATGATCGGAATGCCGATCGACTCGCCCACCTTGCGGTAGTGCGCGAACAGTTCGTCGTCGGTGGGCGTGCTGTAGAACGGCGGAATGATCATGACGCCGTCGGCGCCCATGGTCTCGGCCTCGCGGCTCAGCCGCACGCACTCGTCGGTCCACTCCGCACCGGTGCCGATCAACACGGGCACGCGTTTTGCTGCCGTGCTCACACAGGTCTCGATCACCAACTGGCGCTCGTCCGGCGTCAGCGACAGGAATTCCCCGGTGCTGCCCATCGGAATCAGCCCGTGGATTCCCTCCTCGATCTGCCAGTTGACCAGCTTCTTCAAAGCGGGCACATCGACGTGCAGGCCATCGGCGGTCATGGGGGTGATGAGCACCGTATAGGTGCCGCGGAACGCTGTCATGGGGCAAGTCCTCGGAAAATTCGGATGACGAAGTATATGTATACGTGTAGTATACGTATACACATCAACGCGTCAACGTGGTTTTCCGTTTTCCTCCGCACTGCCCATGAGCGCCAGACTGACCCATCCTTCCATCACCCCGGCCGGGCGCCCCGTGCGCTTCTGGTACGACGGCAAGCCCGTCGACGGGCTGGAAGGCGAGACCATCGCGGCAGCGCTCGCGGCCGGCGGCATCAAGGAAATGCGCCACACCCGCGGCGGCGAGCGCCGCGGTCTTTATTGCGGCATGGGCGCCTGCTTCGACTGCCTCGTCACCGTCGACGGACGAACCAGCCAGCGCGCCTGCCTCACGAAGGTGGGCGACGGCCAGCAGGTGCGTTCCACCCAGCCCGCCGGTACGCCGGAAGATCCGCTGCGGCCGCTCGCCCCGGCTCCGGCCGGCGAACCGGCGCGGCTGCAGGTCGACGTGCTGGTGGTCGGCGCCGGCCCCGCCGGCCTTTCAGCGGCACTGGCCGCGCGCCAGGCCGGTGCCACGGTGCTCGTGCTCGATGAACGGATCGAGTCGGGCGGCCAGTTCTACAAGCCGCTGGCGCCTTCGCACCGATCCGCCACGCCCGCGGACAGGCAATTCGCGCAAGGGCTGGCGCTCGAGCAGGAAGTGCGCGCCGCGGGCGTCGCCGTCTCGCAGGGCGCGCAGGTCTGGGCCGCCTTCTCGCCGCGCGAGGTTGCTGCGCTCATCGACGGGCGCGCCCATGTCATCGAATGCCGCAAGCTGGTGATCGCGCCTGGCGCCTACGAGCGTCCCGTGCCGTTCCCGGGCTGGACGCTGCCTGGCGTCATGACCACCGGTGCCGGCCAGACGCTCGCCCGCGCGTACCGCGTCGCACCCGGCCGCCGCGTGGTGATCGCCGGCAACGGTCCGCTCAACCTGCAGCTGGCGGCCGAGCTGCTGGCAGGCGGCGCGGAAGTGGTCGCGGTGCTCGAGTCGGCCGCACGCCCTTCGCTGCGCCAGTGGCGCGAGCTGCTTTCTGCCGCGCGCACGGCACCCGACCTGCTGCGCGACGGCTGGCGCTACCTGCGGCAACTGCGCGCGCACCGCGTGCCGGTGCTGTGGGAACACACCGTCGTCGCGGCCGAAGGCGACACGACCGCGTCGCAGCAAGGCCTGCGATCCGTGCAGATCGCGAAGGTCGACGCCCAGGGCAACGCGCAGCCCGCCACGGCGCGCCGCCTCGACGCCGACACCCTGTGCCTCGGCTACGGCTTCATCCCGTCCACCGAACTCGCCCGCATGCTCGGCTGCGCGCACCGCCTTGCGGCGCGGCATCTCGGCCATCTCGCCACCATCACGCTGGAAGACGGCGCCACCAGCCTGCCCGGCGTCTATGTGGTGGGCGACGGTGCCGACCTCGGCGGCTCGCGCGTCGCGCTGGCGCGCGGCACGCTGGCCGGCACCGCCGCGGCACGCAATCTCGGCCTCGTTGCGCCCGAACCTGCCGAGGCGGTCGCCCGGCTGAAACGCGCCGAGTGCTTCCAGCAGGCGCTGTGGTCGCTCTACGCGCCACCGCCCGTCACGCTGGCGTCGGTGCCCGACGACACGCTGCTGTGCCGCTGCGAGGAGATCACCTTCGGCTCGGTGCGCGAGCAGATTCGCGCCGGCAGCGACACGCTGGCTGCGCTCAAGCGCAACACCCGCCTCGGGATGGGCCGCTGCCAGGCGCGCTACTGCGCCGCCACCGCAGGCCGGCTGCTGACCGAGATCACCGGCCGCGCGCCCGAGGTCGAGCAGTACTTCGCGCCGCGCCCCCCGGCCAAGCCGGTGCCGGCCGGCGCGCTCGGTTTCGAGAAGCCCGAATGGGGCGGCCACAAGCCGGCCATCACGCCCAACCTGGCCCGGCCCGTCGAGCACGCCTCCTTCGAGCCCCTGCGCACCGACGTGCTGGTGATCGGTGCCGGCGTGCTCGGGTCCTGCCTCGGCTACTACCTGTCGAAGGCCGGACAGGACGTCACCGTGGTCGACCGCGACGACATCAACCTGCAGGCCTCCGGCGCGAATGCGGGCAGCCTGCACGTGCAGTTGCTGTCGTTCGACTTCGGCGCCAAGGCGCAGGAAGGCGGCGGCCCGGCCGCGGCCACGCTGCCGCTCGGGCCCATGTCGGTGCGCCTGTGGCAGGAGATCGAGGCCGATTGCGGCGAAGACCTCGAGATCGAGATCACCGGCGGCCTCATGGTCGCCGACAGCGAGGCGGGCATGCGCTTCCTCGAGTCCAAGGCTGCGCTGGAACGCAGCCACGGCATCGACGCGCAGGTGATCGACGGCACCGAGCTGCGCCGCCTGTCGCCCGCGCTGTCCGGCGAGCTGCTGGGCGCAGAGCTCTGCCCCATGGAAGGAAAGATCAATCCGCTGCGCGCCACCTACGCCGTGGCACGGCGCGCGCAGCAACAGGGCGCGCGCATGCTGCGCGGCTGCGACGTGCAGTCCATCGAGGCGCTGCCGGGCGACGGCGCGGGCTTCGTGGTGCGCACCTCGCGCGGCACCATCCACGCCGGGCGCATCGTGAACGCGAGCGGCGCATGGTCGAGCACCATCGGCGGCATGCTGGGCGTGAAGATCCCCGTCAAGGGCGCACCGCTGCAGATGATCGTCACCGAGCCCGCGCCGCCGCTGGTCAACCACCTCGTCGCGCACGCCGACCGCCACCTGAGTCTCAAGCAGGCGGCCAGCGGCGGCCTGATCGTCGGCGGCGGCTGGACGGCCGCCTTCAACCCCGACATGCGGCTGAACCGCGCCGAGCGCGACAGCATCGAGGGCAACCTCTGGGTGGCCGGCCACGTGCTCCCGGCCGTCCGCGGGCTGCACATGGTGCGCTGCTGGGCCGGCATGAACGTGAACATCGACGGCGCGCCCATCCTCGGCGAGGTGCCGGGCCGTCCCGGCTTCTACAACGCAGTGACCTCCAACGGCTACACGCTCGCGCCCGTCACCGCGCGCCTCGTGACCGACCTGATCGTGCACGGCCGCACCGACGTCGACATCTCCCCCTTCCGCATCGACCGCTTCCTCTGAACGCCATGACCGACTCCACCCCCGCGCGCGACACGCTGCGCCGATTCATCGACGCCCACTTCGACGAGCAGGTGCGCACGCTCGCCGAACTGGTGCGCTGCCCCTCCGACAATCCGCCCGGCGACTGCGCACCCCACGCCGAGCTCACCGCCCGGCTGCTCGAGGCCATGGGCTTCGAGGTCGAGCGCCATGCGGTGCCCGCCGAGTTCGCGGCCGCGAACGGCATGCGCAGCGTGACCAACCTCATCGTGCGCGAGCGCTTCGGCGATGGCCCGGTGGTGGCGCTCAACGCGCACGGCGACGTGGTGCCGCCCGGCGCCGGCTGGAGCGTCGACCCCTACGGCGGCGAGGTGCGCGACGGCTGGCTGTATGGCCGTGGCGCCGCGGTGTCGAAGTCGGACTTCACCACCTACGCCTTCGCGATGCGCGCGCTCAAGCACCTGGCGGCCTCGGGCACGCGGCTGGCCGGAGCGGTCGAGCTGCACCTGACCTACGACGAGGAAACCGGCGGCGTCACCGGCCCCGGCTGGATCCTGTCGAAGGGCCTGAGCCGGCCCGACTTCGTGCTGTCCGCGGCCTTCTCGCACCACGTCGTGGTGGCGCACAACGGCTGCCTGCACCTGGAGGTGGTCGTGCGCGGCACCTCGGCGCATGCCGCCCGGCCCGACACCGGCCACGACGCCATCGAGGCCGCGGCCACCCTGCTGCCCGCGCTGTACCGCTACCGCGACAGCCTGGCCGACCGCCCGTCGCTCACGCCCGGCATCACCCACCCCACGATGGTGGTGGGGCTGATCGGCGGCGGCATCAACACCAACGTGGTGGCCGACGCACTGAGCCTGCGCATCGACCGGCGCATCGTGCCCGAGGAATCGCCCGAGGCGGTCGAGGCCGAGTTGCGCGAGGTGATCGAGGCGGCCTGCCGCCCGCTGCCCGGCATCTCGGTGGAAATCCGCCGGATCCTGCTGGCCCGCCCCTTCGCGCCGGCGCCCGGTGCCGACGAACTGGCCGCGCTGGTGTGCCGCGAGGCCAGCGAGGTCATGGGCAAGCCGGTCACGCCGATCGGCGTGCCGCTCTATACCGACGCACGCCTGTACAGCGAAGCCGGCATTCCCACCGTGATGTACGGCGCCGGTCCCGAATCGCTGCTCGAGGCCAACGGCCACCGCGCCGACGAGCGCGTGCCGCTGGACGAGCTGCGCAAGGCCACGCAGGTGGTCGCCAACACCCTTCACGAACTCCTGACACGCTGAACGCCAGCAGAGCGACCCATGATCAAAATCAGCCATGTGAACAAGAGCTACGGTGCCTTCCAGGTGCTGACCGACTGCAGCACCGAGATCCGCAAGGGCGAGGTCGTGGTGGTCTGCGGCCCCTCGGGCTCGGGCAAGTCCACGCTCATCAAGTGCGTCAACGCGCTGGAGCCGTTCCAGCAGGGCCGCATCACCGTCGACGGCGTGTCCGTGGGCGACCCGAAGACCGACCTGAACAGGCTGCGCGCGCGCGTCGGCATGGTGTTCCAGCACTTCGAGCTGTTTCCGCACCTGTCGATCGAGGAGAACCTGTCGATCGCGCAGGTCAAGGTGCTCAAGCGCCCGGCTTCCGAAGCCCGCAGCACCGCGATGGCGCTGCTGCAGCGCGTGGGCATGCGCGCGCATGCCCACAAGTTCCCCAGCCAGCTGTCGGGCGGCCAGCAGCAGCGCGTGGCCATCGCGCGTGCGCTCGCCATGAACCCGGTGGCGATGCTGTTCGACGAGCCGACCTCGGCGCTCGACCCCGAGATGGTCAACGAAGTGCTCGACGTGATGGTCGAGCTCGCGCGCGAAGGCATGACCATGATGTGCGTCACCCACGAGATGGGATTCGCGCGCAAGGTGGCCAACCGGGTGATCTTCATGGACCAGGGCCGCATCGTCGAGGACTGCCCGAAGGAAGAATTCTTCGGCAATCCGCAGGGGCGCTCGGACCGCGCGCAGCAGTTCCTGTCGAAGATCCTGCAGCACTGAAGGCGCTGCCGCGGCCGGGTTCGGGGCGGCCTTCTAAAATCGGGGCATTCCCCCTGCAGATTGCCCACCTTGTCTTTTCTCGCCGAAACCCGCCGCCGTCGCACCTTCGCGATCATTTCCCACCCCGACGCCGGCAAGACCACGCTGACCGAGAAGCTGCTGCTTTTCTCCGGCGCGATCCAGATCGCCGGCTCGGTGAAGGCACGCAAGGCCTCGCGGCATGCCACCTCCGACTGGATGGAAATCGAGAAGCAGCGCGGCATCTCGGTGGCGTCGTCGGTCATGCAGATGCTGTACCGCGACCACGTGATCAACCTGCTCGACACGCCCGGCCACAAGGACTTCTCCGAAGACACCTACCGTGTGCTCACCGCCGTCGACTCGGCCCTCATGGTGATCGACGCGGCCAACGGCGTGGAAGCCCAGACGCGCCGCCTCATCGAGGTCTGCCGACAGCGCGACACGCCCATCATCACCTTCGTCAACAAGATGGACCGCGAAGTGCGCGAGCCTCTCGACATCCTCGACGAAGTGGAGCGCGAGCTCGGCATGCCCTGCGTGCCCATGACCTGGCCCGTGGGCCAGGGCAAGACCTTCCGGGGCATCATGAACCTGCGCACGCAGGCCATGACGGTGTTCGAGTCGGGCAGCGAGCGGCTGCCGCAGGACTTCGAGACCATTCCGCTTTCCGAGCGCGAGACCCTGGTCAAGCGCTTCGGCGCCGACTTCGAGACCGCGATGGAAAGCATGGAACTCGCCACCGGCGCCTCGCCCACCTGGGACCGAGAAGCCTTCCTGGCCGGCAAGCAGACGCCCGTGTTCTTCGGCTCCGGCGTGAACAACTTCGGCGTGATGGAAGTGCTCGACGCGCTGGTCGACCTGGCGCCCTCGCCGCAGTCGCGCACCAGCACCACCATGGTCAACCGCCAGCCGGTGGTGAAGGAGATCCAGCCCGAGGACAAGGACTTCGCGGGCGTGGTCTTCAAGGTGCAGGCCAACATGGACGCCAACCACCGCGACCGCATCGCGTTCGTGCGCATGGCCTCGGGCAAGTACACGCCGGGCATGAAGCTCAAGGTGCAGCGCACCGCGAAGGAGCTGCGCCCGACCAGCGTCGTGACCTTCATGAGCCAGCGCCGCGAGGCGGTCGAGGAAGCCTACGCGGGCGACATCGTCGGCTTCACCACGCACGGCGGCGTGCAGCTCGGCGACACCATCACCGACGGCGCGAGCCTGCAGTTCACCGGCCTGCCCTTCTTCGCGCCCGAACTCTTCATGACTGTCATCCTGAAGAACCCGCTGCGCACCAAGCAGCTGCAGCAGGGCCTCGCCCAACTCGGCGAGGAGGGCGCGATCCAGGTGTTCCGCCCCGAAGTCGGTGGGCCGATGCTGCTGGGCGCGGTCGGCCAGTTGCAGTTCGAAGTGGTGCAGCACCGCCTGAAGGCCGAGTACGACGCCGACGTGCGCCTCGAAGGCTGCCAGTACACCGGCGCGCGCTGGATCACCGCCGACACCCCGGCCGAGCTGCGCGAGTTCGTCAATGCCTACCCGGTGCGCATGGCCAAGGACGCGGCCGACACGCTGGCCTTCCTGTGCACGTCGCCGTACGACGTGCGGCTGGCGCAGGAGCGTTTTCCGAAGATCCACTTCCATCCGCTGCGCGAGCACGCGGGGCTGGCGCTGCAGAGCGCGGGCTGAGCACTGATGGAAACCTACATCCAGGTCGCCGGCCAGGGCGACCTGATCGAAACAGTGGTCGAGCAGCGAGCCACGCTGACGATCACCGTCAAGGCATCGAAGACCGAAGTGGCGCTGGTGGAAGCGACCAGCCTGCGCAACGACGCGATCCGCACGCTGAGGGAGTCCGGGCTCACGCACGACGAGATCTCCGAAGGCGGGCGCGATGCCTGGCAGCCCTGGTACATGAAACGGAGCGTCGGCCAGGAAGTCGCGCACCGCGTGCTGATCGCATGCCGGGACGTGCGGCGCCTCTATCGGGCGCTCGATGCGCTGGAACCGCTGTTCACGAACGCGCGCTACACGATGAGCGTCGAGATGCAGCAGCCGCGCTTCGAGGCGCCGGAAGGCGCCGAGGCCGCGGCACGCACCGCGGCCATCCGACAGGCACGCGGCAAGGCCCTGGTCCTGGCGGAAGAAGCCGGCGTCACGCTGGGCGCGATTGCGCAGGTCGAGGAGCTGGGCTCGCAGGCGCAAGGCTCAGGCGCCTATGGCGACCATTCATGGGCAGCGGCCGGTGGCGCCGCCGCATCGATGGGCGGCGACGACAACTTCGAGGAACTGGGCGGCGCCAGGCGCACGCGCACGTTGCGTTACCGCGTGCGGTTCCTGATCGGCTGAGCGCCTGGCTCAGCTTCCCGTGGACGCATAGCGGCGCAACCCGAAGCGCCAGGCCCCGAACGCCGCCGCGAGGAACACGAAGCCCGCGAGCGGCGACACCCAGCCGGTCCACGCCGGCGCGCCCAGCGGATCGGGCTTCCCCAGGATCGCCAGCACCGGGTAATACGCCACGCAGGCCAGCGGCACGATGAAGGTCAGCACCCGGCGAAACCACCGCGCATACAACGCCAGCGGGTACTGCGCCGCCTGCACGCCGCCGTAGGTCAGCACGTTGGCGATCTCCAGGCTTTCCACCGTCCAGAACGACAGCGTGCCCTGCAGCACGAGGATGCCGAGGAACAGCGCCACGCCGCCCGCCAACGCGAACAGCGCGATGACCATGGCTTCGGGCGTCCACGCCACGCCGGCATGCACCGTGCCGAACACCAGCACCGCCACGCCCTGCAGCAGCCGGCCTGCGCGGCTGATGCGGAAGTCGTTGCCCATGAGCTGCAGCGCCAGCGGACGCGGGCGCAGCAACAAGCGGTCGAAGGCGCCGGTGCGAAGGAACTCGGTGCCGAGCACGTCGAAGCCGCGTCCCATCGCATCGGCAATGGCGAACATGCAGTTCACCAGGCCGTAGAACACGGCCACCTCGCCGAGCGTCCAGCCCTGCACCTCGCCGAAACGGTGGAACAGCGCCCACACGGCGACCACCTCGATGCCGGTCCCCAGGAACTGCCCCAGCGTCAGCATCAGCGCCGACGCGGGATAACGTGCCTGCGCGCCGAGGGAGGCGCGCACGAGCCTGAAGAAAAGAGGAAGGGTGCCCATTCAGTGCTTTCGCTGCGCCTTGCGCGCCTGCACGAGAACCAGACACCAGCCACGGGCGACATGCCTTCGCGAATGACTGCCGATGGCGAGAACGCAGCCCTGCCAGGAGCGCACTGCGCACACACCATGACGACGAACGCGACGCTTCAACCTAGCCTCCCTGGACCTGAAGGCTGCGCATGGTCCGCTGCATGGCGAAGCGACCCGCGGTGACGCACACGACGATCCAGACGCACTGCAGCGCCAGGCCGCCCAGCGCGTTCCAGCCGGCGAGCTGCCCGAAATACAACCGCGCCGGAATGTCCATCAGCCCGGCCAGCGGCTGCACCAGCAGCGCGCCCTGCCAGGCATCCGGCAGCAGCGCAAGCGGCAGCACGTTGCCCGAGAAAACGATGACCACGGGCGTCGCCACCGCGTTGATGCCGCGCTCGTTGAGTGCAGCCGTCATCGCCACATTGAGCAGCATCACCATGGCCGTCGAGAGCAGCAGCGCGAGCACGACGGACACCAGGAACGCGACCCCCGCGGCCACGCCCGTGGGCGGCTGCCAGGCCCATGCACCCAGCCCCGCCAGCGGCAGGGCGACGGCTGCAAACGCCGCCATCAGCGCCACGCGCGGCAGCAGGCGCGCGGCGATCCATCCGGCGCTGCGCGCGAACCACAGCGCATAGGCGTCCACCGGCCGCAGCCGGTCGTAGGCGACCGCGCCGGTGCGCACCGCCTGCGCCACTTCGGGATCGCCCAGCCACGGCAGCAGCACGAGCAGCCCCTGCGCGAGCCAGGTGTAGGTGATGGCCTGTTCGAGCGACATCGGCGAACTCGCGCCCGCGATGGCCGTCCCGCCATAGAAGGCCGCGAACACCATCACCTTGATGCCGCCCCACCAGCACTGCGTGGCGAAGCCCGCGAGCGCGGCGGTGCGGTACTGCAGCATCTGCAGGAAGCGCGACGCGAAGGCCGCGACATAGGGGCGCGCAAGCTCGCGCACGGCGCTCACGCTTCGGCCGCCCCGTGCATGGCGTAGAAACGCGCGATGACCGCCTCGATCGCCAGGCCTTCGAGGCGGATGTCTTCCACCGCATGCGCGCCCGCGATGCGCGCAATCAGCGCGGGGGCCGTGGTCACCGACGGGTCGAAGTCGAGCACCAGCGTCTGGCCGTCGCGCGAGTGCACCTTGGCGCCGTCGACCTGCGCGGGCAGTTCGGCGTCCTGCGCGAAGTCGACCACGAGGCGCCGCTCGGCCATCACCTGCGCGCGCAGCGCCTCGACAGGACTGTCGGCCAGCACGCGGCCGTGGCCGATGATGATCACGCGCCGAGCCAGCGCTTCGATGTCGTGCATGTCGTGCGTGGTCAGCAGCACGGTCGTGCCGCGCTCGCGGTTGGCGCGGCGCACGAAGTCGCGCACGGCCAGCTTCGAAGGCGCATCGAGGCCGATGGTCGGCTCGTCGAGGAACAGGATGTCGGGCTCGTGCAGCAGCGCGGCGGCGATCTCCGCGCGCATGCGCTGGCCCAGCGACAGCTGGCGCACCGGCTGGTCGAGCACGCGCTCGAGGTTCAGCAGCGCGACCAGTTCATCGCGCGTGCGCCGGTAGCGCGCGGCGTCGACGCGGTAGATGTCCCGCAGCAGGTCGAAGCCGTCGCCCACCGGCAGGTCCCACCACAACTGCGTGCGCTGGCCGAAGACCACGCCGATGCGCGCCACGTGGCGCTCGCGGTCGACGAAAGGGTCGCGCCCGTCGACCGTCACGCGCCCGCCGTCGGGCCGCAGGATGCCCGCGAGGATCTTGATGGTGGTCGACTTGCCCGCGCCGTTCGGCCCGATGAAGCCGAGCAGCTCGCCGCGCTCGAGCGAGAAGCTCACGCCCGACAGCGCCTCCACCGTGCGGTGCCGGCGCTGCACGAGCCCGCGCAGCGCGCCCATCACGCCGGGGTCGCGCTCGGAGATGCGGTAGGTCTTGAGGAGTCGGTCGACGGCGATGTGAGGCATGAGGTGCGCCGCAGCGGCCTCGATGGCGCGGCGGGGGCGGGATGCTACACGAAAGCGCCGGTAGGATCGCCGCTCCCGTCACGATTCCTCTCATGCCTTCGATGTCCGCCCTGCCCGCCCCCCTCACCATCTGTTGCCGCTGAGCCGGTGGGACGCAGCCGCGCGCGCAGCGCTCGTCGGCGTGTTCACCGACATCGACGACACGCTGACGCACGAAGGCGCGATCACGCCCGATGCGTTGCTGGCGCTCGGCGCACTCAAGGCCGCGGGCCTCGCGGTGGTGGCGATCACCGGACGGCCCGTGGGATGGAGCATGCCTTTTGCGGGCACATGGCCGGTCGACGCGATCGTGGCGGAAAACGGCGCGGTGGCGCTGTTGCCCGCAGCCAACAAGAAAATCGAAAAAAAATACCGGCAGGACGCCGCCACGCGCGCAGCGAACTTCGTGCGCATGCAATCCGTGCTCGCGCGCATCGAGCGCGAGATTCCTGGCGCGGCGCGCGCGACCGACTCGCCGGGCCGCGAGACCGACATCGCGATCGATCACAGCGAGTTCGTTCGGCTGGACGACGCCACCGTCGCGCGGGTGGTGGCGCTGATGCGCGGCGAGGGCATGCACGCCACGGTGAGCAGCATCCACATCAACGGCTGGTACGGCGACAACGACAAGCTCGAGGGCGCGCGCTGGATCACGCGCGAGCTGTGGGGCCGCACGCTCGACGACGAGATGGACCGCTGGGCCTACGTGGGCGACTCGACCAACGACCAGCTGATGTTCCGCAGCTTCGCGCACAGCATCGGCGTGGCGAACGTGGCGCGCTTCGTGCCGCAGCTGGAGCATCTGCCGCGCTATGTGACGCAGGCCGAGCGCGGCACCGGGTTTGCCGAGGCGGCGCGCGCGGTGCTGTCGGCACGCGAAGCACGCTGAGCGACGCGCTCGTCAGCGGCAGGAACTCCGGGCGAAAAAAAGCCCGCGCGAGGCGGGCCGGAAAAGGACCGTTGAAGGACCTTGGAGAAACAGGATGAAGCCGTGCGGCTTCAGAACGCGTGGCGGATGCCGAATTCGTAGCCGGTCGAGGTCTTCGGCTGCAGCGAGGCGCCGTTGAACGCAGTGGTGTACGAGGGGCCGGCACCGACCGTGAGGCCTGCGCCGTTCTTGTTGCTCACGCGCGCGATCGTCGCGTAGAGCGCGGTGCGCTTCGACAGGTTGTGCACGTAGCCGATCGCGAACTTGTCGGCCTTCGGGTCGGCGGGGTTGACGCCGAAGAAGACGGGAGCGCGGTTGAAGTCGTACTTCACGCGCGAGTACGAGGCGCGGATCTGGCCGGGGCCGATCGGCACGGTCACGCCGATCAGGTAGCCGGTGAGGTCCACGTCGGGCACCACGGTGAAGAGGTTCAGCGGATCGCGCTGGTCCTTCGAGCGCGAGTACTCGCCGTACAGCTTGGCCACGCCGAAGTCGTAGGTCGCGCCCAGGTTGAAGGTCTTGATCTTGCCGGGGCGCGCCACGGCGGCGGCGCCGGTGCCGGTGGTGAAGCTGGTGTCGTTCTGCGCGTAGCTGGCCGCCACGTCGAGCGGGCCGGCCGCGTAGCCGAAGCGTCCGCCGATATGGCGGCCGGTGTTCGGGGTGCCGGCGGTGATGAAGTCGCCCGAGGTGCGGGTGTTCTCGTGCAGCGCGTAGGCCACGTTGCCGTAGAAGCCGCCAAGGTTGCGCGGCAGGTAGTACTGCACCATGTTGCCGGCGCGCTTGTACGTGCTGTTGCTGCCGTAGCCGGTGCCCGACACGCTGGTTTCGTTGGCGTCGATGATCAGCGAGCCGCCGATGCCGGTGTCGCCGAACGGGTCGAACTGTTCTTCGTTCAGCACCGTGGTGGTCTTGTCGCGGCCCAGGCGGATCTCGCCGAAGCTGCCTGCCAGGCTCACCGTCGAGCGGCGGGTGAAGTTGGCGACGCCGGTGGCGCCGTCGTCGTTGGTGATCGGGGCTTCGAGCCAGAAGCTGGCCGACAGGCCGCCGCCCAGGTCTTCCACGCCGCGGAAGCCGAGGCGGCTGGAACTCAGGCCCGAGTTGGCCAGTTCGGTGCGGCTGGTCTTCACGCTGTAGCCGAGGCCGAACGGGTTCGTCGACACGCTCTTGTTCGAGACGTTGCGCACCGCAGCGTCGACCACCCCGAACAGGGTCACGGTCGATTGGGCCGATGCGGCACCGCAAGCTGCGAGGGCGGCCAGAACAAGCAGGGATTTTTTCATTCGTATCACTCCAGGAAAGGGAATTGCCACGCCGGCCTGCGGCGCGACTGTCAAAGCCCGGGCCGTGTTGCCGCGGGATGCAGCCAAGTGTTCTTTCCGGTGAAGACGTACGAATTACATAGGGTTAATACCTAAACCATCGAAGGGACTTAAATTTGACCAGTTGGTATTTTTATGGCAATCCGCTTCAAGCATGTTTTGCTGACTGCTCGCTGACGGACTAAGCGTTCATCTTGCCGCCGCGCAACACCCCCACTTGGCTCCAGGTGCCGAAGGCGGCGATCGCCAGCAGCACCGCGGCATAGCCCTGCACCGTGGCGAGCAGGCCCAGGGGCGCCACCAGGAAGCCCGCCAGCATCGCGGGCAGGCTGAACGCGAGATAGCTCACCACGAAGATCGCGGCGAACAGCTCGCCGCGTTCGTGCGGCTGCGCCAGCGGCGCCAGCGTCTGCACCAGCGCGGAGAACGCGCCGCCGAAGCCCACGCCCGCCACCGCGGTGCCGACGAAGAACAGTGCAAGCGACCGTGTGGCCAGCGACGCGAGCAGCAGCACCAGTCCGGCCGCGATGCTCGCCATGCCGACGATGGCCGGCCGCGGCGCGGCAAGGCGCCCCAGCAGCGTCGGCGCGATGGCGCCCATGCCCGACAGCACGGTGACCGTGAGTCCGTTGACCACGCCGTTGTCGACGCTGAACACATGCAGCATCAGCGACGGCGCGAGCGAGAGAAACAGCCCGCCCAGCGCCCACACCACGATGAGCACCGGCAGCCCGCGCACGAACTCGCCTCGCGCCTTCGCAGGGATCGACACGCGCGGCACCAGCGAGGCGAGCGCTCCGGGGCGCGGCGTCACGGTTTCGGGCATCCAGAGCACCACCGCCGCGCCGAGCGCGAAGACCACCCCCAGCACGCCGAACACCAGCACCACCGGTTGCACCGACCACTTCACCGCCATGCCGGTGAGCAGCGCACCCACAGCCAGGCCGGCCAGCGGCGACACGCTCGTGATCAGCGCGCCCAGCCGCTTGCGCGCGGCCGGCGCGGCCTCGACCACCGCCGCGCTCAGGGCGCCGCTGGCAATGCCCGTGGCCACGCCCTGCACCACGCGCGCGACGATCAGCCCGCCGATGCCTTGTGCCAGCAGGAACAGGCCCATCGCCGCCGCCTGCAGCACCAGCGCCGCCAGCACCACCGGCCGACGGCCGATGTGGTCGGACAGCGAACCGGCCACCAGCAGCGAGACCAGCAGTGCGATCGCGTAGATGGCAAAAGCCACGGTCAGCATCGACGACGAGAAATGCCACGCGTGCTGGAACACCACGAACAGCGGTGTCGGCGCGCTGGCCGCGAAGAAGAATGCGAACAGCACCGCCGCCAGCAGCGCAAAGGCGGCGCCCTCCGGCAACCGACGTGGCTTGGCGCGCGCGGCAACAGCGGCGGCGGCGAGGTCTGGGCAGGTGGACGGCATGTCGACTCCTTAATGCAACTTTCTTTGCGTTTGCGATTCTAGGCCTGCAAAGGCACTAAAGCAAACATCCTTGCGTTAAAGTGAAAGACATGAACGACGTCACCCAGTCCCCCTCTCCTCACAAACGCCCCGGTGGCCGAAGCGCACAGGTGCAGGCGCTGGTGCGCACGGCCCTCGAGGAACTGGTGGCCGAGCAGGGCCGCGACCGGGTCACGGTACCGGCCGTGGCCGAGCGCGCCGGCGTCAGCGCCTCCAGCATCTACCGGCGCTGGGGCGACCTGCAGGGCCTGCTGGCCGAAACGGCCACCCACCGGCTCGACCCGGATCGGCCGCTGCCCGACACCGGCGACCTGCGCGCCGACCTGGAAGCCTGGGCGCGCGAACTCATCGAGCACCTGGCCAAGCCGTGCAACACCTCGCTGCTGAAAGCCGCGGCCGCGCTGGCCAACGGCACGGAGGACACCGACTGCCTGCGCAACCGCCGGCGCGAGGCGCTGATGCTGGTGGAGCAGGCGCGCGGCCGTGGCGAGCGAGCGCCACAGCCGCAGCAGGTGATCGATCACCTGATCGCGCCGATCGTGTTTCGCCTCGTGTTCGGCGGCGACCCCGTCCAGCCGGCTCTGGCGGCGCGGCTGGTGGACGAGCTGTTCGTCCTCAGTTCGTCTTGACTTCCTTCGCCAGCCCCAGCTTCTCGATCACCGCCTTCTCGCGCACCACCGTGTCCTGCGCGAACTTGGTGTAAGTCGCGGAGCTCATGTAGTTGGGCAGCATGTCGTAGCGGCCGAGCGCGGCCACGTAGCTCGGCTCTTCCATCGCCTGCTTGAAGGCGTCGTGCAGCTTCTTCACCACCTCGGGCGGCGTGCCCTTGGGTGCGCCGATGCCGAAGGGCGAGTTCTGGACCACGTCGTAGCCCAGTTCCTTCAGCGTGGGCGCGTCGGGGAACTTGGCCAGGCGCTTGTCGCCCCAGGTGTTCAGCACGCGCAGCTTGCCGGCCTCGACCTGCGGCGCGAAGCCGGTGCTGTCGGCGGCGGCCATCAGCTGGCCGCTGACCACGGCGAGCATCAGGTCGGCGCTGCCCTTGTAGGGCACGTGCTGCAGCTCGATGCCGGCCTTCTGCGCAACGATCTCGGTCGTCAGGTGCGGGCTGGTCAGCGTGCCGGTCGAGCCGTAGGTCAGCTTGCCGGGGTTGGCCTTGGCGTAGGCGACGAAGTCGGCCCAGGTCTTGAAGGGGCTGTTGGCGGGCACCACGATGCCGAAGGCATAGCCGGTGACGTTGATCACGTACGTGATGTCCTTCAGCGGGTCCCAGTTGATCTTGGTGGTGTAGCCGAGGCGGAACACACCGAGCGGAATCTGCGCCACGGTGTAGCCGTCGGGCTGCGAGGTCTGCAGCGCCTGCGCGGGCAGAGTGCCGCCGGCGCCGGGCTTGTTGTCGATGATCACTGGCTGGCCCAGGATCTTGCTCGCGTTGTCGGCGAGCTGGCGCATGGTGATGTCGGTGGGGCCGCCGGCGGGGAAAGCGATGACCAGCTTGATGGGCTTGGCCGGGAAGGCCTGGGCGAAGGCCGCCAGCGGAGAGACGAGGCCGCACGCGGCGAGCGTGGCGGCACAGAGAAAGGTGGAGCGGCGGAGCATGGCTGACTGGATCCTGACTAAAAGAAGCGCCAATTGGGCCTTGGCGGGTCGGCAAAGGCAATCGGGGCACCCCTGATTGCCCGCCTGAAACAAGGCCATTGCAGCGATCCGAGTCGCATGCGCGTCAGCTACGCCTGCGCGAAGCCTTCCAGCACGTTCACTGCGTTCACGCCCACGTCGTCGACCGCGTAGCCGCCCTCGAACACGAACACGGTCGGCAGGCCGGTGCGCGCGAGGTCTTCGCCCATGCGCAGGTAGTCGTCGCTTCCGAGCCTGAAGCCCGAGATGGGATCGCCCTCGAAGGTGTCGACGCCCAGCGAGACCACGAGCGCTCCCGCCTTCACCGCCGCGATGCGCTCGAGCGCGGTCTTGAGCGCGGCGCGCCAGGCCGCGAAGCCGGTGCCGCGCGGCAACGGCAGGTTGTGGTTGAAGCCCTCGCCGCGGCCGGCGCCGCGCTCGTCGGCATGGCCGAGGTAGTACGGGTAGTCGGTCAGCGGGTCGCCGTGCAGGCTGGCGAAGTGCACGTCGTCGCGGTCGTAGAAGATGGCCTGCGTGCCGTTGCCGTGGTGGTAGTCCACGTCGAGCACGGCCACGCGCCCGATGCCCGCGTCGCGCAGCGCCTGCGCGGCGACGGCGGCGTTGTTGAGGAAGCAGTAGCCGCCGAAGAAGTCGGGGCCGGCATGGTGGCCCGGCGGCCGCGTGAGCGCGAAGGCGGCGCGTTCGCCGCCGATAACGCGCTGCGCGGCCGTCCACGCGCACGCGGCACCGTGCCGCGACGCCGCCCAGCTGCCGGCCATCAGCGGCGTGCCGGCGTCGAACGAGAACAGCCCCATGCGCGCCGGAAAGCTTTTCGGCAGCACATCGGTGCGCATGCCGCGCGTCGGCCAGTACGAGGGCAACGCATCGCGCGTCGCGTTCGCAGGGTCCAGCGCCACCCATTCGTCCCAGGCATGCGCGATGAAGTCCAGGTAGCGCGGCGCATGCACCCTGGCCAGCAGCGCGTCGTCGAAGGCATCGGGCGCCTGCAGCGCGCCGAGCTTGCGGCGTTCCAGTTCGAGCTTCACGTGGTCGACGCGTGCCGGCACCTCGAAGCACGGCACGAGTTCGCCGCGGAACATCTCGACTTTGCCCTGGTGAAGAACGTGGCGGTCGTTGTAGATGGTGAGCATGGATCAGGAGAGGCCGGGCCGGCGCAGGTGAAGCCGCCGATCATGCCGCACGCCGCAGCACCGCGCGGCGCCTGCCCGAGGCCGTGAGGCCGAACAGGTCCTTCGGGTCGTCGAGCTCCGGCACCAGCGCGATCTGCTGGCCAATGCCGCGCTCGGTGGCGATGCGCTGGATGTAGCGCAGCGCGGTGTAGTCCTCGAGCGCGAAGCCGACCGAGTCGAACAGCGTGACCTGCCGCGGGCTCTCGCGGCCCGGCACTTCGCCCAGCAGCACGCGCCACAGCTCGTGCACGGGAAAGTCCGCGGCCGCCTGCTGGATCTCGCCTTCCACGCGGGTCTGCGGTTCGTACTCGACGAACACCTTCGCCAGCGGCAGCACATCGGGATGCAGCTCGGTCTTGCCGGGCGAGTCGCCGCCCACCGCGTTGATGTGCATGCCCGGTTCGATCATCCCGGGCGTGAGCACGGCCGCATGGCCCTGGTAGGCGGTGATGGTGGTGACGATGTCGGCGCCGCGCACGGCGTCGGCCACCGACGTCGCGCGCACGATGTCCAGCGGCGTGCAGGCCGAGAGGTGGCGCACCAGCTTGTCGGTGGCGTGCGGGTCGGTGTCGAACACGCGCACTTCCTCGATGCCGAGCAGGGCATGGAAGGCCAGGGCCTGGAACTCGCTTTGCGAGCCGTTGCCGATCAATGCGAGGCTGCGCGAATCGGGCCGTGCCAGCGCCCTGGCGGCCATGGCGGAGGTGGCGGCCGTGCGCAATGCGGTGGTGAGCGTGAGCTCCGACAGCAGCACGGGGTACCCCGTGTCCACCTCGGCCAGCACGCCGAAGGCCATGACGGTCGGCAGCCCCACCTGCGTGTTGTGCGGATGCCCGTTGACGTACTTGAATGCGTAGGCACCGTCGTCGGCCACGGGCATGAGTTCGATCACGCCCAGGTGCGAATGGCTGGCCACGCGCGCCTTCTTGTCGAACTCGCGCCATCGCAGGAAGTCGTCGCGCAGCGCGTCGGCCAGCGCGGCGAGAAACTGCGGAACCCCGGTTTCGTCCACCAGGCGAACCAGGCTGTGAACATCGATGAAGCGGGTCATGACATGGCTCCTTGCGTAGCCCCGCCGCGGCGCTTCATCCCCTCGCATGTTCACTCCACCATGGCTGATTCAGGATGCGCCTGGGCCAAGGGTCGAAATCATTGTGCGCCTGCTCGCGCTTTGTGGGAACCCTTCGAGAAACACCGAGGAACCGGCTCTGCCGGGCCGCAGGTGTTGCCCCCGGCAGGGGGAAGGAGGAGCGACACGCAGCGCCGCACAGCCCGGGGGCGAGTCCAGAAACACCGAGGAACCGGCTCTGCCGGGCCTCCGGTGTTGCCCCCGGTAGGGGGGAGGGAGAAGCGACACGAAGTGCGCGAAGCCTGGGGGCGAGCCAAGGACTACCGAGGAACCGGCTCTGCCGGGCCTCCGGTGTTGCCCCCGGTAGGGGGGAAGGAGTAGCGACACGAAGTGCGCGAATCCTGGGGGCGAGTCCAGAAACACCGAGGAACCGGCTTTGCCGGGCCTCCGGTGTTGCCCCCGGTAGGGGGAGGGAGAAGCGACACGAAGTGCGCGCATCCTGGGGGCGAGCCTACCTGGCCAGCACCGGCGCCAGCGCCACGCCCGTGTGCGTGCCCAACCGCACCACTTCCTCCGGCGGCGCCGCCGCCACGATGCGCCCGCCCGCGTTGCCGCCTTCGGGCCCGAGGTCGAGAATCCAGTCGGCCTCGGCGATCACGTCGAGGTCGTGCTCGATCACCACCACGCTGTGGCCGCCGTTCACCAGCCGGTGCAGCACGTGGATCAGCTTCTCGACGTCGGCCATGTGCAGGCCAACGGTCGGCTCGTCGAGCACGTACAGCGTGTGCGGCGCCTTCTGGCCGCGGCGGGTGACGTCGTCGCGCACCTTGCTGAGTTCGGTCACCAGCTTGATGCGCTGCGCCTCGCCGCCGGACAGCGTAGGCGACGGCTGCCCCAGCGTGAGATAGCCGAGCCCCACGTCCTTCAGCAGCTGCAGCGGGTGTGCGATGTTGGGCATGCTCGCGAAGAACTCGACGGCCTCGTCGACCTCCATCTTCAGCACGTCGCCGATGCTCTTGCCGCGCCAGCTCACGGCCAGCGTCTCGGGGTTGAAGCGCGCGCCGTGGCACACCTCGCAGGGCACCTTCACGTCGGGCAGGAAGCTCATCTCGATGGTGCGCACGCCCGCGCCCTCGCAGCCCGGACAGCGGCCTTCGCCGGTGTTGAAGCTGAAGCGCGCCGGGCCGTAGCCGCGCGCCTTGGCTTCCAGCGTGTCGGCGAAAAGTTTGCGGATGGTGTCCCAGAAGCCGATGTAGGTGGCCGGGCAGCTGCGCGGGGTCTTGCCGATCGGGGTCTGGTCGACCTCGAGCACGCGGTCGACGCTCTCGTACCCTTCGACCTTGCTGCAGCCGGCCCAGGCCGGGCGCTTGCCCGCGGCGTCGGCGTCGCGGCCGGCCTTGGTCATTCGCTGCGTCACGATGCCCTGCACGTTGGCCAGCAGCACGTCGCGCGCAAGCGTCGACTTGCCCGAGCCGCTGACGCCGGTGACCACCACGAGGCGGTGCAGCGGCAGCGTGGCGGTCACGTCCTGCAGGTTGTGCAGGTCGGCGCCGTGCACGGTGAGCCACTGCCCGCTTTCCTCGGCCTTGGGGTCGGGCGACGGAACCAGGCGGCGCGCCTGCAGCGGATGCCGGATGGCGTCGCGCAGGTAGCGGCCGGTCTGCGAATCGCCCGCGGCCTCGATGTCGGCCACCGAGCCTTCGGCCACCAGCCGGCCGCCGCGCTTGCCGGCGCTCGGTCCGATGTCGATGATGTGGTCGGCACGGCGGATGGTGTCCTCGTCGTGCTCCACCACCACCAGCGTGTTGCCCTTGTCGCCGAGCTTGTGCAGCGCATCGAGCAGGATCTGGTTGTCGCGCGCATGCAGGCCGATGGTCGGCTCGTCGAGCACGTAGCACACGCCCTGCAGGTTGCTGCCGAGCTGCGCCGCCAGGCGGATGCGCTGGGCCTCGCCGCCCGAAAGCGTGGGTGCGCCGCGATCGAGCGTGAGGTAGCCCAGGCCCACTTCCTCGAGGAACTCGAGGCGGCTCCTGATCTCCGGCACCAGGTCGCGTGCGATCTCGGCTTCGCGGCCGGACAGCGTCAGCCCGTCGAACCACTGGCGCACCTCGGTCACGCTCATGCGCGCCAGCTCGGTGATGCCGATGCCGCTCAGGCCGTCGGCCGGCGAGGCGCCGAAGCTCACGGCGCGCGCCGTTGCGTTCAGGCGCGTGCCCTGGCAGGTCGGGCATGCCACGTCGGCCAGGTCTTCCACCTCGGGCTCGGCGAAGGTCTGCTCGCGGCCCTTGTTGTCGTCGGCCAGCACGGAGTCGTCGAACACCTTGCGCTGGTCCTTGCTGAGCTTCACGCCGGTGCCCACGCAGTCGGGACACCAGCCGTGCTTGCTGTTGTAGCTGAACAGGCGCGGATCGAGCTCGGCGTAGCTGGTGCTGCACACCGGGCAGGCGCGCAAGGTGGAGAACACGTTGACGCGGCCGATGCCCACGGCGGACACGCCCGCCATCATGGCGGCGCGCAGGCCGTCGAGTTCGCTCAGCACATGCACCACGCCCTTGCCATGCTCCAGCGCCTTCGTCAGCGCCTCGCGCAGTTCGGTTTCCTTCGAGGGCAGCACGTCGAGGCTGGCCACCGGCAGTTCGATGCTGTGCTCCTTGAAGCGGTCGATGCGCGGAAAGCCGGTGGTCGGCAGGAAGTCGCCGTCGACGCGCAGGTGCGTGAAGCCGCGCGGCCGCGCCCAGTCGGCCAGCTCGGTGTACACGCCCTTGCGGTTGCTCACCAGCGGCGCGAGCAGGCCGATGTGCTGGCCCTTGAAGTTGCGCATGAGCTGCGCGGCGATGCTGTCGGGCGTCTGCGGCTGCACGGCGGCGCCGTCGTGGATGCAGTGCTGGATGCCGAGCTTCACGTACAGCAGGCGCAGGAAGTGCCATACCTCGGTGGTGGTGCCCACCGTGCTCTTGCGTCCGCCGCGCGACAGGCGCTGCTCGATGGCCACGGTCGGCGGAATGCCGTACACCGCGTCCACCTCGGGCCGGCCCGCCGGCTGCACGATGCTGCGCGCATAGGCGTTGAGCGATTCGAGATAGCGGCGCTGTCCCTCGTTGAACAGGATGTCGAAGGCGAGCGTCGACTTGCCGGAGCCGCTGACGCCTGTCACCACGCTGAACTTGCCGCGCGGAATGTCCACGCTGAGGTTCTTCAGGTTGTGCTCGCGCGCGTTGACGATCTGGACGGCCTCGCTGCCCGGTGCGTCCTTCCTGGCACTGGCGACGTAGCGGCGCGCGGCGCGCTCGGCCACCTTGTAGGCATCGGGCCCGATGGCCAGTTCGTAGTCGGCCAGCGCGGCACCGGTGAGCGAGGCGCGGTCCTCGCGCAGCTGCTCCGGCGTGCCCTCGGCCACCACCTGGCCACCGCCCTCGCCGCCTTCGGGGCCGAGGTCGATGCACCAGTCGCTCGCGCGGATCACGTCGAGGTTGTGCTCGATGACGATCAGCGAATGCCCGGCGTCGAGCAGCTTGCGCAGCGCGCGCATCAGGCGCGCGATGTCGTCGAAGTGCAGGCCGGTGGTCGGCTCGTCGAACAGGAAGAGCGTGCCCTTGCGGGCCACCGACTGCCTGCTGGCGGTGGCGTTCTTGGCCGCCTCGGCCAGGAAGCCGGCGAGCTTGAGGCGCTGCGCCTCGCCGCCGGACAGCGTGGGCACGGGCTGGCCGAGCTTCACGTAGTCGAGGCCCACGTCGGAGATGGGCTGCAGCACGCGCAGCACGTCGCGGTCGGCCTCGAACACGGCGGCCGCCTCGGCCACGGTGAGGTCGAGCACGTCGGCCACGTTGTAGCTCCGGCCCTTGCGCTCCACGCGCACTTCGAGGATCTCGGGGCGGTAGCGCTTGCCGTCGCAGTCGGGGCAGCGCAGGTACACGTCGGACAGGAACTGCATCTCGACGTGCTCGAAGCCCGAGCCGCCGCAGGTCGGGCAGCGCCCGTCGCCGGAGTTGAAGCTGAACTTGCTCGCGGTGTAGCCGCGCTGGCGCGAGAGCGCCGCGGTGGCGAAGATCTCGCGGATCGCGTCCCACGCGCCCACGTAGCTCGCGGGGTTGGACCGCGCGGTCTTGCCGATGGGCGACTGGTCGACGAAGACCACGTCGCCCAGGTGATCGGCGCCCAGCAGGCGGTCGTGCGCGCCCGGCGTTTCGGTCGCCTTGCCGAAGTGGCGCATGAGCGCGGGCGCCAGCACGTCCTGGATCAGCGTCGACTTGCCCGAGCCGCTCACGCCGGTGACGCACACCAGCCGCGCGAGCGGGAATTCGACGGTCACGTTCTGCAGGTTGTGCTCGCGCGCGCCTTCGAGGATGAGCCGGTGCGTGTTCTCGCTCACGAGCCGCTTGAAGCCCATGCCGATCTTCTTGCGGCCACCGAGGTACTGGCCGGTGAGCGTGTCGGCGTCGCGCAATTGATCCGTCGTGCCGTCGAACACGATCTGCCCGCCGCGGATGCCGGGGCCGGGGCCCATGTCGATCACGCGGTCGGCCGCGAGCATCACGGCCGGGTCGTGCTCGACCACCACCAGCGTGTTGCCCGCATCGCGCAGGCGCAGCATGGCCTCGGTGATGCGGTTCATGTCGCGCGGATGCAGGCCGATGCTGGGCTCGTCGAGCACGAAGAGCGTGTTGACCAGCGAGGTGCCCAGCGCGGTCGTGAGGTTGATGCGCTGCACCTCGCCGCCCGAGAGCGTGCGGCTCTGGCGGTCGAGCGTGAGGTAGCCGATGCCGACGTCGTGCAGGTAGCGCAGGCGGGTGGTGATTTCCTCGAACAGGAGCTTGAGGGCCTGGGTTTCGCCTTCGCTCACCGTCTGGCCGTTGCCGTGGTGCTCGACGCGGTCGAACAGCCGGCGCAGCCGCTCGATGGGCAGCAGCATGAGGTCGTGCAGGCACAGGCCGGGCAGCGCCTCGAGCTGCGCGCGCGTCCACTTCACGCCGTGGGGCATGAAGCGCTTCTCGGGCGGCAGCACCGCGTCGGCGTCTTCTTTGCTGCCGATGCGCCACAGCAGGCTCTCGAGCTTCAGCCGCGCGCCGCTGCAGGTCGGGCACGGCGTGTAGCTGCGGTACTTCGACAGGAGCACACGGATGTGCATCTTGTACGCCTTGCTCTCCAGGTAGCCGAAGAAGCGGCGCACGCCGTACCACTGCTTGTTCCAGTTGCCTTCCTTGTAGTTGGGCGTGCCCTCGATCACCCAGTGCTTCTGCTCGTCGGTGAGCTTGTTCCAGGGCGTGTCGCGCGGAATGCCCGCGGCCTCGGCGTGGCGCATGAGGTCGTCCTGCGCTTCCTTCCAGGCCGGGGTCTGGATGGTCTTGATGGCGCCCGCGCGCAGCGTGAGCTTGTCGTTCGGGATCACGAGGCCGAGGTCGACGCCGATCACGCGGCCGAAGCCGCGGCAGGTGTCGCAGGCGCCGACGGCCGAGTTGAACGAGAACATCGACGGGATCGGGTCTGCATAGCGGATGTCGCTCTCGGGGCAATGCAGCCCCGTGGAGAACTTCCAGACATCGGCCACGGCGGACGTCGCCCCCACGCTCCCCACTTCGTGTGGTTCGCTGCCCCCCGAGGGGGCTGGCCCGCCTTGGGGCGGCCCGGCGGCGGGCCCCTCCGCCCCCGTCGCATGCACGGTCACGCGGCCGCTGCCGCGCTTGAGCGCCACCTCGATGGCCTCGACCACGCGCGCGCGCTCGGCGCTCGATGCACGGAAACGGTCGGCCACCACGTCGAGCACCTTTCGCGGACCGGTGGGCGTGGCCACCTCGCGCTCGGCCTGCACGCGCGTGAAGCCGCTGGCCGACAGCCATTGCGTGACTTCGTCGGCCGTGGTGCTCGCGGGCAGTTCGACCGGGAAGGTGACCACCAGCCGCGGATCGCCGGCAGCCGCCGCGCGTTCGACGATCTGCGCATAGATGCTGTCGGGCGAGTCGTGCCGCACCGGCAGCGCGGTCTCGCGGTCGAACAGGTTGGCCGCGCGCGCGAAGAGCAGCTTCAGGTGGTCGTTCAGCTCGGTCATGGTGCCGACCGTGGAGCGCGACGAGCGCACCGGGTTGGTCTGGTCGATGGCTATGGCGGGCGGCACGCCCTCCACCTTGTCGACGGCCGGCTTGTCCATGCGGTCCAGGAACTGGCGCGCATAGGCGGAAAAGGTCTCCACGTAGCGCCGCTGGCCTTCGGCGTAGAGGGTGTCGAAAACGAGACTGGACTTGCCCGAGCCGCTGGGCCCGGTGACCACGGTCATCTCGCCAGTACGGATGTCGAGGTCGAGGTTCTGGAGGTTGTGCTGGCGTGCGCCGCGAATCCGGATGGAGCCCTGTGTCATGAGTGCCTTGGGGGGTGGGGCAAACATTCTAGGGAGTGGGCCGTGACGGCTTCGTGCGTTACGTCACAAGGTCGGCCACTGCGCAGGGGTTTCTCCGAATGGCATGAATGTCACTTCTGGAAACAAATACGACGTTTGTTTGCACCAGTCACCGAACTGTCCATTCCTTGCTCCGAAAGGCTTCCATGACGAAGACGCGCGCACTTTGCGCCGCCGCCCTGCTGGCACTCAGCGCCATGGGCGCGTCGGCCCAGATCCTGATCGGCCAGACCGCCGGCATGACCGGCTCCGTGGCCGCGAGCGTGAACGAGACCATCGGCGGTGCGCAGCTGGTGATCGACGCGGCCAACGCGCAAGGCGGCATCCATGGGGAGAAGATCGAAGTGATCCGCATGGACGATGCCTTCGACGTCAAGCGCGCCGGCGAGAACGCCCGCGCGCTGATCGAGGACAAAAAGGTGCTCGCCCTGTTCATGAGCCGCGGCACGCCGCACTCGCAGGCCATCATCCCGTGGCTCGACAAGCACGACGTGGCGCTCATCGGCCCGTCGACCGGCGCGATGGTGCTGCACAAGCCGCTGCAGAAGCACGTGTTCAACGTGCGCGCCACTTACCAGCGCGAGGCCGAGAAAGCGGTGCAGCACCTGCTGACCATCGGCCTCACCCGGATCGCGGTGGTGCACGTGACCGATTCGTTCGGCGCCGACGCGCTCGAAGGCGCCATGACCGGTTTTGCCAAGGGCAAGGCCAAGCCGATCGCGACCGTCCCGGCCGACCGCGACAAGCCCGACTACAAGGTGATCGTGCCCGCCATCAAGGGCGCCGAGGCGCAGGCCGTGGTGTGGATCGGCTCGGGCGTCGCGGTGGTCGACGGCATCAAGGCGCTGCGCGCCGCGGGCTCGGCGGCGCAGGTGGTCACGCTGTCGAACAACGCCTCGTCGGGCTTCATCAAGCAGCTGGGCGATGCGAGCAAGGGCGTGATCGTGACGCAGGTGTTCCCGAGCGAACGCGCCATCGGCCAGCCGATGGTGAAGGAAGCGCTGGCGCTCGCGCAGGCCAAGGGACAGGCCGAACTCTCGCCGGCCGCGCTGGAAGGCTTCGCGTCGGCCAAGGTGCTGGTCGAGGCCTTGCGCCGTGCGGGGCCGAAGCCCACGCGCGCAAGGATGGTGGCCGCGCTCGAGTCCATCCGCGCCTACGACCTGGGCGGCGGGCTCGAGGTGAGCTATTCGCCGCAGGACCACAGCGGCATCGACTTCGCCGACCTTTCGATCATCAGCGACGGACGCTTCAAGCGCTGAGTTCTTCTTTTTTTGTTTTCTTCATCCAGCGGCCCGCCGGACTTCCGGCGGGCCGTTTGCTTTCGAGGGCCTGCTGGAGCCCTGGAAACCTTGGTTTGACAGGGTTTGCGCGAGCTAGCAGTCGGTGACGTTCAGCAACACATTACACACCTGTTGACATCAGCACCTGCTACCGAAAGGCCTTGCTCGATGAAGAAAACGTTGACGTCCTGCGCCGCTGCGCTCACGCTGGCCCTGGGAATGACCGCCGCGCAGGCCCAGATCCTGATCGGGCAGTCGGCCGATCTGTCGGGTCCGGTCGCGGCCAGCGTGAAGGAAACCATCGCGGGATCGCAGCTGGTGATCGATGCGGTCAACGCGCAGGGCGGCATCAACGGCGAGCAGATCGAGGTGATCCGAATGGACGACGGCCTCGACGCCAAGCGTTCGCTGGAGAACACCCGCGTGCTGATCGAGGACCGCAAGGTGGTGGCGCTGCTGCTGAACCGCGGCACGCCCAACACGCTGGCGGTGATTCCGCTGCTCGACAAGTACGGCGTGGCGCTGGTCGGGCCGTCGACCGGCGCGATGGCGCTGCACACGCCGGTGCAGAAGAACATCTTCAACGTGCGCTCGACCTACCAGCGCGAGGCCGAGAAGGCGGTCCAGCACCTGCAGACGACCGGCATCCAGCGCATCGCCGTGGTGCAAGCCGACGATTCGTTCGGCAAGGACGCGATGGAAGGCGCGAGCAAGGGCTTCGCGAAGGCGAACCTGCAACCGGCCGTGGTGGCGCTGGCCGACCGCAACAAGCCCGACTACGCGGCCATCGTGCCGCAGCTGACCAAGGCGAACGCGCAGGCGGTGCTGTGGATCGGCTCGGGCACGGCCGTCACCGACGGCATCAAGGCGCTGCGCGCCGCGGGCTCGGCGGCGCAGATCATCACGCTGTCGAACAACGCGGCCTCGGGCTTCATCAAGGAACTGGGCTCGGCGAGCGCGGGCGTGATCATCACGCAGGTGCTGCCGTATGAACGCGCGGCGGCGCACCCGCTCATCAAGGAGGCGATGACGCTGGCGAAGGCCAAGGGCCAGAACGAGCTGTCGCCCGCGCTGCTCGAAGGCTTCGTCGCCACCAAGGTGCTGGTCGAGGCGCTGCGCCGCACCGGGCCCAAGCCCACGCGCGCCAGGCTGATCGCCACGCTCAACAGCTTCCAGTACGACATGGGCGGCGGCATCGACGTGAGCTACTCGCCCACCGACCACACCGGCATCGACTACGTCGACCTGTCGATCGTGAGCGACGGGCGCTTCAGGAGGTAGCTCGCCCCCAGGCTTCGCGCACTTCGTGTCGCTGCTCCTTCCCCCTACCGGGGGCAACACCCAAGGCCCGGCGAAGCCGGTTCCTTGGTGTTCCTGGACTCGACCCTAAGGCTGCGCGGCACTTCGTGTCCGCTCCTCCTCCCCCTGCCGGGGGCAACACCGGAGGCCCGGCATGAAGCCCGGGTTACTTCGGCGCTGCGGCGGGTGCCGGCTCGTGCGTGGTGGTGTCGCCACCATGCTTCTCGCCGGACATGTCGACCTTGTCACCGGCCTTCGAGATCACGTACAGGGCAATGGCGGCGAAGATGACGAAGCCGACGACGATTTTCCACATGGGTGCTGTCTCCTGGATGGTTCAAGAAAAAGGCCTCATGCGGTCGGCATGAAGCCTCTTTGTTGAACTGACGGATCAGAATGCCCCGGCGTTTCGCGGGGAACACCGCGGAACCGGCTTTGCCGGGCCGCAGGTGTTGCCCCCTCGGAGAGGGGGTTGGCGAAGCACACGAAGTGCGCGAAGCCCGGGGTCAGTCAATCATTCGCGTAGATGTCCACGTCCTTCGTTTCGCGGATGAACAGCGTGCCGATCACCAGGGTGACGGCCGCGATGATGATCGGGTACCAGAGGCCGTTGTACATGTTGCCGGTCGAGGCCACGATGGCGAAGGCGGTGGTGGGCAGCAGGCCGCCGAACCAGCCGTTGCCGATGTGGTACGGCAGGCTCATCGAGGTGTAGCGGATGCGCGTGGGGAACATCTCGACCAGCATCGCGGCGATCGGGCCGTAGACCATGGTCACCAGCAGCACCAGCCAGAACAGCAGCACCACGGTCATGACCTTGTTCATCTTCGCGGGGTCGGCCTTGCTCGGGTAGCCGGCGATCTTCAGGTCCTCGGCCACGCCCTTTTTGAAGGCGGCGATTTCCTTGGCGGAGCTTTCGTCGAACTTGAGGTTCACGACGTTGCCGATCGGTGCTTCCACCGTCTTGTCGCCGATCTTCACGACGGCCTTCGAACCCGGCGCGCCGGCCACGTTCTCGTAGCTCACCGAGTTCTGCACGAGGTAGCGCTTGGCGATGTCGCACGAGCTCTTGAAGTCGATCTCGCGGGCCACCGGGTTGCCCTGGAACGAGCAGGTGGCGGGGTCGGCGGTGACGGTCACGCCGGCCGTGGCCTGCGCACGGGCCAGGTCGGGGTTGGCGGCTTCGGTCAGCATCTTGAAGACCGGGAAGTACGTGACCACGGCCAGCAGGCAGCCGGCCATGATGATCGGCTTGCGGCCGATCTTGTCCGACAGCGTGCCGAAGATCACGAAGAAGGGCGTGCCCAGCAGCAGCGCGGCCGCGATCATCAGGTTGGCCGTGGTCGCATCGACCTTCAGCTGCGCCGTGAGGAAGAAGAGCGCGTAGAACTGGCCCGAGTACCACACCACCGCCTGGCCGGCCGTGAGGCCGACCAGCGCCAGGATGACGATCTTCAGGTTCTTCCACTGGCCGAAGGACTCGGCGAGCGGCGCCTTCGAGGTCTTGCCCTCGGCCTTCATCTTCTGGAAGGCGGGCGATTCCGACAGCGTCAGGCGGATCCACACCGAGATGCCCAGCAGCAGGATCGACACCAGGAACGGCACGCGCCAGCCCCAGTCGTTGAACACCGCTTCACCCAGGCCTTCGCGCACGCCCAGGATCACCAGCAGGCTCAGGAACAGGCCGAGCGTGGCGGTGGTCTGGATCCACGAGGTGTAGGCACCGCGCTTGCCGTGCGGCGAGTGCTCGGCCACGTAGGTGGCGGCACCGCCGTACTCGCCGCCGAGCGCCAGGCCCTGCAGCATGCGCAGCGCGATCAGGATCACCGGCGCGGCGACGCCGATGGTCGCGTAGCTGGGCAGCAGGCCGACGATGAAGGTCGACAGGCCCATGATCAGGATCGTCACCAGGAAGGTGTACTTGCGCCCGATCATGTCGCCCAGGCGGCCGAACACGATGGCGCCGAACGGGCGCACCAGGAAGCCGGCGGCGAACGCCAGCAGCGCGAAGATGAAGGCCGCGCCCGCATCCAGGCCGCTGAAGAACTGCTTCGCGATGATCGCGGCGAGCGAGCCGTAGAGGTAGAAGTCGTACCACTCGAACACGGTGCCGAGCGAGGAAGCGAAGATGACCTTCTTCTCCTCCGCTGACATGGGCCGGGGGGCCGGATGCGGCACTCCCCGTGAATCTAGTGTGGCTGCCATGGATCGTCTCCTGTGTGTATGCGTTCATCCGGCACCCGATAACCGGGACCGTGCGGCATTCTTGGAGGCGCGACTGACCCGAGACTTTCGCGAAACTGAACCGACGCTTACGAATTAGGGTGAAACCCGCGTGGCGCGTTTCAGCCTGTAGGAAATCGCAGCCCTGCTCGGGTTTGTCCTCAGGCCCTGCTGCCGTGCAGCAAAGCGCTCAGGACTTGCTGCGCAGCAACGACGGGCGCTGGTCGGCTTCGGTCCATTGCGGACCGTCGAACCAGGCGTCGCCCAGCAGGTACGCACGCAGCATCGCGAGGCCGTCGAAGCCCCAGAAGAGGCGGCCATCGACCACGTACGCCGGCGTGCCGAACACGCCGAGCTGCAGCGCCTCGTCGGTGTTGCGCTTGAGCAGGGCCTTGCTCTCGTCGCTGCCGGCGTCGCGCTTCGGCTTGAGCTGCGCGGCGAGCGCCGCGAGGCGCGCGGGATCGCCAGCTTCCTCGCCGCCGTTCCATACATGGCGGAAGACGGTCTCGGCCACGAGCCGGCTGATGCTGCCGTCGTCGCTCGTCGACAGCGCCAGGCGCAGGTGCGCCAGCGGGTTGTAGGGATGCGAGGCCGGCATCTCGATGCGGATGCCGTGCGCGTGGCCCAGCCACAGCACGTGCCGGTAGGTCCAGCTGCGCTTCGACGGGATCTCCGCCGGGCCGAGCTGGCCGTGCTGCTTGAGCAGAGCGCCCAGCAGCACCGGCTTGTAGGCCACGCTGAAGCTCAGGCCTTCGAGCGCCTCGGGCAGGTGCTCGAACGCGAGGTGCGCGTAGGGCGAGATGAAGTCGAGATAGAAGTCGATGTGCTTCATGGGGCGTTGTCTCCTGGCGCGCGCCAGATGCCGGCCCGCGCGCGCAACTCTATCGCGCGCCACACGTGGCGCCGCGTCTCGTCTTCCATCCTGCTCCAGCCGGCGATCTCGGGGATGGTGCGCAGGCAGCCTTCGCAGAAGCCGCTCAGGCGGTCCATGCGGCAGACCGAGGAACACGGCGACGGCACCGCGTCGGCCCCGGCCTGCACGGCCACGGCGCGCCCGGCCAGCGTTTCAGCCGCGTCGAAGTTCACACCACGTCGGCCACCGGCGCGCCGGTGAGCTTCTCGAGATCGTGCGGACGCAGCTGGAACACCGCATGCGGATGGCCCGCAGCTGCCCAGATCTCCTCGAAGCGGAACAGCTCGCGGTCGATCAGGACCACCGGCTTGGTCACATGCCCCACCGGCGACACGCCGCCGATGGTGAAGCCGGTGCGCGACTTCACGAAGTCGGCGTCGGCGCGGCCGGTCTTGCCGACCAGTGCATCGACCTTCTTCTCGTCGACGCGCTTGTCGCCCGAGGTGATGACCAGCACCGCCGCCTCGTCGCTCTTGCGCCTGAAGATGATGCTCTTGGCGATCTGCCCCACGGAGATGCCGAGTGCATCGGCGGCCTGCTGCGCGGTGCGGCATGCGTCATCGAGCATGCGCGGCGAGTGGGGATGGCCGGCATCCTGGAGCACGCGGGAAACGCGCTGGACGCCGTCGGGAAGGGAATGGAGTTCGGAACCGCACATGCCCCGAGCATACGAAAAGGCTTCGTCTACCGCTGCCGGATGCTGCCGCCACCCTTGCGGCAGCGCACCAATTCGGCGAATCCGGCGACCGGCCGGCGCACGAGACCCGTGCGCCGGCCCATGACGCCGGTACCTGCGCGGTGCGGAACCGGTCGCAGGCCCCGGATTCCCGGAATTCAGATTGCGGCACGGATATTGCTGCACCCAAGGCGTGGGCACGCTGACCTGATGGCGCGTCCACAGTGCCTCCGCTAACGACGGCGGGGTTCGAGCGAGCCGAGGGCCCACCAGCCAGCGGCTCGTCTGCTCCAACCCAACTTCGCATCCGTTCCTTCGCGGGGGTCCCACTGCAGCCGTCCATCCACCGGGCGGCCGCAGGCGGGCCGCAGCTTCCCGGGGCGGTTGCGTGCAGGACCCGCAATGAAGATCGCAGTCATCGGCCACGGCATGGTCGGCCACAAATTCCTCGAGCAGCTCCACGAGCTCGGCATCGCCGACGCGCAGGTCACCGTGCTGTGCGAAGAGCCACGTCCGGCGTACGACCGGGTGCACCTGTCCGAATTCTTCGCTGGCAAGACGGCCGAGGACCTGTCGCTCGTCGAGCCCGGCTTCTTCGAGCGCAGCGGCTTCACGCTGCGGCTGGCCGCGCGCGCGGCCGCGATCGAACGCCGCAACAACACCGTGACCACCGCCGACGGCGAGGTGATCGCGTACGACAAGCTGGTGCTGGCCACCGGCTCCTTCCCCTTCGTGCCCGCGGTGCCCGGCCGCGACCGGCCGAACTGCTTCGTCTACCGCACCATCGAGGACCTCGAGGCCATGAAGGCCTGCGGCGCGAGATCGCGCAGCGGCGTCGTCGTGGGCGGCGGCCTGCTGGGACTGGAATGCGCCAAGGCGCTGCGCGACATGGGCCTGGAAACCCACGTCGTGGAGTTCGCGCCGCGCCTGATGGCGGTGCAGGTCGACGAAGGCGGCGGCCGTGCCCTGCGCAACAGCATCGAGGACCTGGGCCTGCACGTGCACACCGGCCGCAACACGGTGGAGATCACCGACGGCGCCACCGCGCGCCACCGCATGGTGTTCGCCGACGGCACGCACCTCGAGACCGACATGATCGTGTTCTCCGCCGGCATCCGCCCGCGCGACGAACTGGCGCGCCAGAGCGTGCTGGCGGTCGGCCCGCGCGGCGGCGTGGCGGTGGACAGCCACTGCCGCACCAGCGACCGCGACATCTACGCGATCGGCGAATGCGCCTCGTGGAACGAGCAGACCTTCGGCCTCGTCGCACCCGGCTACGACATGGCCCGCGTGGCTGCGAGACACATCGCGGGCGAGGCCGACGCGGCTTTCACCGGCGCCGACATGAGCACCAAGCTCAAGCTGATGGGCGTGGACGTGGCCAGCATCGGCGACGCGCACGGCAGGACGCCGAAGTCGCGCGCCTACCAGTACATCGACGAGCGCAAGCAGATCTACAAGAAGATCGTCGTCAGCGAGGACGGCAAGCAGCTGCTGGGCGCGGTGCTCGTGGGCGACGCCTCCGAATACGGCACGCTGCTGCAGATGGCGCTCAACGGCATCGCGCTGCCGGCCGACCCCGAGTTCCTGATCCTGCCGTCGAGCGACGGCAAGGCCAGGCCCGGCCTGGGCGTCGACGCGTTGCCCGACACCGCGCAGATCTGCTCGTGCAACAACGTCACCAAGGGCTGGATCTGCGAGGCCGTGGGCCAGGGCGTGTGCACCAGCGCCGAAATGAAGGCCTGCACCAAGGCCGGCGCCACGTGCGGCGGCTGCGTGCCGCTCGTCACGCAGGTGATGAAGATGGAGATGGCCCGGCGCGGCATGGCCGTCGACAACCACCTGTGCGAGCACTTCCCCTACTCGCGCCAGGAGCTGTACCACCTGGTGCGCGTGGGCGAGATCCGCAGCTTCGCCGACCTGCTGGCGAAGCACGGCAAGGGCCTGGGCTGCGACATCTGCAAGCCGACCGCCGCGAGCATCTTCGCGTCGTGCTGGAACGAGTTCGTGCTCAAGAAGGACCTGGCCGCGCTGCAGGACAGCAACGACTACTTCCTCGGCAACATCCAGAAGGACGGCACCTATTCGGTGGTGCCGCGCATGCCGGGCGGCGAGGTCACGCCCGACGGGCTGATCGCGGTGGGCCAGGTGGCGAAGAAGTACGGCCTGTACACCAAGATCACCGGCGGTGCGCGCGTGGACATGTTCGGTGCGCGCGTCGAACAGCTCCCCGCCATCTGGGAAGAGCTGATCGCGGCGGGCTTCGAGTCGGGCCACGCCTACGGCAAGTCGCTGCGCACCGTGAAGAGCTGCGTCGGCTCGACCTGGTGCCGCTACGGCGTGGACGACAGCGTGGGCCTGGCCGTGGAGCTGGAGAACCGCTACAAGGGCCTGCGCGCGCCGCACAAGATCAAGTTCGGCGTCTCGGGCTGCACCCGCGAATGCGCCGAGGCACAGGGCAAGGACGTCGGCATCATCGCCACCGACAAGGGCTGGAACCTGTACGTGTGCGGCAACGGCGGCATGAAGCCGCGCCATGCCGAGCTGCTGGCCAGCGACCTCACCAAGGCCGAGCTGATTCGCCTGATCGACCGCTTCCTGATGTTCTACGTGCGCACCGCCGACCGGCTGCAGCGCACCAGCACCTGGCGCGAGAACCTCGAGGGCGGCCTCGACTACCTCAAGGGCGTGCTGCTGCAGGACACGCTGGGCCTGGGCGGCGAGCTCGAGACCCAGATGCAGCGCGTGGTCGACACCTACCAGTGCGAATGGAAGACCGCGGTGAACGACCCTGCCACACGCCAGCGCTTCCGCTCCTTCGTCAACAGCGAGAAGCCCGACGAGCACATCGTGTTCGTGCAGGAACGCGGGCAGATCCGGCCGGCGCGCGCAGAAGAGCGCGAACGCGGCGAAGCGGCCGACGTGTCGATGGCCTGAATCCCGCAACCACACCCCGAGGAAAGCCTCCATGACCCAAGCCAATCTCCGATGGACCCCAGTGTGCGCCGCCACCGACATCCTCCCCGACACCGGCGTGTGCGCGCTGGTCGACGGCGTGCACGTGGCGATCTTCAGCGTCGGCCAGGAACAGGCGCTGTTCGCCATCGACAACGTCGATCCGAAGGCCAAGGCCAGCGTGCTCTCGCGCGGACTGGTCGGCAGCCTCGGCGACCGCATCGTGGTTGCGTCGCCGCTCTACAAGAACCACTTCGACCTGCGCAACGGCGAATGCATCGAGGCGCCCGAGCACTCGGTGCGCGCGCATGCGGTGCGCGTCCAGGAAGGCCGCGTGCTCGTCGCGCTGGCCTGAACCGCGGCCTTCGCCACTCTTCTCGTCCTCCGCGCTCTTCTCCGCTTTTTTTTCGCTTCTCTCAAGGATCCCCATGGCCTATCTAGCCCCCGCCGAGTTCGTCACCAAGATGGTCGATGCCGGCGAATCCAAGCTGCTCATGTCCACCCGCGACACGCTCATCCGCTCGTACATGGCGGGCGCCATCCTCGCGCTGGCCGCCGCCTTCGCGGTGAGCATCACCGTGAACACCGGCAATGCGCTGGTGGGCGCGATGCTGTTCCCGGTCGGCTTCATCATGCTGTACCTGCTGGGCTTCGACCTGCTGACCGGCGTGTTCACGCTGGCACCGCTGGCCGTGTTCGACAAGCGTCCCGGCGCCACCTGGGGCGGTGTCATGCGCAACTGGGGCCTGGTGTTCGTCGGCAACTTCGCCGGCGCGCTGACGGTGGCGGTGTTCATGGCCGTCATCTTCACCTTCGGCTTCAGCGAGGCGCCCAACGCCATCGGCGAGCGGCTCGGCCACATCGGCGAAGGCCGCACGCTGGGCTACTCGGCGCACGGCGCGGCGGGCATGCTCACGCTGTTCATCCGCGGCGTGATGTGCAACTGGATGGTGTCGACCGGCGTGGTGGCCGCCATGATGTCGACCACCGTGTCGGGCAAGGCCATCGGCATGTGGATGCCAGTGATGATCTTCTTCTACATGGGCTTCGAACACTCGATCGTCAACATGTTCCTGTTTCCCACCGGCCTGATGCTCGGCGGCAAGTTCACGCTGATGGACTACCTGATCTGGAACGAACTCCCCACGGTGCTGGGCAACCTGGTGGGCGGGCTGACCTTCGTGGGCCTCACGCTCTACTCGACGCACTACAAGACGGCGCCCAAGCGCGTCCTCGGCTGATCCGCGCGCGCATGCCCGCCTCGCCCCGGAAGGCGCTGCGCGTCACGCTCGGCCAGCATTCGCTGGCCGGCGCCGGATCGCAGGTCAACCAGGACTTCCACGGCGCGATGCTGCCCGAGGGTGCGCTGCGCGCATCGAAGGGCATCGTGCTGGCCATCGCCGACGGTATCGGCTCCAGCCGCGTGAGCCAGGTCGCAAGCGCGGCGGCGGTGCGCGGCTTTCTCGACGACTACTGCGCAACCTCCGATGCATGGTCGGTACGGCGCTCCGCGCAGCGCGTGCTCGACGCCACCAACTCCTGGCTGCATGCGCAGACGATGCGCAGCGACGCGCGCTTCGACAAGGACAGCGGCTACGTCTGCACCTTCAGCGCGCTGATCGTGAAGGGCCGCGACGCCCACCTCCTGCACGTCGGCGACGCGCGCATCTACCGCCTGCACGCCCATGCGCTCGAACAGCTCACCGAAGACCACCGCGTGCACGTGTCGCCGGCCGAGTCGTACCTCGGCCGGGCGCTGGGCGCGGGCGCGCACGTGGAGATCGACTACCGCTGCTGGCCAGCCGAGGTGGGCGACGTCTACCTGCTGGCCACCGACGGTGCCCATGCGCAGCTCGACGTCGCCGCGGTGAACGAAGCGCTGGCGCGCTGCGGCGACGATCTCGACGCCGCAGCGCGCATGCTGGCGGAAGGCGCACAGGCCAGGGGCAGCGACGACGACAGCACCGTCCAGCTGTTGCGCATCGATGAACTGCCCGAGCCCGATGCGCCGCACGCGCAGCTGCAGCGGGAAGGCCTCGCGATGCCGCCGCAGCTCGCGCCGCGCGCCCGGTTCGAGGGCTTCACCCTGGTGCGCGACATCCACATGAGCGCGCGCAGCCATGTGTACCTGGCCACCGACGATGCCACCGGCCGGCCGGTGGTGCTGAAGCTGCCGTCGGTCGACCTGCGCGACGACGCCGACTACCTCGACCGCTTCGTGCTCGAGGAATGGGTGGCGCGGCGCATCGACAGCCCGCACGTGCTGAAGGCCGCGCCCATCGAGCGTGCGCGCGGCCACCTCTACGTGGCGATGGAGTACGTGGAAGGCCACACGCTGGCGCAGTGGATGGTCGACAACCCGCGCCCGGCACTCGACAGCGTGCGGGCCATCGTCGCGCAGCTGGCGCGCGGGCTGCAGGCGATGCACGGCAAGGAGATGCTGCACCAGGACCTTCGGCCCGAGAACGTGATGATCGACCGCGCGGGCACGGTGAAGCTCATCGACCTGGCGGCCGCGCATGTGGCGGGGCTTTCCGACGGCACCGGCGAGCGCCGGGCGCTGGCCATCGAGGGCACGCTGCAGTACACCGCGCCGGAGTACTTCACGGGCCAGGGCGGCACGGCGCGCTCGGACCTCTTCTCGCTCGCGGTGATCGCCTACCGGATGCTGGCCGGGCAGTTGCCCTATGGCCTGCAGGCATCGCGCATCCGTTCCGCTGCGGACGCCGGCCGGCTGCGCTACGTGCCGGTGCGCCACTTCCGCCCCGACCTGCCGTCCTGGGTCGATGCGGTGCTGCAGAAGGCGCTGCATCCGCAGGCCGCGAAGCGGCAGGAGGCGGTGTCGGAGTTCGTGCACGACCTCAAGGCGCCGGGCCCGGAATTTCTTCGCGCAAGGCCACCCGCGCTGATCGAGCGCCGGCCGGTGCTGTTCTGGCAATGCACCACCGTGCTGCTGGCCGCGGCCGTGGTGGTGCTGCTGGGGCTGCGCGCCTTCGGTCGCTGAAGACGCCGCCCCGTGCGTGGCTTCAGCCGGCCCGTTTGGTGCGGATGGCCTTCGACGCACGCGAGTTCGGCTCGCGGCCCAGCGCCTCGCTGATGTACGCGCCTGCGTCGATCAGCCTGTCGAGGTCGATGCCGGTTTCGATGCCCATGCCGTGCAGCATGTAGACCACGTCCTCGGTCGCGACATTGCCCGTCGCGCCCTTGGCGTAGGGGCAGCCGCCGAGGCCGGCCGAGGACGACTGGAAGTTCCACACACCCAGCTCGAGCGCCGCCAGCGTATTGACCAGCGCCTGCCCGTACGTGTCGTGGAAGTGGCCGGAAATGGCGTCGATGCCGAAGTGCGCCAGCGTGGCTTCCATGGCGGCCTGCACCTTGCGCGGCGTGCCCACGCCGATCGTGTCGGCCACGTCCACGCGCTGCACGCCAATGCCCTTCATCAGTTGCGCAAGGTAGCCGACCTTCTCCGGCGCGATCTCGCCTTCGTAGGGGCAGCCGACCGTGCACGACATCGCGCCGCGCACGGCGATGCCCTTGTCGAGCGCCGCGGCCACCACGGGCGCGAAGCGCTCGATGCTCTCGGCAATGGAGCAGTTGATGTTCTTCTGGCTGAAGGCCTCGCTCGCGGCGCCGAACACCACGATCTCGTCGGGCCACTCCTCGCGCGGTGCGGCGATGGCGGCCTCGAAGCCCTTCATGTTGGGCGTGAGCACCGAATAAAGGACGCCGGCCTTGCGCCGGATGCCGTGCATCACCTCGGCGTTGTCGGCCATCTGCGGCACCCACTTGGGCGACACGAAGCTGGTGACCTCGATTTCCTTCAGGCCCGCGTCCTGCAGGCGGTGCACGAGGCCGATCTTCACTTCGGCGGACACGGGCTGCTTTTCGTTCTGCAGGCCGTCGCGCGGACCGACGTCGATGAGTCTGACTTGGGTGGGGAGTTTCATGGGATGTCTCTTGTATCGCTGGGGGATGAAGACTGCTCCGGATTGTCGGCCACATGGCAATCCCTTGCCTGGTACAGAAGCCGGGGAAGGTAGCAATGCGCGCCTGCGAGGTTGCAAATGGCGCCAGCCTCCAGGTTCGGGCCGGCAGCAGGCCGGGGCCGCTAGGCTGTGTCGCGCTGCTCGAAGCCATCGGGCAGCGCCTGCGCCGCGATGGCGCCGGCCGGCTCGCCGGCATCGACCGTGTCCACGCGCGCGCCCTCCGGTCCGCGGCGCGCCCAGCGGACCAGTTCGTCCACCGCGAGTGCCTCGCCGGCCACCAGCGCTTCCACGCTGCCGTCACGCCGGTTCCGCACCCAGCCGCGCAGGCCGAGCCGCTTCGCGGCCTGCACCATCGACCAGCGATAGCCCACGCCCTGCACGAGGCCGCGGATGGCGAGATGGCGGACGACGGTGTTCATGCCTCGGCAGGAGTCATCAGTACGACTTGGGCAGCCCGAGCGCTTTCTCGGCGATGAAGTTCAGGATCATCTGCGGGCTGACGGGTGCGATGCGCGGAATGTAGCTCTCGCGCAGCAGCCGCTCCACATGGTATTCCTTCGCGTAGCCCATGCCACCCAGCGTGAGCACCGCGTTCTGGCAGGCGTCGTGCGCGGCCTCGGCCGCGAGGTACTTGGCGGCGTTGGCCTCGGTGCCGCAAGGCTCGCCCGCGTCGTACAGCGTGGCGGCCTTGAGCATCATCAGGTCAGCGGCCTCGAGGTTGGCCCAGGCGCGCGCGAGCGGGTGCGCCACGCCCTGGTTCTGTCCGATCGGCCGGCCGAACACCACGCGCTCCTGGGCGTATTGCGATGCGATGCGCAACGCCGCGCGGCCGATGCCGATCGCTTCCGCCGCGATCAATATGCGCTCGGGGTTCAGCCCGTGCAGGATGTACTCGAAGCCGCGCCCTTCCTCGCCGATGCGGTCTTCCTCCGGCACCTCGAGACCGTCGATGAAGAGCATGTTGGAGTCGACCGCCGCACGCCCGAGCTTGTGGATCTCGCGCACCTCGACGCGGCTGCGGTCCAGCGGCGTGTAGAACAGGGTGAGGCCCTGCGTGGGCTTCTTCGCCTGCTCGAGCGGCGTGGTGCGCGTGAGGATCAGCATGCGGTCGGCCACCTGCGCGGTCGAGATCCATATCTTGCGGCCGTGCAGCATGTAGCTGCCGTTCGGCTGGCGCACCGCCTGGGTCTTGAGGCTCGTGGTGTCCAGCCCCGCGTCTGGCTCGGTCACCGCGAAGCAGGCCTTCTCGGTGCCCGCGATGAGCGGCGGCAGGAAGCGCTGGCGCTGTTCCTCGCTGCCGAACACCACCACCGGGTTGAGCCCGAAGATGTTCATGTGCACCGACGACGCGCCCGACATGCCCGCGCCCGACGCGCTGATGGCACGCATCATCAGCGCCGCCTCGGTGATGCCGAGCCCCGCGCCGCCCTGCGCTTCGGGCATGGCGATGCCGAGCCAGCCGCTCTCGGCCACGGCGCGATGGAACGCGTGCGGGAACACGGCACGGTCGTCGTGGTCGCGCCAGTACTCGGCGGGGAAGTCCTCGCACAGCCGTTCGATGGCAGCGACCAGCGAGCGCTGGTCTTCGTTCAGGGAGAAATTCATGGGGCGCGGTCTTTCGTTGGATCGGGTTGCAGCGTGACGCCGCGCGCGAGCATCCGTTCGATGGCTTCGTCGGCGTAGCCGGCTTCGCGCAGCAGTTCCACGCTCTGCTCGCCGATGCGCGGCGTGGGCCGGCGGATGGCCGTGGGCGTGGCGCTGTAGCGACCGACCGGCGCCAGGGTGCGGATGCGGCCTTCGCTCGGATGCTCGAACTCGGGATAGAAATCGACGGCGCGCAGGTGCGGGTCGTCGAGCAGGCTCTCGGTGCTGTGCAGGCGCGCGACGGGAATGTCGGCGGCATCGAGCGCGGCGAACCATTCGTCGCTCGTGCGCGTGGCCATCACCTCGGCGACGAAGGCGTACACCGCGCCGATGTTCGCGGCGCGCGCGGTGTGCGTGCCGAACATCGGCGATCCGCGCAGATCGGGCCGGCCGATCACGTCGAAGAAGGCCTGCCAGTGCTTGTCGTTGTAGATCAGCACGCTGAGGTGGCCGTCGGATGTCGCATAGGGCTTGCGGTGCGGCGCGAGCAGGCGCGCGTAGCCGGTGGGGCCGATGGGCGGCTCGAAGCTGTGGCCGCCGAGATGGTCGCCCATCACGAACTGCGAGAGCGCCTCGAACATCGGCACCTCCACCGCCTGGCCCCGACCGGTGCGCTGCGCGTGCAGCACGGCCGCGAGCAGCGCGATGGCCGCCTGCAGGCCCACGGCGCGGTCGGCGAGCGTGACCGGCGCGTAGCGCGGATCGCCGCCGCTTTGCTGCGCGAACAGCGAGGCCACGCCCGCCGCGCCCTGGATGAGGTCGTCGTACGCGGGCTTGCCGGCGTAGGGGCCCTGCTCGCCGTAGCCGAAGGCGCCGAGATAGACGATCTTCGGGTTCGCCGCGGACACCGCGTCGTAGCCCAGCCCCAGCCGCGCCATCGCCTGGGGCCGCGTGTTGTAGATCAGCGCATCGCAGCCGGCAGCAAGCTTCAGGCAGGCCTCGCGGCCTTCGGGCTGCTTGAGGTCGAGCACGATCGACCGCTTGTTGCGGTTGAGGTGCATCGCCATCGCCCCCATGCCGGCGTTGCGCATCGGTCCGACCGCCCGCAGGTTGTCGCCGGCCGGCGGCTCGACCTTGATGACGTCGGCACCGAGGTCGCCGAGGGTTTGCGTGGCATAGGGGCCCATCACCACAGCGGTGAGGTCGAGGATGCGGATGCCCTGGAGAGGTCCGGAGGCGTTCATGTCTTCGCTCCTTCCCCCGCTGGCGGAAGGTTGGGATGGGGGCAGGCAGGGCGCCCGACGGAGACGCCGCGTGCCCCCACTCCTGCCCTCCCCAAAAGGGGGAGGGAGCAAGACAACGGGACCACACACGAGCGGCGCATCTGCATTGCTCCTTCCCCCGCTGGGGGAAGGTTGGGATGGGGGCAGGCAGAGCGCCCGATGGACACGCCGCTTGCCCCCACCCCTGCCCTCCCCCAAAGGGGGAGGGAGAAAGACAGCGGGCACACGCACGAGCGACGCATCTGAATCGCTCCTTCCCCCGCTGGGGGAAGGTTGGGATGGGGGCAGGCAGGGCGTTCGATAAAGGCGCCGCGTGCCACTACCCCTGCCCTCCGCCAGAGGCGAAGAAAGAAAGTCGGTTCGCTCATTCCGGCTGGATTCCCGCAGCCTGGATCAGCTTCTTCCACTTCGCCAGTTCCGACACCGTGAACGCGCCAAGCTCCTCCGGCGTGCTGCCGAATGCATCGAAGCCGAGCTTGCTCACGCGCTCTCGGAACACCGTGCCGTTGGCCATGTCCGACAGCGCCTTGTTGAGCTTGCGCACGATGTCCTTCGGCGTACCGGCCGGTGCGAACACGCCGTTCCACGAGGTGATGTCGAAGCCCTTGAGCTCGGGCGTGTCGGCCAGTGGCGGCAGTTCGGGAAAGAGCTTGGTGCGCTCCTGCGTGGTCACCGCGATCGCGCGCATCTTGCCGGCCTTCACCGTGGCCAGCCCCGCAGCGAGGTCGACCACCATCATCGACACCTGTCCGCCGATCAGGTCGGCGATGGCGGGCGGCGTGCTCTTGTACGGCACGTGCAGCATCGGCACGCCGCTCATGCGCGACAGCGTCGCGCCGCTCACGATGCCGGTGCTGTTGCCGCTCGCGTAGGTCAGCTTGCCCGGATGCGCGCGGCCCCAGGCCAGCAGCTCGGCCACGTTCTTCACCGGCAGCTCGTTGTTCACCACGAGCATGAACGGCAGGTTGCCCATGCGGCTGACCGGCGCGAAGTCCTTCACCGGGTCGTAGAGCAGCGACTTCATCAGGCTCGGGTTGGCCGAGTGCGTGGTGTTGGTCGTCATGAACAGCGTGTAGCCGTCGGGCGGCGCCTTGGCCACCAGCTCGGCGGCGATCACGCCGTTGGCGCCTGCGCGGTTGTCCACGATGACCGAGGCCTTGAGCGCCTCGCCGAGCATCTGGCCCGTGATGCGCGCGACCGCGTCGGTGCCGCTGCCGGCCGCGAACGGCACGACGAGCTTGATCGGCAGCTTCGGATAGGCGTCCTGCGCAAAGGCCCAGGGCACGGCACTCGCGAGGCCCGTGGCGGCGCCGATGGAAATGAAACGGCGGCGGTTCGCCACCGCGGCGGATTGGCCCGCCGCGTTCTTCGTCGTCTTCATGCTTGCTTGTCTCCGGGGTTGTTGTCGGTGCAAAGCGGCGCTGCGCGCGTGAGCCCGCGGCGCTTCGGGTCAGGGCCGGATCACGCGTTCCGGCAGTTCCTCGTACGGCGGGCTGTAGATGACCAGCACGCGGACCGGCTCGTCGCTGACCACCGTGAAGGTGTGCATCGCGTCGGCCGGGAAAAAACAGCTGTCGCCGGGGTGCAGCTCCTGCCGCTGGCCGTGCACCTCTGCGACCGCGCGGCCTTCGAGCATGTAGCAGACCTGCTCGATGCCCGGGTGCGCATGCGGCAGCGCGCCCTTGCCCTTCTGGATGTGGCCCACCAACACCTCGAGCTGCTTCGCGCCCACCGTCTCGGGGCCGATGAGCCGCTTGTTCAGCGTGCCGGTGTGGTTGGCGGGGTGGTAGCCGGTGATCTCGTCCTCGCGGACGAAGTAGCGGGCTGCAGTGGCGGTCGTGGTCATCGGGGGCTTTCTGTCTTGGGTTCGATGGCGAGGCAGGCCGAGCGCAGCATCGCTGCGACCTCCTCGATGCGGGGTTCCATGCGGTAGCGCGGGCCGGCGACCGAGATGGCATAGGCCTCGCCGCCGATGCGCAGCGGCCAGGCCAGGCCGATCAGGTCGGGAATGCTTTCGCCCAGGTTGCCGTACCAGCCGCGCGTCGCGGCGAGCTGCAGCTCGGCCTCGATGGCCTCGGCGGAGGTGAGCGTGGCGTCGGTGAGGGGCGCGAGCGTCATGCCGCCAAGCAGTTCGCGGCGCGCGTCGGGCGCCATCGTGGACAGCAGCGCGCGGCCCAGCGAGTTGGCATACGCCGGGCGCGTCTCGCCCGACTCGGCGGAATAGCGGATGGCCTGCGGCGCGCTCAGCACCTCCAGGTACACCACCTGCCCTGCTTCGCGGAACTTGCCGAACACCACGGTCTCGCGCGCGGCGTCGCGCAGTTCCTCGAGCGTGGCCTTCACCCGGTCGAGCACCGGGTCGTGGGCGGCGATGACCTGGGCCATCGCGAGCAGCCGTCCGGTCGGGTAATAGCCCTGGCGGCGGCCGGTCTCGTACATGTAGCCCTGCTCCTCGAGCGTGCGGATCAGGCCGAGGCAGCTCGACACCGGCATGTCGAGCATGCGCGCCATCTCGGACAGCGCCAGCGGCTGCTTCTCGCGAGCGAAGAGCTCGACGATCTCGATCACGCGAAACGCAGTTTTCACAGTCATGAAAATATTTTCATACTTGTGAAAAACTATCGCCTCGGGGTTTCCCCTCCCTGAGCCGCCTCGGCGTTTCGCTTCGCTTCGCGCCGCACGATGGCGGCGCGGTTCACATCAATAGCCGCGCGCCGGATCGACCACTCCGGCCACCGGCAGCCCCTGCTCCATCGCGCGGATCTTCCCGGCGATCTGGCTGATCGACTCCTCGCGCAAGGTGCGCGCCGAGCCGTGCGGCGTCACCGTGATCTTGGGATGGCGCCAGAACGCGTGGTCGGCCGGCAGCGGCTCGACCTGGAACACGTCGAGCGTCGCGCCCGCAAGCCGGCCGGCGTCGAGCAGCGGGATCAGGTCGTCTTCCACGAGGTGGCCGCCGCGCGCGATGCTGATCAGGTAGCCCTCGGGCTTGAGCTTGCCGAGCGTCTCGCGGTTCAGGATGCCGCGCGTCGCGTCGGTCAGCGGCAGCAGGTTCACCAGCACGCGCGTGGACGACAGGAATTCGTCGAACTGCGCTTCGCCGCTGAACACGCGCACGCCGTCGATCTCCTTCGGCGAGCGGCTCCAGCCCAGCACCGGAAACTCGAACTGCGCCACGGCCTTGGCCACGCGCTCGCCGAGCACGCCCAGGCCCATGATACCGACCGGAAAGTCGCGGCGCAGCTTCGGCTTGCGGTAGCTCCACCTGCCCTGCTTCGCATCGGCCTCGTAGACATCGAACTCGCGGAAGTGGCGAATGAGCGTGTGGCACACGTACTCGGCCATCTGCACCGACATGCCTGCGTCGTCGAGCCGCACGATGCGCGTGTGCGCCGGCACCTTCAGCTTGAGCAGCGCATCCACGCCCGCGCCGATGTTGAAGATGCCGCGAAGATCCGGCTGCTGGTCGATGAATTCCTGGGGCGGCGCCCACACCACGGCATGGTCGGCCTGCGGCGCGCCGGGCTTCCAGGCTTCGATGACGGCGTCGGGGAGTTCGGCCTGAAGGCCTTGGATCCAGGGTTCTGGGCGGTTGTCGGTGAGGTGGACGGTGATTCGCATGGGACGAATCTTAGTGACGCCGATGACGCGGCGCGCACGGATGGCTATGCTCGAACGCCACCTCGCACCTCATCCCACCAGGAGACCCCCATGATCAAAGTCAGCGTGATGTACCCGTACACGGCCGATGCCCGCTTCGACCATGCCTACTACCGCGACAAGCACATGCCCCTCTTGAAGGCCCGCATGGGCGACGCCTGCCTCTCGTACACCGTCGACAAGGGCCTGGCCGGCGGCGCCCCCGGATCGCCGCCCACCTACGTCGGCATGTGCCACGTGTTCTGCGAATCGGTCGAGTCCTTCCAGGCCGCGTTCGGGCCGCATGCCAAGGAGATCCTGGGCGACGTCAGGAACTACACCGACATCGCGCCGGTGATGCAGATCAGCGAAGTGGTGGTGGGGTAGTCGCGCCTCCCGCCATCTCAGGCCGATGCTTCGATGTGCCCATCGTCGGAGTCCATCGGCGCTCGCATCATGTGCTTGGGAAGACGCGCAACGAGCCCCGTGCCAGGCTCCTGTGACTGACCGCCGTCATCCAGTTGCGTCGGGTTCACGCTCCACAGACCTGCAAGTGCCACCACGTCGCCTTCGTCCGGAATGGCGCCGGCCTTTCCTTGCCTGACCAGCGCAAAGGCCTCGCGCGCCGGCACACCCGATGCCTTGAGTGCGGCCTGCTGCGCGTCCTGCTCTTCGGCAAGCGCAAAGATCCGATCAGTGGCGTCGGACACCGACAATCCGTCGAGCCGAGGGAACCCCAGCGCCGCCTCTTCCGGAGCTTGCTGGCCCGCATTGGCGTAGACACTGCCATCCCCGAACGCAAAGACCCGGTCTGGCTCACCCCGGATCGCGCGCGCCCATGCCACGAATCCGACAACGCGGTAGCTTCCGAAGAACTGCACTTCTTCGAATCGGCTCTTCAAACGCTCGAAGACTTGGTCGAACGCCCGTCCGATCCCGCCATGGTCCCCGTCTTCGGTATTGATCGGATACGGCAAGGCCGTGCCCACGAGAAAGACCCACCCACCGATCGCAGGCGATGCGAACACCCATTTCGCGACGTCGTCGGATGCCGACCGCCGGTATGACGCAGCCAATCCTGTGGACCAGTTGGCCGCCGCTTCGGGAACAAGGCCGAGTGCGTCGAGCACAACAGCGGGGTCGGGCGTCCTGACCGCGAACCACTTGACCTTGTAGCCAAAGCCTTCGGGCAAATCCGGCGTCGCATCGAGCTGCGGCATTGGATCGGCGGGAAGTTCGACAGCACTGGGCGGCGGAGTTGATCGAGGCTCGGCCTCCGGGGGCCGGGACGGCTCATGAGTGGATCGGCCCAGGCCGAGGACCGCAAGAAATTTTCCGAGTCGTCTCATTCACCCCTCGTTGCAAGCAGCGTTCTTGGCGCAGTCTCTCACGCCGCTTTCGCCCGGCGCCGGCGCCACAGCACCCGCACCAGCCAGCCCAGCGGCAGCACCACCAGCAGCAGCCACGGCAGCACCGCCGCAATGAAGGTGATCAGCGCACCCACGCTTTCGGCCAGCACCGAGCCGGCATTGCGCAGCGCGTTGCGCATCGGGCTGTAGCCGTCGCCGCTGCTCACGAGCGCACGCTTGGGCGTGAACTGGATCTGGATGTGCTGCTTGCTCGTCTGCTGCGCCAGCATCTTGCGCTGCGTGGCGATGGCGTCGAGCTCGGCCTGGGTGTCCGACAGGGTGCGCTGGATGGCCAGCAGGTCGGCCATGGTGCGCTTGGTGACGGTGTCGCGCAGCATCGTGCGCAGGCTGTCGCGGAACTCGGTGCGGTTCCTGATGCGGGCCTCGACATCGATCACTTCGGCGGTCTTGTCCTCGCTGGTGGTGGTGTGCGAGACCACGTTGGCCACGCCGGCCAGGCCGCCGAGCAGCTTGTCGACGTCGGCCGGCTCCACGCGCACCTCGAGCGTGGCATTGCCCGGCTGCTGCGGCGTCTCGCGCAGCAGCGACGACGACAGCAGTTCGCACTTCAGCGTGCCGCACAGGTCGCGCACCTTGCCCCAGGCATCGGCCAGCTGCTCGGCCGGCACCTCGACGTTCAGGTCCTGGCGCACGGCAAGGAAGCGTTGCAGCGGCGCGTCCTGACCGCCCTGCGCCTGGTCGGATGCCGACGGTTCGGCGGAGCGCATCCGCTGTTCCTTCATGGCCATGCCGCCGGCGAGGCTGGCTGGCGACGACATCGGCGCGGGCGGCGGGGCCGGTTCGGCGAGCGGGGCGGCCTGGTCGCCGGTGCGGCCGCAGCCGGCCAGCGACAGCGCGGCCGCCAGGGCCAGCAGCGCGGCGCCCACGCCATGGCGGCGGGCGGACAGGAAACGAGACGGGCCCGAGAGCGTGCGAGAGGTCATGAAAGTCTCTTGAGTGATGACGACCGCAGCTGATACGGGCGAGCGCCCGCAACGGGGTTAAATTTTTTCTCAGGCTGCGGCGGCGGCACTCATTCTCAGCAATTCGTCGCCCTCGGCCACCTGCTCGCCCGGCGCGAACATCAGTTCGTCGACCGTGCCGTCGGCGGGTGCTGCGATGGTGTGCTCCATCTTCATGGCTTCCATCACGGCCAGCGGCTGGCCGCGGCTGACCTTGTCGCCGGCCTTCACGGCAAAGGACACGACCTTGCCCGGCATCGGCGCCGTGAGCCGGCCGCCCTCGGCCTGGGTGTCGCCGGCGTGGGCAAGGCGGTCGATGGCGGTGATCTTCGTCGCGCCCTTCGATGCGAACACATGCGCGACGGCGCCGTCGAGATGCACGTCGAGCGTCTGGCGCGAACCGGCGAACTCGACCTCGAACTCGCCCGTGGGGAACTGCCCGATGACCAGCGGCCCCGCAGTGCCGCCGGCTTCGAGCCAGAGGCCGCCGTCGCGCTTGTAGGTCAGCACGGCCGTCTGCTCGGCGCCGCGGAACTCGAAGTCGAAGTGACGCCGGTACTCGCCCAGCGCGCGCCAGCCGTCGCGGCGGGCAAAGGGGTCGGGCATCTTCGCGGGCCACTCGGTGACCAGCGTGCGCGTGATCGCGGCGGCGGCGGCCAGCGGCAGGCCCAGCGCCTCGCGGTCGAACAGCACGGCGCGCTCGCGCTCGATCAGTGCGGTGTCCAGGTTCGCCTTCGAGAACGATTCGGTCGCCAGGATGCCGCGCAGGAACTGCACGTTGGTCGCCACGCCCACGATCTGCACCTGGGCGAGCGCCGCGTCGAGGCGGGCCAGCGCCTCGGCGCGCGTGCTGCCGTGCACGATCAGCTTGGCGATCATCGAGTCGTAGAACGGCGAAATCTCGCCGCCCTCGCGCACGCCGTCGTCGATGCGCACGCGGCTGCGCTGGAAGGCGGTGGCCTGCGGCTTGCGGTACACGCGCAGCGTGCCGGTGGCGGGCAGGAAGTTGTTGTCGGGGTTCTCCGCGCAGATGCGCGCCTCGATGGCGTGGCCGTGGATCTGCAGGTCGGCCTGCTTCGCCGGCAGCGCCTCGCCCGAGGCCACGCGCAGTTGCCATTCGACGAGGTCGAGGCCGGTGATCGCTTCGGTCACCGGATGCTCCACCTGCAGCCGCGTGTTCATCTCCATGAAGAAAAAGTTCATCTCGCCGCCTTCGCGCTGCTCGACGATGAACTCGACCGTGCCCGCGCCGACGTAGTTGACTGCGCGCGCAGCAGCGACAGCGGCCTCACCCATCTGCTTGCGCATCGCCTCGGTCATGCCGGGCGCGGGCGCTTCTTCCAGCACCTTCTGGTGACGCCGCTGTACCGAGCAGTCGCGCTCGAACAGGTAGACATAGTTGCCGTGCGTGTCGCCGAACACCTGGATCTCGATGTGGCGCGGGCGTTGCACGTACTTCTCGATCAGCACCGCGTCGTCGCCGAAGCTGTTGATGGCTTCGCGCTGGCACGAGGCGAGCGCGGCGGCGAAATCCTCGGCCCTGTCAACCGCGCGCATGCCCTTGCCACCACCGCCCGCGCTGGCCTTGATGAGCACCGGATAGCCGATGCGGTCGGCCTCGCGCTGCAGCAGCTGCGGGTCCTGGTCGTGGCCATGGTAGCCGGGCACCAGCGGCACGCCGGCTTTTTCCATCAGCTGCTTCGACTCGGCCTTCAGGCCCATCGCCTTGATGGCCGAAGGCGGCGGGCCGATGAAGACCAGGCCGGCGTCGGCGCAGGCCTGCGCGAACTCCTCGTTCTCGGAGAGGAAGCCGTAGCCGGGGTGCACGGCTTCGGCGCCCGTGGCCTTGGCGGCCTCGAGGATTTTTTCCCAGCGCAGGTAGCTGTCCTTTGGCGCGCTGCCGCCGAGGTGCACCGACTCGTCGCAGGCGCGCACGTGGTTGGCATGCGCGTCGGCATCGGAGTACACGGCGACGGTGCGGATGGCCATGCGGCGGGCGGTCGCGGCAACGCGACAGGCGATTTCACCGCGATTGGCGATAAGAATTTTTTTAAACATGGTGGACTTTCGCGGTGAAATCGCCTGAGTACGCTGCGCGTGCCATGCGATCTGGCTTCGCCGCTGCGCCGCTTTCCGGCTGGTCACCGCGATTGACGATCAGGATCTTCTTGAACATTCGGAGTGTCTCCCGGAGGATTCTTTTTCAGTTGAAACGCGGGCACCACGCCCGGATCGGGCCGGCCGCTGAAGATGCGGGCCACGCGGGCGAACAGCGCCTTGAGGAAACGCCAGCTCTTGCGGATGAGCCACACGCTCAGCACGAGCAACAGCACGAACAGCACGAGAAAGACGAAGGGGTGCGCCACCGCGAGCCACAGGCCGGCGGGCACCATCGTGTCCTCGACCAGCGACGCGCCCACGTTGGAGAACGGCTCGGGCGAGGTGTTGATGGCCGCGCGCGTGGTGGCCTTGGCTGCATGCGCGGTGGCCGCGAAGCCGCCGCCCAGCAGGGCTGCCGCGATGGCCATCACGCCATGGTCGGCACCGAACACGCTGGCCGCGAGCGCCGCGCCGGCCGGAATGCGGATGGCGGTGTGCACCACGTCCCACAGCGAGTCGAGGCCGGGGATCTTGTCCGCGAAGAACTCGATGAACACCATGAAGCCGCTGGCCGCAATGACCACCGGGTGCGCCAGCAGCTGAAGCCCGCCGGGCAGCGGCACCCAGCCGAAGTAGCCCACCACGCCCGTCAGCAGCACCACCAGGTACAGCCGCACGCCGCTCGCCCAGCCGATGGCGGCGGCCAGCGCGAGCAACTGGGGCATGTCGAGGGCGGTGTCCATGAACGGCCTTTCAGTCGAATTCGATCGTGCCGGCTTCCATGGAAGCCACGAGGTCCGCGAGCCATGCCTCCATCGACGCATGCTCCACGGGGCGGTCCTCGTCGGCCTTCCAGAACGCCACGAGCTGACCCGGCTGGCCGCCGCCCTCGGCATCGATGTCCACGCACAGGTAGCTTCCGCCGCCATTCGAAAGGAAGGGCACCCAGCCGCGCCGCCAGGTGGCGGGGTCTTCGAAGTCGGTGCCGATCATGTCGTCGAGCATCTCCTTGGTGTCGGCGATGTCCTCGAGCGCGACGAACATGCGGTTGTCCTGCAGGCTGTCGAAGCTGCTGTTCGGCTGGCCGTCGCGCCAGCGGTAGAGCGCACGGAATGCGTCGGGCAGCTTCAGCGAGAAGCGGGCTTCGAAGGCATCGAGCGCGGCATCCGCCACGCCGGGCTGGAGCGACGCATGGTAGTCCGCGCGGTGCGCGGCCAGCCACGCGTCCATGCGTTCGATGAGAGCGGCGTGCGACATGCCGCTCACGCCTTCTTCGCTTCCAGCCAGGACGGCTTGCGCTTCTGCAGGAAGGCCTGCACACCCTCCCGGCCTTCGTCGCTGGCACGGATGTCGGCAATGCCTTCGACGGTCTTTGCGATCAGCGCGTCGTCGATCTCGCGGCCGGCCACGTCGTCGATCAGCTGCTTGCAGGCGCGCACCGCGGCCGGGCTGGCGCCGGTGAGCGCCTTCAGCAGTTCGTCCACCCTGGCATCGAGCGCGTCGGCCACGACCACCTCGTGCACGAAGCCGATGCGGTGCGCCTCGGCGGCGCTGAACCGCTCGGCCGTGAGGAAGTAGCGCTGCGAGGCGCGCGTGCCCATGGCGCGCAGCACGTACGGGCTGATGGTCGCGGGCACGAGGCCGATCTTCACTTCGCTCAGGCAGTACCAGGCGGTGTCCAAGCTCACGGCCATGTCGCAGGCCGCGACCAGCCCCATGCCGCCGGCATACACATCGCCCTGCACGCGCGCGATGGTGGGCTTGGGGCACTCGGCGATGGTGCGCAGCATGGCCGCCAGCTTGCCCGCGTCGGCGACGTTCTCGTCGCGCGTGTAGTCGGCCATGCGGCGCATCCAGTTGAGATTGGCACCCGCGCAGAAGGCCGGCCCGTTCGCGCCGAGCACGATGGCCTTCACGTGTGCGGCGGCGCCGGCCTCGGCGAAGGCCTTCGTGAGTTCGGCAATGACGATGTCGTCGAAGGCATTGCGGGCGTCGGGCTGGTCGAGCCAGATGCGCGCGATGGCGCCGTCGATGCCCAGCTTGAGTTTGGTGTAGCTGCTCATGCCGGTGCCCTCACATGCGGAAGATGCCGAACTTCGGCTCCGGCACCGGCGCGTTGCGCGCGGCCGCCAGACCCAGCGCGAGCACGCGGCGCGTGTCGGCGGGGTCGATGATGCCGTCGTCCCACAGCCGTGCGGTGGCGTAGTAGGGGTGGCCCTGGTCTTCGTACTGCTGGCGGATGGGCGCCTTGAAGGCTTCCTCCTCGTCCTTGCTCCAGCTGCCGCCCTTCTGCTCGATGCCGTCGCGCTTGACCGTGGCGAGCACGCTCGCGGCCTGCTCGCCGCCCATGACGCTGATGCGCGCGTTGGGCCACATCCAGAGAAAGCGCGGACTGTAGGCGCGCCCGCACATGCCGTAGTTGCCGGCGCCGAAGCTGCCGCCGATGATGATGGTGAACTTGGGCACGTTGGCGGTCGCCACGGCCGTCACCATCTTGGCGCCGTGGCGCGCAATGCCTTCGTTCTCGTACTTGCGTCCCACCATGAAGCCGGTGATGTTCTGCAGGAACACCAGAGGGATCTGCCGGTGGCAGCACAGCTCGATGAAGTGCGCGCCCTTCTGCGCCGACTCGCTGAACAGGATGCCGTTGTTGGCGACGATGCCCACGGGCATGCCCTCGATCTCGGCGAAGCCGCAGACCAGCGTCGCGCCGAAGCGGGCCTTGAACTCGTGGAACTCGCTGCCGTCGACGATGCGCGCGATGATCTCGCGCACGTCGAAGGGCTTGCGCGTGTCGGTGGGGATCACGCCGTAGAGCTCTTCGCGCGGGAACGCGGGCTCGCGCACCGCGGCCCTGGCGCCGCCGTCCTTGGCGGCCTTCGCATTGAGATTGGCCACCGCCGAGCGCGCGAGCGCCAGCGCATGCAGGTCGTTCTGCGCCAGGTGGTCGGCCACCCCCGACAGGCGCGTGTGCACGTCGCCGCCGCCCAGGTCCTCGGCCGTCACCACTTCGCCCGTGGCCGCCTTCACGAGCGGCGGGCCGCCCAGGAAGATGGTGCCCTGGTTCTTCACGATGATCGATTCGTCGCTCATCGCCGGCACGTAGGCGCCGCCGGCCGTGCACGAGCCCATGACCACCGCGATCTGCGGGATGCCCTGGGCGCTCATGTTGGCCTGGTTGTAGAAGATGCGGCCGAAGTGGTCGCGGTCGGGAAACACATCGTCCTGGTTGGGCAGGTTGGCGCCGCCCGAATCGACCAGGTAGATGCACGGAAGGCGGTTCTGCTCGGCGACTTCCTGCGCGCGCAGATGCTTCTTGACGGTCATCGGGTAGTAGGTGCCGCCTTTCACCGTCGCGTCGTTGCAGACGATCATGCAATCGACGCCGTTCACGCGGCCGATGCCGGTGATGATGCCGGCGCCGGGCGCCGATTCGGCGCCTTTGGCATCGAGGTACATCGCATGCGCGGCCAATGGCGCGATCTCCAGGAACGGCGTGCCGGGGTCGAGCAGTTCCGCCACGCGGTCGCGCGGCAGCAGCTTGCCGCGCGCGGTGTGCTTGGCGCGCGCGGCTTCGCCGCCGCCCTGCTCCACTTTCGCGAACTGCTTGTGCAGGTCGTCGACCAGCGCGCGCATGGCTGCCGCATTGGCCTGGAAGTCGGCCGACCGCGCGTTCAGTTTGGTTTCTATCTGGCTCATGCTGTCTTTTCTTGGCTGAGACCGAGTTGCTCGGTCATGGCATCGCGAATCTTGAATTTCTGGATCTTGCCGGTCACCGTCATCGGGAACTCGGTGACGAACTGGATGTATTTCGGCACCTTGTAGTGCGCGATCTGGCCTTTGCAGAAGCTGCGGATCTCCTCGTCGGTGGCGCTCTGGCCGGGCTTGACGATGATCCAGGCGCAGAGCTCCTCGCCGTACTTCCTGTCGGGCAGGCCGACCACCTGCACATCCTGCACCTTGGGGTGGCGGTACAGGAACTCCTCGATCTCGCGCGGGTAGATGTTCTCGCCGCCGCGGATCACCAGGTCCTTGATGCGGCCGACGATGTTGACGTAGCCCTCGGCGTCCATCGTGGCGAGGTCGCCGGTGTGCATCCAGTGCCCGGCATCGATGGCCTCGCGCGTGCGCGGCTCGTCGTCCCAGTAGCCGTGCATCACGGAATAGCCGCGCGTGCACAGCTCGCCCGACTGGCCCGGCGGCATGATGGCGCCCGTCTCGGGGTCGATGATCTTCACTTCCAGGTGCGGCTGCACCGTGCCCACGGTCGACACGCGGCGATCGAGCGGCGTGTCGGTGCTGCTCTGGCAGCTCACGGGGCTGGTCTCGGTCATGCCGTAGGCGATGGTGATCTCGCCCAGGTGCATCTCGCTGACCACGCGCTTCATCACCTCGATGGGGCACGGCGAGCCGGCCATGATGCCGGTGCGCAGCGTCGACAGGTCGAACTCCTTGAAGCGCGGATGGTCGAGCTCGGCGATGAACATCGTGGGCACGCCATGCAGTCCGGTGCACTTCTCGGCCTGCACGGTTTCGAGCACCGTGAGCGGGTCGAAGCCGTCGTTCGGGTAGACGATGGTCGAGCCGTGCGTGAGGCAGGCCAGGTTGCCCAGCACCATGCCGAAGCAGTGGTACAGCGGCACCGGAATGCACAGCCGGTCATTCGGCGAGAGCTTCATGCACTCGCCGATGAAGAAGCCGTTGTTCAGGATGTTGCGGTGCGTGAGCGTCGCGCCCTTCGGAAAGCCCGTGGTGCCGCTGGTGAACTGGATGTTGATGGGGTCGGTGGCCTTCAGCGTCTTCTGGATCTGCGCGATGCGCGCGTCCGAAGCGTCGCCGCTCGCGAGCAGCTGCGAGAAGCGCTGCATGCCGGCCTGCTCGGTGCCTTCGCCGGGCTTGTCGATCCAGAAGGTGTGCAGCAGGTGGGGCAGCTTCGCCGGGCCCAGCTCGCGCAGCATGCCGAGGTAGTCGCTGGTCTTGAACTGCGCCATCGTCACCAGCGCCTTGCAGCCGACCTTGTTGAGCGCGTACTCGAGCTCCGAGGTGCGGTAGGCGGGATTGATGTTGACGAGGATCAGGCCGACCTTGGCGGTGGCGACCTGCATCAGCACCCACGGCACGTTGTTGTGCGACCAGATGCCCACGCGGTCGCCGGACTGCAGGCCGAGGTTCAGCAGCGCGCTGGCGAGCCGGTTCGATTCGGTCTGCAGCTCGCGATAGGTGTAGCGCCGGTCCTCGTGGCGGCTCACGAGCGCCTCGCGGTCGGGCTGCCTGGCGACCATGTCGTCGAAGAAATCGCCGATGGGTTGTTCGATGAGGGGGACGTCGGTGGCGCCTTGGGCCATGCTTTGTGTCAGTGGCATCGTCTTGTCTCCTTGTCTTGCCCCCTCTCCCCTTGGGGAGAGGGTTGGGGTGAGGGTGCCGGCCCTTGATGAAGCGCGGCGCTCGGCTCGATCGCTGCTGCCCTCACCCCGGCCTTCTCCCCGAGGGGAGAGGGAGCAGGAGGGGGCAGCGCTTCATCCTGGAACCCTACGCCGTTTCGGCGAAGAGCTCGCGACCGATCAGCATGCGGCGGATCTCGCTCGTGCCTGCGCCGATCTCGTACAGCTTGGCGTCGCGCCACAGCCGCTCGACCGGAAACTCCTTCGTGTAGCCCACGCCGCCCAGCGTCTGGATCGCCTCGCCGGCCATCCACGTCGCCTTCTCGGCGGAATAGAGAATGGCGCCGGCCGCGTCCTTGCGGAAGGTGCGCGCATGGTCGTTACGGTCGCAGGCCTTGCCCACGGCGTACACGTAGGCGCGCGTGGCCTGCCAGGTCGAATACATGTCGGCCAGCTTGCCCTGCATCAGCTGGAACTCGCCGATGCTCTGGCCGAACTGCTTGCGATCGTGAACGAAGGGCAGCACCGCGTCCATGCACGCCGCCATGATGCCGAGCGGGCCACCCGAGAGCACCGCGCGTTCGTAGTCGAGGCCGCTCATCAGCACCTTCGCACCCATGCCTTCGCCGCCCAGCACGTTCTCTTCCGGCACTTCGCAGTTGTCGAAGAACAGCGGGAAGGTGTTGGAGCCGCGCATGCCGAGCTTGTCGAGCTTGTTGCCGGCGGAGAAGCCCTTGAAACTCTTTTCGACGATGAAGGCAGTCATGCCGCGTGCGCCCATCTCGGGTTCGGTCTTGGCGTAGATGACGAGCGTGTCGGCGTCGCCGCCGTTGGTGATCCACATCTTGCCGCCGTTGAGCACGTAGTAGCCGTTCTTCTTCTCGGCCTTCAGCTTCATGCTCACCACGTCGGAGCCGGCATTGGGCTCGCTCATGGCCAGCGCGCCCACATGCTCGCCGCTCACGAGCTTCGGCAGGTACTTCTTCTTCTGCGCCTCGCTGCCGTTGCGGTGGATCTGGTTCACGCACAGGTTGGAATGCGCGCCGTACGACAGGCCGACCGACGCCGACGCGCGCGAGACCTCTTCCATTGCCACGATGTGGGCAAGGTAGCCCAACTCGGTGCCGCCGTATTCCTCCTTGACCGTCATGCCATGCAAGCCGAGGTCGCCGAGCTTCTTCCACAGGTCGTGCGGGAACAGGTTGTCGCGGTCGATGTCGGCGGCGCGCGGCGCGATCTCGTTGGCAGCGAAATCCTGGATGGCGCTGCGCAGCGAATCGATGGTCTCGCCCAGGTCGAAGTTCAGGCCGGGATCGTGCATGGGGTTTGTCTCCTCTGAAGGGGTCGGCGCGCAGTGCTACCCGCGCTGGATGGCGCTTGAAAGATCGCAGCTTACGCCTCGATGCGCCGCAATTGGCGCCACAATGGTTGCAAATTGCGCCACGACCGATCCGCCGCCGCCATGTCGTCCCCCTCGTTTCTCAGACCCGCCCGCGCCGTCACGCCGATGGCCTTCGTGAGAGCCATCGTGCAGGGCTACGAGCGACATGGCATCGACCCGGCGCAGGCCCTGAAGGCGGCACAGATCACGCCGCGCGAACTCGTACGGCCGGGCGCACGCGTGACCGCCGCGCAGTTCGAGGCGCTGTCGGAGCACGCCATGCAGGAGCTCGACGACGAGGCCCTCGGCTGGTTCTCGCGGCGCCTGCCGTGGGGCAGCTACGGCATGCTGTGCCGCGCCTCGCTCACCTCACCCGACCTGGGCGTGGCCATCAAGCGCTGGTGCCGGCATCACCGGCTGCTGACGGAAGACATCGGCCTTGCGCTCGAAGTGGCCGGCGGCATGGCCACGCTGCGCATCACCGAGAACCGGCCGCTCGGCGACGCCTTCCGCGAGTTCTGCCTGGTCACGAGCCTGCGCTTCATGCACGGCTACATGTGCTGGGCCATCGATTCGCGCATCTCGCTGCGCGAGGCCACCTTTCCGTTCGACGCACCGCCACACGCCGATGCCTACGCCCCGATGTTCACGCCCGAGGTGCGATTCGGCGAAGCGCAGGCCGGCATCAGTTTCGACGAGCGCTACCTTGCCCTGCCGCTGCAGCGCGACGAGCGCGCGCTGCGCACCATGCTCAAGCGCGCGCTGCCACTGACCATCCTGCAATACCGGCGCGACCGGCTGCTGGGCCAGCGCGTTCGCGAACTGCTGCGCTCGCGCGCTGCGGAGGCCACCACCGCCGAGGCGCTGGCGGTGATGCTCAACGTGTCGAGCCGCACGCTGCACCGGCAGCTGAACGAGGAAGGCACGTCGCTGCAGGTGCTGAAGAACGAGGTGCGCCACGAGATGGCCGTGGAGCTGCTGCGGCGCACCACGCGGCCCATCAAGCAGGTGGCGCTGGCCGTGGGCTTTCGCAACGAGAAGAGCTTTTCGCGCGCGTTCCTGCAATGGACCGGACACGCGCCGCGCGATTTCAGGCAGCAGGGCCTCTAGCGACCTGCGGCACTCAGGACGCCGCTGCAGGTGCGTCGATCAGCGCGAGCGCATCGGCGATCGACTGGCTGTCTTCCGGGCGCACCAGCTTGGCGACCTGCCGGCCGTCGCGCATGAACACCAGCGTGGGCCACAACCGCACGTTGAACGAGCGGCCCAGTGGCCGGCCGCTGCCGTCTTCCACCTTGATGCGGCGCACGTTCGGGTACTTGGCGAAGGCCTCGGCGATGTTCGGCTGCGCGGCCTTGCAGATGCCGCACCAGTTGGTGCCGAACTCGACCACGGCCGGGCCGGTGAGCGCGTCGATCTCGGTGCGATCGGGCTGCTCGGTTCTGTATTCGGAGGTCATGGGGCCTTTCCTTGAGGGGCTGTCCGCCGTTCGGTGATGCCCCTCATTCCATCAGAAAGTCAGGCGGCCTGCAGGCCGTAGCCTGAAAGCAGCGCGGGCAGTTCGGCCATGTCGCTGAACACGCGCACCACGCCCACGCTCAACAGCGGGCCCGGGCCGCTGTGGCCCGATTCGCCCGTGCTGTAGCCGAACACCGTCGCCCCCGCGGCCACGCCGGCCATCGCGCCGGTGACGGTGTCCTCGACGATGGCGCAGCGGCGCGGGTCGACGCCGAGCGCCTCGGCCGCGGCGAGGTACACGTCGGGGTGCGGCTTGGAGCGCGGCATCTCGTGGCCGCTGAAGATGCGGCCCTGGAAGCAGTCGAGCAACCCGACCTTGGCGAGCTGCAGCTCGACCTTGTGGCGGTCTGCGCCCGATGCGCAGGCGATGCGGCCCTTGAGCCTGGCGTGGATCTCGCGGATCGCGGCGGGCGCGTTCGGGATGGCGACGAGGTCGCGCTCGAGCGCTTCGTTGCGGCGGGCACGGAAGGTTCTCAGCCATTCGTCCGTGATCCTGACGCCGGTCTTCGATTCGATGAGCGCGGTTTCGTCCTTCACGGCCTTGCCTGTGAAGGTGTTCATCGATTCCTCGGTTGTGAGGTGCCAGCCGAGTTCGCCGAGCATTTCTGCGAGGACCCGGTTGGTGATGGGTTCCGAATCTACGAGGACGCCGTCGCAGTCGAAGAGGACTGCCGAGAAGGGGAAGGGGGTCATTGCTTTTTGGCCTTGCCTGGCTTTGCTTTGTTCGGTTGGCGATGGTAGCAATCGCTTTGGGATTTGGTTCCGGGGCCGGGTCTCGGCCCGGCGGCCGACTTACTTTCTTTTGCTTCGCCAAAAGAACGTAAGCAAAGAAAAGGCGACCCTGCTGTCTGCGTCCCTCCGCTTCGCTGCGGGCAACCTGCGGTGCTCGACGTAGGAGGGGGTCCGCAGAACTCGCTCCACTGCGTTGCGCTCAGACAGCTGCGGCCCTGATCCCTCCTACGTCTGCGCTCCTCGGCGCAGCCAGAAGGGTTTTGGGGACCGACACGCCATCGCTTCGCTCGGCTTGGGAACTGACGGCTCGAACTTCGTTCGTGCTCGTGCTCGTGCCTGTGCCTGTGCCTGTGCCTGTGCCTGTGCCTGTGCCTGTGCCTGTGCCTGTGCCGGTGCCGGTGCCGGTGCCGGTGCCGGTGCGGGTGCGGGTGCTTCTACCTTGCTTTTGCTCTTGATCCAGTTTCAGCTCGGTCCCAACGCTGGCATCGCACCGCATCGAATCGAATCGGCACTCATACCAACAAAGACTTCAGCGCAGCTTCAACACTGCAGGCGCACAGCGCCTGCAATGGCCTGAGGCCGAGCGAAGCAAAGGCCCGTGTGGTTCCCGCTCCCTCCCCTCTGGCTGCGCCGAGGAGCGCAGTGTTTCGCGGATCAGGGCCGCAGCTGTCTGAGCGAAGCGAGTTCTGCGGACCCCGCGAAACGCGAGCACCGCAGGTTGCCCCGTAGCGAAGCGCAGGGGTCGCAGACAGTGGGGTCGCCTTTCTTTTGCCTACTTTTCTTTGGCGAAGCAAAGAAAAGTAGGTCGGCCGCCGGGCCGAGACCCGGCCCCGGAAAGCAAACAACAAAAATGACTCGATCCCGCCGAAGGAATCAACCCCGCGCCCCGAAAAAATCAGTTCCAACGAGGAACAGCCTCATCCTTCAACTGCCGCCGCAGCAAGTCGTAATCAGGCAAGACACTCTCGACCGTCTCCCAGAACCGGTGCGAGTGGTCCATCACCCGCAGGTGCGCCAGCTCATGCGCAACCACGTAGTCGATCACAGGCAACCGGAAGTGAATCAACCGCCAGTTCAGCCGAATCGACCCATCCGCACTCGCACTCCCCCACCGGGTCGCCGCATTCGACAACGACAGCTTCGCCCACCGCACCCCCAGCAGCGGCGCAAAGTGGTCCAGCCGCTCGATGAACAACTTGCGTGCCTGCCGCATCAACCAGGCTTGGGCCGCATCGCGGATCTGCGACGGCTCGGCGTTCTGCGCCACGGCCAGCCGCAGCACCCGGGGCTGGTCGCCTTCGGCCGCATCGAGCGTTCCGCCCACGCTCGCGAACCCGTGCTTCGGATCCAGCCTGATCACGACGGTCTCGCCCATGAACGGAAACACTGCACCGTCGCGCCAGTCGATCCGCGTCGCCTCGACCCGCGCATGCCGCTGCTGCGTCTCGGTCAGCTTGCGCAGGATCCAGTCCGACTTCTCGTGGATCGCCGCGTCGACGTCGCGCAAGGCCACCCAGCGCGGCGCGCGCACGGACAGCCCTTCGGCACCGACCAGGAAGCCGATCGTCTTGCGCTTGCCGCGCTTGAACTCGTAGGCCACGCGCGCCGACCCCAGCACGATGGCGCGCGATGCCTGCGGATGCGTGAAGTCCGCCAGCGCCAGCGTGTCGGCCAGCGGCACCGCAGGCGGTGCGTTCGGGTCGAGTGGGACGGCAGGTGCATCGGGCACCGCGGCTGGCGGCGCCGCCAGCTTCGGCTTTCTCGCCCGACGCGGCCGCGCGGGTGCCGGAGCGGGCGGGGCGAATTCGCTGCCCAGCCCCTCGAAAAGATCCATCGTGAACTGGAGCAGTCCGCCCATCGCCGGCCTTCTCTTCAGTTCACCGCTTCCCGCGTGGGATGCACCGGGCTGCCGGCGTAGGCCTCGGGGTCGAGGCGCCGCATCTCGGCCTCGATCCATTCCTCGACCTCGCGCATCAGTTCGTCGGGCTTGCGGCCCACGCTCGAGATCGCCGGGCCGATGGAGACGTCGACCACGCCGGGGCGCTTGATGAAGGCCTTGCGCGGCCACACCTTGGCCGAGGTCACGGCGATGGGAATCACCGGCACGCCGGTCTCGCAGGCCAGGCGCGTGCCGCCGCTCTTGTAGGTGCCCTTCTGGCCGCGGGGAATGCGCGTGCCTTCGGGGAACATGATGATCCAGATGCCCTGCGCGAGCAGTTTGCGACCCTGGTTCACCACCTTGTTGAAGGCCTGCGCGCGCTGGCTGCGGTCGATGTGGATCATGTCCAGGCGCGCCATCGCCCAGCCGAAGAAGGGGATGTAGATCAGTTCCTTCTTGAACACGTAGGCCAGCGGATGCGGCATCAGTGTGGGCATCAGGAAGGTCTCGAGCGTGGACTGGTGCTTCACCAGCAGGATCGCACCGGCGAGCTTGTCGGTCGGCAGGTTCTCCATGCCGCTCACGCGGGTCCTGATGCCCAGCAGCACGCGCGCGCCGCCGATGGCCCAGCCCAGCCAGCGCACTGCCATCCAGTACAGCGGGATGCCGCGCTTCCAGAGCGAGCTGACGCACATGATGATGCCCCATGGCACCACGGTGACGAGCATCCAGAGTGCATGGAGAACGGAACGGAACAACGCCATCAGACAGCCACCTGCAGTGCATCCCGCGCTTCGCGCGCGAGCAGAAAGTCGACAAAGGCGGCGAGATCGTCGTGGACCAACGTGTTCGCCGGGTATTCGGAGGGCAGCGGATCGACGCCGCGGCACGCGGCGCCCATGCCCGTGAGCAGCAGGTGCGGCTCGCAGCCGGCAGCGGCACCGGCCTGGAGGTCGCGCAGGCTGTCGCCGCAGGTCGGGATGCCCTTGAGGTCGATGCCGTAGCGGTCGCCGATCTGCAGGAACAGGCCCGGCTTGGGCTTGCGGCAGTCGCAGTTCTCGTCGGGGCTGTGCGGGCAATAGAACACCGCATCGACCCTGCCGCCCACGGCAGAGAGCATCTTGTGCATCTTGGCGTGCATGGCATTGAGCGAGGCCATGTCGAACAGCCCGCGGCCCAGGCCCGACTGGTTCGACGCGATCACCACGTGCCACCCCGCATGGTTGAGCCGCGCCACGGCCTCGAGCGCACCGGGCAGCGGCGTCCACTCGATGTCGCTCTTGACGAAGTCTTCGCGGTGCACGTTGATCGTGCCGTTGCGGTCGAGGATGACGAGTTTCATGGCAATGCCACCGGTGAGGTCGTCGAAGGGATGCTCAGACAGCCAGCCGCTCGAGCTGCGCCACGCGGTTCATCGCGACGTGCAGCGACATCAGCAGGCCCAGGCGGTTCAACCGCAGGTCGGCCTGCTCGGCGTTGACCATCACACCGTCGAAGAAGGCATCGACCGGCTCGCGCAGCGCGGCCAGCGTCTGCAGCGAGGCGGTGTAGTCGCCGGCTTCGAACTGGGCGTTGGCTGCGGGCACGACCTGTGCCATGGCGCCGTGCAGCGCCTTCTCTGCGGGCTCCTGCAGCAGCAGCTCGCTGACGTGCGCGTCGGCCTCGGGAGCCTTCTTCAGGATGTTGCCGATGCGCTTGTTCGCGGCGGCCAGCGCGGCGGCGGCGGGCAGGGCGGCAAAGGCGCGCACCGCAGCCAGCAGCTTGGGCACTTCGGCCAGGCGTTGCGGGCGCGGGGCGAGCACGGCATCGACTTCCTGCGCGCTGGCGCCCTGCTCGCGCAGGCTGCCGGCGAGGCGGTCGAGGATGAAGTCCTGCAGCTCGACGGTGGCCTTGCCGCTGTCGAAGCCGGCAATGCCGCCAAACTGCGTGGCGGCGTCCTGCAGCAGCGTGTTCAGGTCGAGCGCGAGGTCCTTCTCGATGAGCATGCGGATCACGCCCAGTGCATGGCGGCGCAGCGCGAACGGATCGCGATCGCCGGTGGGCAGGTTGCCGATGCCGAACATGCCGACCAGCGTCTCGAGCTTGTCGGCCAGCGCGACGACCAGGCCGACGTTGTTGCGGGGCAGTTCGTCGCCCGCGAAGCGCGGCTTGTAGTGGTCCTCGATGGCGTCGGCCACCGCGGCGTCGAGTCCGTCGTGCAGCGCGTAGTAGCGGCCCATGGTGCCCTGCAGTTCCGGGAACTCGCCGACCATGTCGGTCACGAGGTCGGCCTTGGCCAGCTGTGCGGCCTGCGTGGCGTGGGCGGCCAGAGCGGTGTCGCCGATCTTTTCGGCAATGCCGCGTGCGATGCGCATCACGCGTTCGACGCGCTCGCCCTGCGTGCCCAGCTTGTTGTGATAGACCACCTTGCCCAGCGACTCGACGCGCGAGGCCAGCGACTTCTTGCGGTCCTGGTCGAAGAAGAACTTGGCGTCGGCCAGGCGTGGCCGCACCACGCGCTCGTTGCCGCCGGTGACGGCGCTCGCGTCGTCGGGGCTGATGTTGCTGACGACCAGGAACCTGTTGGTGAGCCTGTTCGACGCGTCGAGCAGCGGAAAGTACTTCTGGTTGGCCTTCATCGTGAGGATCAGGCATTCCTGCGGCACTTCGAGGAACTCGCGCTCGAAGCTGCAGACCAGCACGTTGGGGCGTTCGACCAGCGCGGTGACTTCGTCGAGCAGCGCATCGTCATGGATGGGCACCGAGCCGCCGCCGACCGTCACGGCGGCCGCCGCAAGCTGGCGCGCGATCTCGGCGCGGCGCGCCTCGAAGCTCGCAATGACGGCGCCTTCTTCCTGCAGCTGCAGCGCGTAGCTGTCGGCGTCGCGCAGCACGACCGGGTCGATGGCCGCCTCGAAGCGATGGCCGTGCGTGTCGCGGCCGGCCTTCAGGCCCAGCGCCTCGATCGGCACCACGGCGTTGCCGTGCAGCGCCACCAGGCCGTGTGCAGGACGCACGAAGCTCACGCTGGTCCAGCCGGGCAGCTCGCTGCCTTCCTCGAGCTGGTAGGTCATGACCTTGGGAATCGGCAGCTTGGCGATGGCCTCGGCCAGCGCCTTCTGCAGGCCTTCGGCCAGCGTGGCGCCCTTGGCGGTGCTTTCGTAGAAAAGGGCTTCGGCCTTGCCGTCCATCGCGCGCTTGAGGCCGGGCACGGCGGAAGCGTCGGCGCCCAGCGCACCCAGGCGCTTGAGCAGCGCGGGCGTGGGCTGGCCCGAGGCGTCGAGACCGACGGCGACGGGCATGAGCTTTTGCGACACCGCCTTGTCGGCGGCGCGCCCGGCCACGTGCGTGAGATGCACGGCCAGGCGGCGCGGCGAGGCGTAGGCGGTCAGCACGGCGCCGGGCTCGGCGAGCCCCTGCGCCGCGAGTTGGTCGCGCAGCACGCCGGCAAAGGCATCACCGAGCTTCTTCAGCGCCTTGGGCGGCAATTCCTCGACAAACAGTTCGACAAGAAGGCTGGCAGACGACATGGCTCAGAGGGCTTTTGAAAATGGGCCGCGGGCGGCACCGGCCACGGGCGCGCAGCGATGCGGCACCGTGGAAGGGAAAGAAGAAGAAAAAGGACGAATCGGGTTCATGCGGCCACGGCGCCATGGCGCCGCTCCACGTTGCGGCGCGCGACGAGCACGAGCACCGCGGCCACCAGCAGCGGCGCCCACACGGTGACCATCTCGTTGAACAGCACCGCCGCGCCACGCGGCGAGAAGAACTTCTTCAGCGCGATGGGCGACACCTCGATGGGGCGCCACGGGCTGAAGTAGCGAACGTCGCTGAATGGCCAGAAGAGGGCGATGCCGATGCCGCCATTGGTCAGCATGTCCAGCAGCGGATGCGACACGGTGCACAGCGAGATCCACGCCCAGCCGGCGGCCCGGCGCATGCCCCAGCGCGGCGCGAGCCACCAGCCCGCAAGCCCCAGCAGCAGCGCGAACACCAGCGTGTGCGTGAAGCCGCGGTGCCCCGTCATGCCGCCGTAGGCAATGCCGAGCTTGAAGGCGAGGCCGTCGAAGTCGGGCACGATGGACGCGAGCATGCCGGCCAGCAGCGCCGTCGCCGGCACGCGCCGCGTGCCCAGCGCGATGGCTGCGCAGACGGGAACGGCGACGTGGGTGAAGACGGTGGGCATGCAATGGCTCGATGGCTCGGGGCCCGCTCAGGCGGCCTTCTTCGGCGGGATCTGCGCGACCCAGTCGCGCGGCGCCATCGGGAAGCCCAGGCGCTCGCGGCTGTCGTAGTAGCTCTGCGCCACGCTGCGCGCGAGGTTGCGGATGCGGCCGATGTAGGCCGCGCGCTCGGTCACGCTGATCGCACCGCGCGCGTCGAGCAGGTTGAAGCTGTGCGCGGCCTTGAGCACCTGCTCGTAGGCAGGCAGCGCGAGCTGTTCGGTCATGAGGTGCTTGGCCTGTTTTTCGTGCGCGTTGAAGGCGGTGAAGAGGAACTCGGCGTCGCTGTGCTCGAAGTTGTAGGTCGACTGCTCGACCTCGTTCTGCTTGTAGACGTCGCCGTAGCTCAGGCCGTCGGTCCAGGTCAGGTTGTAGACGTTGTCCACGCCCTGCAGGTACATGGCCAGGCGCTCCAGCCCGTAGGTGATCTCGCCGGTGATCGGCTTGCAATCGATGCCGCCGACCTGCTGGAAGTAGGTGAACTGCGTCACTTCCATGCCGTTGAGCCAGACTTCCCAGCCCAGGCCCCAGGCGCCGAGCGTGGGATTTTCCCAGTCGTCCTCGACGAAACGGATGTCGTTCTTCTTCAGGTCGAAGCCCAGGGCCTCGAGGCTGCCGAGATACAGCTCCAGGATGTTGCTGGGCGCGGGCTTGAGCACGACCTGGTACTGGTAGTAGTGCTGCAGGCGGTTGGGGTTCTCGCCGTAGCGGCCGTCCTTGGGGCGGCGGCTGGGCTGCACGTAGGCGGCCTTCCAGGGCTCGGGGCCGAGGGCCCGCAGGAAGGTGGCGGTGTGCGAGGTGCCCGCGCCCACCTCCATGTCGTACGGTTGCAGCAGCGCGCAGCCCTTGTCGGCCCAGTACGACTGCAGTTTGAGAATGATTTGCTGGAAGGTCAACATGAAGCTGGCCGGCGTCGCCGGACATTGGACGGTAGCGCGGCGACACGCCGCGAAAGCGGGCGATTTTACGTTCGGAGGGCAACTCTCCCACAGCGGGTCGGGAAGTCGCCTGCTGGCACGGCCGGACAGGGGATGGGACAACACCGAACCCGCCGCATGCGGCGGGACCGACCGGGCGCCAGCCGCGCCCGCTTTGCCGCTGGTCCTTTCCTTGTAAGCCCACCCTTTCTCCATCGCCTTCCCTCCATGCCAGTGCCCGAAACCGGACCCGACGCCCCTCTCTTCATCGTGCTCAACGCCGGCTCCGGCAGCGAGGACGCGACCGAGGCCCGCCGGGTCATCGAGGAAGGCTGCGCCGCGGCCGGCCGCCGGCACCGGATCTTCATGATCGACGGCCCTGGCCGGGTGCAGGCGCTGGCGCGAGAGGCGGTGGAGCGGGCGCGGGCGGTGGGCGGGGTGGTGGTGGCGGCGGGCGGCGACGGCACCATCAACGCGGTGGCCCATGCCACGCTGGGCAGCGGCTGCGCTTTCGGCGTGCTGCCGCAGGGCACCTTCAACTACTTCAGCCGCACCCACGGCATTCCGCGCGATACCGCGCAGGCGCTGCAGGTGCTGCTGACCGAGCAGCCACGGCCGGTGCAGGTCGGCCTGGTGAACGACCGGGTGTTCCTGGTCAATGCCAGCCTCGGCCTGTATGCCGAACTGCTCGAAGAGCGCGAGACCTACAAGGCGCGCTACGGACGCAGCCGCTGGATCGCCTTCGGTGCCGGCCTGCTGACGGTGCTGCGCGGCCACCGGAACTGGGACCTGCGCATGGCCTCGCGCGGCGTCGAGCGCGACATCCGCACGCCGACGCTGTTCGTCGGCAACAACCCCCTGCAACTGCACCAGGTCGGCATTGCCGAGGCCGACATGCTCGAACAGGGCCGGCTGGCCGCCATCGCGCTCAAGCCCGTGGGGCCGCTGGCCATGCCCGGCCTGCTGGTGCGCGGCGCGCTCGGCCGGCTCGGCGGTGCCGACGAGGTGCTGAGCTTCCCCTTCGAATCGCTCACGGTGAAGGCCCGGCGCCCGCTGGGCGCGCGCCGCGTCAAGGTGGCGACCGACGGCGAGATCGGCTGGGTCGACATGCCGCTGCTGTTTCGCGTCTCGCCCGAGCCGCTCTGGCTGGTGCGCCCGGCCGAGACCGCGCCCGAGCTGGAAGCGGCACGCGCATGAGTCGCCGATGAACAGCCGATGAGTTGCCTGCTGCAGATCTCCGACCCTCACTTCGGCACCGAGCAGCCCGACGTGCTGCGTGCGCTCGAGCAGCTGGCGGCCGCGCTGGCGCCGGGCGTGGTGGTGCTGTCGGGCGACATCACGCAGCGCGCCACCGCCGCGCAGTTCGCAGCGGCGCGGGCTTTCGCCGACCGGCTCGGCCGGCCGGTGCTCGCCATTCCGGGCAACCACGACATCCCGCTGTTCCAGCTGGCGGCGCGCGTGTTCGCGCCCTACGGCCGCTACTGCCGCGCCTTCGGGGACGACCTGGAGCCGACGTTCGAGTCGCGCGAGTGGCTGGTGGCCACGGTCAACACCACGCGCTGGTACCGGCACGAGGACGGCGCGGTCTCGGCCGAACAGATCGAGCGGGTGGCACGGCGGCTCGCCCAGGCCTCGCCGTCGCAGGTGCGCGTGGTGGTGACGCACCAGCCGGTGATGGTCACGCGCGGGCAGGACCTCGGCAACCGCCTGCATGGGCGCGAGCAGGCGGTGGCGCGGTGGTGCGCGGCCGGCGCCGACCTGATCCTGGGCGGCCACATCCACCTGCCGTTCGTGCGGCCGCTGCACGACGCCTTTCCGGGCTGCGCGCCCACTGCCTGGGCCGTGCAGGCCGGCACGGCCACCTCGACCCGGGTGCGCGCCGGGCATCCCAATTCGGTGAACGTGGTGCACGCGGACATCGCCGGGGGCGCCGACGGCCGGCGCGCCTGCCGCGTCGAACGCTGGGACTACGTCGCGCGCGACAAGGCCTTCGGCTGCGCCGAAGTATTCGGCCTTTCCCTTGCCAGCGAGGCGGTGCAGCCTTAGGGTGCGCCGCTATGTCGACCGAAGCCCCCCTTGTTCTTGCTGCACGGCAGCTCGGCGCGCATGCGCTGCCCTGGTTCCTCGTCCTTCTTGCGGTGGCCGTGATCGGCGCCGGCCTTGCCTGCCACACGCTGCAGAAGCGGCACTTCCGGACGCTCGATACCGAGGAGCCCAGCGAGCCGCGCATCGCGCTCGGACTCGCATCAGGCTTCATGCTGATCCTGCTCGCGTCGAGCCTGTTCGCCTGGATCGCATCGAACATCTCCGACGGCCGCGTGCTCGGCCAGGCCGACCATGCCCTGACCGACGCCATCGCCCTGCACCTGCCGCGAACCGCGTTGGTGGCCTTCAGCTGGCTCACGCACCTGGGCGACGCGGCCTTCCTCGCGCCGGTGTGCCTGCTCGTGGCGGCGGTGCTGTGGTGGCATGCGCACCGCGGGCTGGCGCTCGGTTGGGTGCTGGCCTTGGGCGGCACCGTCGTGCTGAACCCCGCGCTCAAGCAGATCTTCGCGCGGGCTCGTCCGCTGCACGACCACGGCCTTGCGCTGGAGACCAGCTACAGCTTTCCCAGCGGCCACAGCGCCGGCGCCATCGTGAGCTACGGAATGATGCTGTACCTCCTGCTGCGCACCCTGCCCCCGCGCTGGCACGTGCCCGGCGCCATGGCCGCGGCCGCAGCCATCGTCACCATCGCGTGCAGCCGCATCTTCCTGCAGGTGCATTTCGCAAGCGACGTCGCAGCCGGCCTGCTGACCGGCCTGGCCTGGCTCCTCGTGTGCGTGAGCAGCCTCGAGTACGCACGCCACCGCCAACAGCGACGCGCGCTGGCCTGAGCCAGCCGCATGTGTTGCCCCCGGCGGGGACAGGCGAAGCGACACGAAGTGCCGCGAAGCCTGGGGACGAGTCAAGAACACCGCGGAACCGGCTGCGCCGGGCCGCAGGTGTTGCCCCCGGCAGAGGGAAGGAGAAGCGGACACGAAGTGCCGCGAAGCCTGGGGGCAAGTCCAGAAACACCGAGGAACCGGCTTTGCCGGGCCTCTGGTGTTGCCCCCGGTAGGGGGTAGGCGAAGCGACACGAAGTGCGCGAAGCCTGGGGGCGAGTCAATACTCCCAGAAGATGCGCTGCAGCTCCTTGGTGTCGCTCGTCTTGGTGAGCGCCACCATCGCCAGGATGCGCGCCTTCTGCGGACGCAGGTCGTGGGCCACCACCCAGTCGTACTTGTCGTCGGGCTGCTCGGCGTTGCGGATGACGAAGCCGTCGGGCACGCGCGAGCTGCGGATCACGATCACGCCGTCGGCGCGCGCCTTCTGCAGGTTCGGCACGATCCGGTCGGCCACCGAGCCGTTGCCCGTGCCGCCATGGATCAGCGCCTTCGCGCCGCTCTTCGCGATGGCGTCGATGGCCACGGAAGACACGCCCTCGTAGCCCATGGCGATCTCCACCGGCGGCAGCGCGGTGATGCTGTCGATGTCGAACTCCGAGTTCATCGTGTGGCGCTTCACCGGTGCGCGGAACCAGTAGTTCCTGCCCTCGACCACCATGCCCAGGGGACCCCACTGGCTGGAGAACGCGCTGGTCTTGATGTTGACGTTCTTGCTCACGTCGCGGCCGCTGTCGATGTTGTCGTTCATCGTCACCAGCACGCCCTTGCCCATGGCGTCCTTGCTGCCCGCGACGTTCACCGCGTCATACAGGTTCAGCGCGCCGTCGGCCGATAGCGCGGTGCCCGGGCGCATCGAGCCGACCACCACGATCGGCTTGGCGGTATGCACGGTCAGCGTGAGGAAATAAGCGGTTTCCTCGAGCGTGTCGGTGCCGTGCGTGATCACGATGCCGTCGACATCGCTCTGCTTCGACAGCGCCGAGACGCGCCTGGCGAGCACCAGCAGGTTGTCGTTGGTGAGGCTTTCCGATGCGACCTGGAACACCTGTTCGCCGCGCACGTTGGCCACCTTGGAGAGTTCCGGCAGGCCGGCGATGAGCTTCTCCACACCTACCTTGGCGGCCGCGTAGGTGGCGCTGTTGACGGCCGAGGCGCCTGCGCCGGCGATGGTGCCGCCGGTGGCGAGGATCACCACGTTGGGCAATGCCTGCTGCGCCTGGGCAAGCGCGCTGGCGGCCAGCAATGCGGCGCCCGCCGCAAGGGCCCTGAATCGGGGAGAGAGGTACATGGAGAACTCCTTGTCGAGGTGGAATCTTTCGAAGCGGCGGGAAAGATACATGAACCATGCCGGCATGCGGCGCGCCTCCATGCCGCCATCGCATGCGCCCATGCACGAGGGATTACCATCGGCCGCGCGGCCGCATCAGAGGCTGCGCAAACCGCCGCCTTCCCCGACCATGAACGCCGATCCTGCCGCTCCCCTCGTCTCGCCCGCCCAGGAAATGCCCGCCCCGACGGTCCGCTGTCGCGCGCACGTCCCGGCCGCGAACGCATCATGGCGGCCATCCGCGCGGCGGCCATCGCGGAGTTCAGCCTGCACGGCCTGAAAGGCACGTCCACGCAGGCCATCGCGGCGCGCGCCGGCCTCACCAAGCCCCAGCTGCACTACTACATCGTCGGCAAGGAAGAGCTCTACGAGGAGCTGCTGATGCAGGTGCTGCACGCGTGGAAGGTGGTGTTCTCGTTCGAGGACGCGAGCGACCCGGGCACGGTGCTGGGCGACTACATCCGCAAGAAGCTCGACCATGCGATCGACAGCCCGGAGATGTCGCGCATCTTCACGCGCGAGATCCTCGATGGCGGGCGCAACCTCGACCGCTACTGGCCCAACGCACGCGCGTGGACGCAGAAGAAGGTGGACATCATCAACGGATGGATCGCGCGCGGCCAGATGCGCCCGCTCGACGCGCGCATCCTGCTGATGCACATCTGGGCCATGACGCAGAGCTATGCCGACTACGCGATCCAGACGCGCGTGATGCTCGGCCTGCCGCCCGACGCCCCGATCGACCGCGAGCCGATCGCGCGCGAACTCGTGGCCTTCGTGCTGAACGGCTGCGGCATCCGGGCCTGAAAGCCCCGCGCCACGGACGACACCCTGCAGCCGAGCGCATTTCAGTCGCTGCTGCAGCAGGCGAAGGACCGGGGCGCGTCGGCCTGCACGGGCCCGTTCGTTGTGCGTGTCGCCGGACCGCACCCGGACGAGCGGACGGAACCGAGCTCCGGGCTACAGCCCGTGCACGATCCAGGTGTCGGCGGGCGCCGTGGGCACGCGCACGGTGCTCTCGCCGATGCGATCGAAGCGGTACTCGCGCCCGCCGATCACGGCTGACTTCATGTTGGTCCACACGCGGTACTCGTAGCCGCCGTCCACCGGCGTGACATCGAGCACGCGGAACACGGGCGGCACGACGACGGTGATGTGCAGCCGGGCCGACGCGCTGCCGCTGCCGTAGGCCGACTCCGCACGGCACGGCGCCGGCACGAACATCAGCGCGCCCAGCAGCGGAATCACCGCGCCGCCCGCGCAGCGCCCCGATTGAAGCCAACGTCCCGTCATGCCACCGATCCGAAAGGAATGAAAGCGGGCGCCCTCCGCGCCCGTCTTCCGGATATCGGCAAGCCGTGGCGGAATTGAAGGGCCGAAGGCACGCCCCAGTCCGGTGCACACGCGCTGGCACGTCGCTTGCATAACCTGACCACTTGCTCTGATTAAGCGGTCAAACACACCATGCGCGTGCTCGTCGTCTACTGCCATCCGGTTGAAACCAGCTTCCACGCGGCCCTGCACCAGGAGGTGCTGAAGAACCTGCGCGCCGCCGGGCATGAGGTGGACGACTGCGACCTGTACGCCGAGGGCTTCGACCCGGTGCTGTCCCGCGAGGAACGGCTGGGCTACCACGACGTGCCCGCCAACCGGCTGCCGCTGGCGCCCTACGTGGAGCGGCTGCAGTGGGCCGAGGGCATCGTCTTCTGCTTTCCGACGTGGTGCTTCGGCCTGCCGGCGATGCTCAAGGGCTACTTCGACCGGCTCTTCATGCCGGGCGTGGCGTTCGACATCAGCGACCCGGCCAACGTGAAGCCGATGCTCACGCACATCAAGCGCATCAGCGCCGTGGTCACCTACGGCCGGCCGCGCTGGGTGGCGATGTACATGGGCGACCCGCCGCGCAAGATCGTCACGCGGTACATGAAGCGGCTGACCGGCCATGGCGCCAAGGTCGACTACCACGCCCACTACCACATGAACGTGGCGACCGAGCCCCAGCTGAAGCGCTTCATGGTCAAGGTCGGCAGCGCAATGGCACGCTTCGCATGAGCGCCCCGAACCCCTCCCTGCTGGACAACGTGCGGCTGCCGCGCTGGCTGCTGCCGACCGATTGGCCGCAACGCGACGGCGTGCCGGTGCCGGCTTGCATCGCCATCGGCGCGGGTCGCGTGCAATCGGTGCAGCCGGCCGCCGGGCACGCCGCGGGCCCCATGGCCTGGGACCTCGCGGGCACGCTGGCGCTGCCGGGCTTCGTCGATGCCCACACGCACCTCGACAAGGCCTTCACGTTGCCGCGCATGAAGCAGGTGCAGCCCGGCCTGCTCGGCGCGATCGACGCGATGCTGGCCGACCGCGTGAACTGGACGCCTGCCGACGTGCGAGAGCGCGCCGCGCGCGGCCTGCAGTGGGCCTGGGAATGCGGCACCACCCACCTGCGCACGCACGTCGACTGGTGGGAGCCCGAATCGCTGCCGATGGCCTGGCCCGTGATGGCAGAGCTGGCACAGGAATGGGCAGGCAAGGTGCGCCTCGAGCAGGTGGCCCTCATCAAGCTGCCGCTGTTCGAGGACGCGGCGCAGGCGATGCGCCTGGCGAAGCAGGTGAAGGCCACCGGCCCGCACGCGCTCCTCGGCGGCTTCGTGCACTCCACCAACTGGAGCGAGAACGCGCTGCGCAACCTGCTGGTGTCGGCGCAGGCCTGCGATCTCGACATCGACCTGCACGTCGACGAGGAACTCAACCCCGCGGCCGTCGGCCTGCAGACCACCGCGCGCATCCTGCGCGAGATTGGCTACGAAGGCCGAGTGACCTGCGGCCACATCTGCGCGCTCGCGGCCCAGCCGGAGGCCCAGGCCTTCGCCACGCTCGACGCGGTGGCGCGCGCGCCCATCACCGTGGTGTCGTTGCCCGCCACCAACCTGCTGCTGCAGGACGCTGTCACCGGCCGCACGCCACGGCAGCGCGGCATCACGCTGGTAAAGGAAGCGCGCGAGCGCGGCATTCCGCTGCTGTTCGCGAGCGACAACGTGCAGGACCCGTTCTGCCGGCTCGGCAGCTTCGACCCCGTGGAAGCGCTGGGCACCGCGGCGCTGGTGGCGCAGCTCGACGAACCCTTCGACACCTGGTCGCAGGCGCTGTGCCGCGGCGACTGGCTGCGCCGCGAGAACTCGCCCGCGCGCCCCACGCTGGCCGGCCGCAGCGCCGACCTGGTGCTCTTCACCGACGCCGACCGCTTCGGCTGGCCCTCGCGCACCGCCAACCGCGTCGTGCTGCGCGACGGCCGCGTGGTGCGCGGCGACGCCACTGTCTTCCTTCCCCGGTAAACGCACAACAAGGACACCCATGCTCCACGGCTACATTCCGCCCCACCGCTTCCTGCCCTACCTGAGCTGGACCGAGATCGCCGCGCTGCCCGACCGCGAGAACACCGTCATCGTGCTGCCCTGCGGCGCCATCGAGCAGCACGGCCCGCACCTGCCGTGCTCGGTCGACAGCGTGATCTGCTCGGGCGTGATGGGCAAGGCGCTCGAGAAGCTGCCCGCCGAGGTGCGCGCCTTCGCGCTGCCGACCATCACCTACGGCAAGTCGGAAGAGCACCTGCACTTCCCGGGCACCATGACGCTCACCGGCACCACGCTGCTGTCGACGGTGATCGAGATCGGCGAGTCGGTCTACCGCTCGGGCTTCCGCAAGCTGCTGTTCGCCAACGGCCACGGCGGCCAGCCGCAGGTACTCGAGATGGCGGCGCGCGAACTGCGCCTGCGCCACGGCGACTTCGTGGTGGTGCCGCACGGCGTGTCGCGCCTGCCGAGCGCGGCCAGCAAGCAGGTGAGCGAGCAGGAGAAGAAGCTCGCGATGCACGCCGGCCATTCCGAGACCGCGCTGATGCTGGCGCTCGCACCCGAAACGGTGCACATGGAGCGCGCGGTGGCCAACTTTCCGCCGCCCTTCCCCATCAGGCTGCTGTCGGCCGACGGCCGTCCGGCCTGCGCCTGGACCGCGCGCGACTTCGGTCCGAGCGGCGTCATCGGCGACCCGACCACCGCCACGCGCGAACAGGGCGACGCCATCCTCGACACGCTGTCCGACAGCTGGGTGCAGGCGCTGACCGAGCTGCACGCGCTGCGCTGGGTCGTGCGCGAGGAAGCCACCTGGGAGCGCGGCCACCAGCAGGGCTTCGTCCAGCAGAGCTTCACTCCGGCCTGAGCCTGCTTCTTGCATCGGCCTCGCACCGCATTCCTTTTTCAACGTTCCCACAGCCTTCGAGAGGTTTCCCCATGCGCTCCTTCGCACTGTCCATTGCCGGCGCTGCCGCCATCGCCTTCCTCGCCGCCGCGCCCGCGCAGGCCGAGGACAAGTTCACCTACATGACCAACTGGTACGCGCAGGCCGAGCACGGCGGCTTCTACCAGGCCGTGGCGCAAGGCATCTACAAGAAGCACGGCCTGGACGTGACCATCAAGATGGGTGGCCCGCAGGTCAACATCACGCAGATGATGGCCGCCGGCCAGGCCGACTGCATCATGGGTTCGAGCGACATCCAGATGATGCAGGTGCGCGAAGGCGGCGTGCCGGTGGTGAACGTGGCGGCCTTCTTCCAGAAGGACCCGCAGGTGCTCATCGCCCACGATGACGTGAAGAAGTTCGAGGACCTGAAGGGCAAGACGCTGCTGATCGGCGCGCAGGCCAACCGCGGCTACTGGCCGTGGCTGAAGGCCAGGTTCGGACTGACCGACGACCAGACGCGTCCGTACACCTTCAACATCCAGCCCTTCGTGGCCGACAAGAACACCGCGCAGCAGGGCTACCTCACCTCCGAGCCCTTCGCCATCCAGAAGGCCGGCGTGAAGAGCACCGTGCTGATGTTCAGCGACCACGGCTTCCCGGCCTATGCGACCACGGTGTCGTGCATGGAGAAGACGCTGAAGGACCGCAGCAAGCAAGTGGCAGCGTTCGTGAAGGCGTCGGCCGAAGGCTGGAAGAGCTATCTGGCCGACCCGGCGCCCGCCAATGCGCTGATCAAGAAGGACAACCCCAACATGACCGACGAGCAGCTGGCGTACAGCGTGGCCAAGCTCAAGGAGATGGGAATGATCACCGGCGGAGATGCCGCCAAGCTCGGCATCGGCGTGATGACCGACGCGCGCGCGAAGGCGAGCTACGACTTCCTGGTGAGCGCGAAGCTGCTCGACCCGGCCAAGGTGGAGCTCGCGAAGACGTACACCACCGAGTTCGTCAAGGACGCCAAGGTCCTGCCCTGAGGTCCTGCCCGGACGTTTGGGCATTGCCCTGAAACCAGGCGGCCGCGCCACGCGGCCGTTCTCGAAAGGCTCCACGCATGAATCGCATCGAACCCCACACCCTGGCGCCTCCGCCGGAACTCACGCCCGCCGTGCCAGCAGTCGAGGTGCTGTCGGCCGAGAAGACCTACCCCAACGGCACGCAGGCGCTGCTGCCGGTGGACCTGTCGATCGCCGAGGGCGAGTTCGTCACCCTGCTTGGCCCCTCGGGCTGCGGCAAGAGCACGCTGCTGAAGATGGTGGCGGGCATGCTCGAACCCAGCGACGGCCGCCTGCTGGTGTGGCGCAAGCCGGTGAGCCAGCTGCACGACAGCGCGCGCAGGATGTCCTTCGTGTTCCAGTCGCCCACGCTCATGCCGTGGGCCAGCGTGCAGACCAACGTGCGCCTGCCGCTCGACCTGGCCGGCGTGCCGCGCAAGGAAGCCGATGCGCGCGTGACCGAATCGCTCGCGCTGGTGGGCCTCGAGAAATTTGCCGACGCGCTGCCGCGCGCGCTCTCGGGCGGCATGCAGATGCGCGTGTCGATCGCGCGCGGGCTCGTCACGCAGCCCGACCTGCTGCTGATGGACGAGCCCTTCGGCGCGCTCGACGAGATCACGCGCCACAAGCTCGACGCCGACCTGCTCGAGCTCTGGCGCAAGAAGAAGCTCACGGTGATCTTCGTGACGCACTCCATTCATGAGGCGGTATTCCTGTCGAGCCGCGTGGTGATGATGGCCGCGCGGCCGGGCCGCGTGGTGGAGCAGTTCCACATCGACGAACCCTATCCGCGCAGCGCCGACTTCATGGTCACGCCCGCCTTCGCGCGCCAGGCGAAGCAGCTGCAGGACAGCCTGCTGCGCGCCAGCAGCCACGACGAGGAGGCCGCCCGATGACCGCCGCAGCAAGAAAACAGGGTGCGCCCCTGCTGAGCCAGCCGCGCGTGCAGCGCGTGCTCTATCCGGTGCTGATCGGCGTGGTGCTGGTCGCGCTGTGGCAATGGATGGTGGTGGCGATGGAGCTGCCGGCCTACCTGGTGCCCTCGCCCTGGCTGATGATGCAGACGCTGGTGACCGACTGGGCGCCGCTGGGCGGCGCGCTGCTGGTCACGCTGAAGATCACGGTGCTGTCGTTCGCGCTGGCCACAGTGGCGGGCGTGCTCATCTCGTTCCTGTTCGTGCAGAGCAAGCGGATCGAGACAGCGCTCTTTCCGTACGCGGTGCTGCTGCAGGTCACGCCCATCGTGGCGGTGGCGCCGCTGATCATCATCTGGGTGAAGAACCCGGTGGCGGCCATGACCGTGTGCGCGGCGCTGGTGGCGCTGTTTCCCATCATCAGCAACACCACGCTCGGGCTGCGCAGCCTCGACCCCGACCTGCAGAGCTACTTCAAGCTGAACCGCGCCACGCGATGGCAGCAGCTGGTGCGTCTCCGCATCCCGAGCGCGCTGCCGTACTTCTTCGGCGGCCTGCGCATCTCCAGCGGCCTTGCGCTGATCGGCGCGGTGGTGGCCGAGTTCGTGGCCGGCACGGGCGGCTCGGGCGCGGGGCTGGCCTACCAGATCCTGCAGGCCGGCTTCCAGCTGAACATTCCGCGCATGTTCGCGGCCCTGCTGCTCATTTCCCTCACCGGTGTCGCGCTCTTCGTGCTGATGGCCTGGCTCACCAAGGTGGCGCTGGGCTCGTGGCACGCGAGCGAACTTTCCCAGGATTGAACTTGACCATGAACGCTCCCGCTTCCGTCATCGAGCAACTGCTGCTCGAACTCCCCGACCTCGACTGGATCACCGACGAAGGCCGTGTCACGCGGCTCTCGCAGGACTTCTCATGGTTCAGCCCGGTGCTCACGCGCCAGCTGAAGGACAAGCGCGCCGACGTGGTCGTGCGCCCGCGCACCGAAGACGAGATCCGCGCGGTGGTCGGGGCCTGCGCGCGCCGCGGCGTGCCCATCACCATCCGCGGCAGCGGCACCGGCAACTACGGCCAGACCACGCCGCTGGCCGGCGGCGTGGTGCTCGACATGACGGGCTACAACGCCTGCCTGTGGGTGCAGCCCGGCGTGGCGCGTGCGCAAGCCGGCATCCGCCTGGGCGAGCTCGAGAAGCAGACGAAGCCCACCGGGCAGGAGCTGCGCTGCGTGCCGTCGACCTACCGCAGCGCCACGCTGGGCGGCCTGTTCGGCGGAGGCTTCGGCGGCGTGGGCTCGATCAACTACGGCCCGCTGAGCGCGCCGGGCAACGTGATCGGCATCCGCGCGATGACCATCGAGGCCGAGCCGCAGGTGGTCGAGCTGCGCGGACCCGACGCGATGCGCATGCACCACCTGTGGGGCACCAACGGCCTCGTGCTGGAGCTGGAGATCGCGCTGGCGCCGGCACATCCGTGGCTCGAGACACTGGTCACCTTCGACAGCTTCGAGAACGCGCTGAACTTCGCCGACAGGCTCGCGAACGCGCCGGGCATCGTGAAGCGCGGCGTGACCTTCTTTGCCGCGCCCATCGGCGAGCACCTGGCGCAGCTGGCGGCGCACCTGCCCAAGGGCTGCCACACGGTGCTGTCGCTGGTGGCCGAGTCGAACGAGCCGGCCATGATGCTGCTGGTGGAGGCGCAAGGCGGCACCGTGGGCTACCGCAAGACGGCCGCCGAGGTGCAGAAGAGCAACCGCACGCTGATGGAGTTCACCTGGAACCACACCACGCTGCACGCGATGAAGGTCGACCCGACGCTCACCTACCTGCAGAGCGGCTTCGTTCCGGGCAGGCACGTCGAGCAGATCATCGAGATGGAGAAGCTACTGGGTGGCGAGGTGATGATGCACGTCGAGTTCCTGCGCAACGTGGCGGGCCTGCTGACCTGCAGCGGGCTGCAGCTGGTGCGCTTCAGCACCGAGGAGCGGCTGGCCGAGATCATGGACATCCACCGCGCGCACCAGGTGCACATCAACAACCCACACGTCAACATCGTGGAAGACGGCAAGGCCGGCGGGCCGTTGCCGCCGGAGGTCATCGAAGTGAAGAGGCGCTTCGATCCACTGGGCCTGCTGAACCCCGGCAAGCTGCGCGACTGGCCGGTGAAGGGCGGCGCCGCGCCGCAGGCCTGATCTTCAGCGCCGGCGGCGGCCCATAGCGAAGGCCGCGGCCACGACGGCCATCGCAAGAATCCACAGCGGCCACAGCCCGAAGGGCGCCACCCAGCGCGCGTAGGGCGTGAGGCCGCGACGGCCTTCCACGCCGGCTTCGAGCACACCGCGCGTGAGGCGCGGCAGTTCGTGCGTGACACGGCCAGTGGCGTCGATGACGACCGTGGCGCCGGTGTTGGTGGCGCGCACCATCGGCCGCGCGAACTCCAGCGCGCGCATGCGCGAGATGGACAGGTGCTCGTCGATGGCCACCGAGTCGCCGAACCACGCGATGTTGCTCACGTTGAGCAGGATGGTGGGGGCGGAAGCCTCGTCCTTGAAGTTCGCACCGATCTCGTCGCCGAACAGGTCTTCGTAGCAGATGTTCGGCGCGATGCGCTGGCCCTGCCAGAGGAATGGCGCCTGCGCCAGGCCGCCGCGCTCGAAGTCGCCGAGCGGGATGTTCATCATCTGGATGAACCAGCGGAAGCCCATCGGAATGAATTCACCGAACGGCACGAGATGGTGCTTGCTGTAGCTGTACGGTTGCGCGGCGCCGGGCTGGAAGCCGAGCACCGAGTTGCTGTAGGTGCCCCGGCCGCCGCGCCCGTTCATCGGCAGGCCGACGATGGCGGCCTGCGTGCCCTGGCTGTAGCGTGCCTGGATGGCCTCGAGGTAGCCGGGCGGCAGCTGCTGGGGCAGCAGCGGCAAGGCGGTTTCGGGCGTCACCACCAGCGGGGCCTTGGCGTCGCGCAGCTGTTCGCCGTACCAGCGCAGCGCAGTCTCGATGCCGCCACCCGGAATGAATTTCTCGTCCTGCGGGATGTTGCCCTGCAGCAGCGCGACCTGCAGCGTGCCCGTGGCGCCCTTGTCGCCCCGCACCGCGCCCGGCAGCGGCTCGGCGACGTTCGGCGCGATGAACACGAGCGCGAACAGGACCACGCCCAGCGCGGCTTCGGCGGCGCGCAGGGGCCGGCGCAGCGCGACCAGCGCCACCGCCAGCGCCGCCGCCGCACCGATCCCGTAGACGCCCACCCAGGGCGCGAGTGCGGCCATCGGCCCTTCGACATGCGCGTAGCCGCCGGCGCCCCACGGGAAGCCGGTGAACCAGCTGCCGCGGACGAGTTCGGCCAGCGTCCAGAGTGCGGCGAAGACGATGGCGCCGGTCACTCGCCCCGTCGGGCCGCGCACCACGAAGCAGGCTGCGGCCACGGCGTAGTAGAGCCCGAGCGCCGCGGCCAGTGCCAGCACGGCGATGGCCGCCAGCGGCGCCGGCAGCCCGCCGTAGGTATGCATCGAGATGAAGAGCCACCAGAAGCTGCCGGTGAGCCAGGCCGTGGAGAAGAGCCAGCCATGCAGGCCGGCGCGGCGCCAGCCGGCGCCCTGCAGGCGCAGGCCGTCAAGCAGCCACACGAATGCGCCGAGTGACAGCAGCTGCAGCCACCAGAGCGGCTTGCCTCCTGCAGGCGAGGCCATCGAAAGCGCCTGCGCGAGCCCGGCAGCACCGAAGCCGAGCAGACGGAACAGGGAGGCGGAGGTGGACGCCGGCGTGCCGCGCATCAGTCGGCCGCGTCGCCGCCGCGCGCCGGGGACACCTTGAACCAGCGCACCGCGCCGCCCTTGGTGTGCAGCACCACGAAGTCGAAGCCGCCGATGGCGTGGTGCTCGCCGCGCTTGGGCACATGGCCCATCTCGTGGGCGATGAGTCCGCCGATGGTGTCGAAGTCTTCGCTGAGCTGTTCCTCGTCGAACACGATGCCGAAGGCCTCGGCCACGCGCTCGATGGGCGTGTCCCCCGAGACGCGGTAGGTGTGGTCGGCCAGGCCGAAGATGTCGCCCTCGTCCTCGGCAATGTCGAACTCGTCCTCGATCTCGCCGACGATCTGCTCGAGCACGTCCTCGATGGTGATGAGGCCGGCCACGCGGCCGAACTCGTCGATGACGATGGCCAGGTGGTTGCGGTTGCCGCGGAATTCGCGCAGCAGGTCGTTCAGGCCCTTGCTCTCGGGCACGAACGTGGCCGGGCGCAGCAGGGCACGGATGTTCAGCCCCGGCGCGCGCTGCAGCTTGAGCAGGTCCTTCGCGAGCAGGATGCCGATGATGTTTTCCTTTTCGCCCTCGTACACCGGAAAGCGCGAGTGCGCGGTGTCGATCACGAGGTGCAGCAGCGCCTCGTAGGGGGCGTCGATGTTCACCAGGTCCATGCGCGGCGCGGCGACCATGACGTCGCCGGCGGTCATGTCGGCCATGCGCAGCACGCCCTCGAGCATCACGCGCGACTCGGCGCCGATCACCTCGTTGTCCTCGGCGTCCGCCAGGGTTTCGATCAGCTCGTCGCGCGAGTCGGGACCGGGGTGGATGAATTCGGCGAGCTTCTGGAGAAAGCCGCGCTTGTCTTCCCGTTCGACGGGAGCGCGTTCAGGGTGAGGTTCGGCCACTGCGGGAGGGCTTAGTTGAGGAAGGGCAAGGATACCGGATTGCGTGTGACAGGCTCCATCCGACGGGCGGCGTAGGCCGCAATGGGGCCATCCGCCCCTGCCGGAAGACGGATCAGGAGGCGGATTTCTTGCGCGCGTCCCGCATGCCGCTGCGCACTTCCTGCAGGCTGCCCAGGAACGACCAGAACTGCTTGGCGCGGCTCTTGAGAGCGAAATCGACCGCGGCGTAGTGCTCCAGCGCGATCTCGCTCATGCGGCTGTCGAACGTGGCGCTGGGCAACTGGAGATGGGCCTCGGCCTCGGCACCGCTGCGCACCACGGTGGCGCCGGCGTTGCGGGCGATCTTCAGCATGGCGGCGTTCTCGCTCAGCGCGTGGATGAACAGCATGCCCACGCCTTCGTTGCGGGCCACGACCACGGCGCGTTCGAACAAGCGGGCGCCGTAGCCCCGACCGCGGGCATGCGCCGAGACGGACACGCCGAACTCTGCGCAGTCGCTGTGCTGGTCGCCCGGCGCAAAGGCGAGGTGCGACATCGCGATCAGGTCGAGGCGGCGGTTGTAGATGCCGAACAGCTCGTCGCGCTCGAAGTCGAGGCTGTCGACGTAGCGCTGGACCTGCTCGTCGCCGGCTGCATAGCCGAAGCGCAGGTAGCGGTCGTGCGGGGTCAGGTCGAGCAGGTGGCGCGCGATGCGCTCGCGTTCGCGAGGCCCGATCGAACGGATCGGCACCATGACCGGCTGGGGTGCGCTGGTGGCACGCGGCTGCGCCTCAACCATCGGCGCTTTCAGGAAAGAGCCAAGGCCGAGCGACGCTTTGAGAAGGGTCTTGGCTGTGAGCATGGCTCGAATGTAAGGGTTTTCCCTTAATCATCAAGGCGACAGGGGCAATCCGGGACACATTCGTGACTGAATGCCCAGCTTGCGTGGCATGGACGCAACCGGATGTTGCTAAACCGGCACGGCGGTGGTCGCCTTGACGCGATCGAGCACGAAGCTGGTCTTGCAGTCTTCCACGCTGGGGTGCTTGAGCAGGGTGTCCATGATGAAGCGGCTATAGTGGGCCATGTCGGCCACCACGACCCGCAGCAGGTAGTCCATGTCGCCGGTGAGCGCGGCGCATTCGACCACCTCCGGCCAGGTCTGGACGCTCGCCCGGAACAGATCCATCGGGTTGCGCTTGTGGGTCTCGGTGTGCTTCTCGAGCCTCACGTTCAGGTAGGCGGTCAGGCCCAGGCCGACGGCTTCAGGCTTCACCAGGGCCACGTAGCGGTCGATGATTTTGTGCTCTTCGAGACGCTTGACCCGACGCAGCACCGCGCTGGGCGAAAGGCTGACCTGTTCCGCGATCTGGTCGTAGGTCGCGCGGCCGTCTGCTTGCAATGTGCGCAGAATGAGCCTATCAATCTTGTCCAGTGCTTCCATGTCGGCATTCTTGCAGTTTTACTGCGCCGCCACCATTCGGAGCGCCCGAATACGCAGAAAAACTGAAAGCCTTCCGGCCTACATTGCATGACCGGCCGCTCTCGCGGCTTGTTTTTTGAACCCCACCCACGTTCCATCTCCGGAGACCGCACATGAGCCACGCCGACGCACCCGCCTTCACGCCCTGGGAGAACCCCATGGGCACCGACGGCTTCGAATTCATCGAGTACGCGGCACCCGATCCGGTCGCGATGGGCAAGGTCTTCGAGCGCATGGGCTTCACGGCCGTGGCCAAGCACCGCCACAAGAACGTGCTGCTCTACCGCCAGGGCACGATCAATTTCATCCTGAACGCCGAACCTGATTCCTTCGCGCAGAAGTTCGCGCGCGAGCACGGCCCGAGCGTGTGCGCCATCGCCTTCCGCGTGCAGGATGCGAAGCAGGCCTACGAACGCGCCACCTCGCTCGGCGCATGGGGCTTTGCCGACAAGGCCGGGCCTGGCGAGCTGAACATTCCCGCCATCAAGGGCATCGGCGACAGCCTGATCTACCTGGTGGACCGCTGGCCCGGCAAGAATGGCGCGAAGCCCGGCGACATCGGCAACATCGGCTTCTACGACGTCGACTTCGAGGCGTTGCCCGGCGTGCCGTCGGAGCAGGCACTGTCGCCGTTCGGCAATGGCCTGACCTACATCGACCACCTGACGCACAACGTCTATCGCGGGCGGATGAATGTCTGGGCCGGGTTCTACGAGAAGCTGTTCAACTTCCGCGAGATCAAGTACTTCGACATCGAAGGCCAGGTGACGGGCGTGAAGAGCAAGGCCATGACCAGCCCCTGCGGCAAGATCCGCATCCCGATCAACGAAGAGGGCAAGGAGCAGGCCGGCCAGATCCAGGAGTACCTGGACATGTACCAGGGCGAAGGCATCCAGCACATCGCCATGGGCTCCGACGACCTGTACGCCACGGTCGACGCACTGCGTGCCAAGGGCGTGACGCTGCTGGACACCATCGACACCTATTACGAACTGGTCGACAAGCGCATTCCGGAGCACGGCGAAAGCGTGGCCGAGCTACAGAAGCGCAAGATCCTGATCGACGGCAAGAAGGACGCCCTGCTGCTGCAGATCTTCAGCGAGAACCAGCTCGGCCCGATCTTCTTCGAGTTCATCCAGCGCAAGGGCGACGACGGCTTCGGCAACGGCAACTTCAAGGCGCTGTTCGAGAGCATCGAGCTCGACCAGATGCGCCGCGGCGTGCTGAGCGCCGCAAAATAAGGGCTCCCACCCTTATTTTTCATCGCACGAGGAGCCCGGCATGCGCAACTGCAAGTTTTCGATCGGTCTGACTTCCATCGCGGCTGCGGCCGCTGTCCTGTCGGGTTGCGCCATGTCGCCCTCCACCCCTGCCCCACCGGCGGCAGCCATGCCGCTGGTGGCCGGCTCCCATCTCGACGCGGTTCAGAAGGCCGCTGTGCTGCGGGTCTGCACGCCGGGGGACTACAAGCCCTTCAGCTTCCAGAAGACCGACGGCGCCTTCGAGGGCATCGACGTCGACCTGATGGCCGGCTTCGGCACCAGCCTCGGCGCCAGGCCGCAGTGGATCAAGACCACCTGGGCCAACCTGCTGCCCGATCTGGCCGCCGGCAAGTGCGACATCGCCGTGGGCGGCGTGTCGGTCACCACCGACCGGCAGAAGCGCGCCTTCTTCAGCGCCCCCTACATGGTCAATGGAAAGACGCCGATCGCGCGCTGCGCGGACGTGGCCAAGTACCAGACCGTGGCCGCCATCGACCAACCGTCGGTGCGCGTCATCTTCAACCCGGGCGGCAGCAACGAGCGCTTTGCCCGAACCAACTTCAAGCAGGCCAAGCTCACGCTGCACGGCGAGAACGTCACGATCTTCGATGAGATCCTCGCGAACCGCGCGGACGTGTTCGTGACGGAGGCGGCCGAAGCGATCACGCAGCAGAAGCTCAAGCCTGGCCTGTGCGCGATCAATCCCGACAAGCCGCTGCAGTACGGCGAGATGGCCTGGATGCTGCCGCGCGACGACGTCGCCTTCAAGTCGTACGTCGACCAATGGCTGCACCTGCAGCAGGCCAGCGGCGACTTCCAGCGCACGATGGACCGCTGGCTCAAGTAATTCTCAAGGCCCTGTTTCTCATGGACGCTCCTGCCGCCGCTGTTGTGACCCCTGCCGTCTACGGCGCATCCGACCGACCGCCCCGGGGCGACTATTCGCGCGGCGGCAAGGTGATGGCCGACTACACCTGCCCGCAGGATTGGGCCAGCTATACGGCGGCCGACCACGACACCTACAGGCGGCTCTACGAGCGGCAGGCCGCACAGTTGCCCGGCCTGGCCTGCGACGCCTTCATCAACGCGCTGCCTTCGCTGGGTGTCAAGGACCGCATCCCGCGCTTCGACGATCTCAACGAACGGCTGCATCGCGCAACCGGCTGGGAAATCGTCGCGGTGCCGGGGCTGATTCCGGAGCTGCCCTTTTTCACGTTGCTGGCGAACCGCAGGTTCCCGGTGACCGACTGGATACGCAAGCCCGAGGAGTTCGACTACATCGTCGAGCCCGACGTGTTCCACGACCTGTTCGGCCACGTGCCGATGCTGTTCGACCCGACCTTCGCCGACTACGTCCAACGCTATGGTGCGGGCGGCATCAAGGCGCATGAACTGGGCGCCGGAGAAAAGCTTGCGCGGCTTTACTGGTACACGGTCGAGTTCGGCCTGATTCGCCAGCCGGATGGCCTGCGCGCGTACGGTGCCGGCATCCTGAGTTCGGTCGGCGAGCTGAAGCATGCGGTGCTGAGCGACGAACCACGCCGCCTGCCGCTGGACCTGCTGCGCGCGATGCGGACGCGTTACAAGATCGACACCTACCAGGCGAACTACTTCGTGATCGACAGCTTCGCGCAGCTGTTCGATTTCACGGCGCCCGACTTCACGCCACTGTACGACGCACTGGAGGCCATGCCCGACATCGCACCCGGCGTGCTGCTGCCGGGCGAGTCCGGCAAGGCCTGAGTCGCTCCCGGTTCGCGAGCCGCCGCACGACGGCGGCGCCTATCGCACGCGCGACAGGCGACGCTTCTTCCTAGGACAAGCCCGCTGGCGGCGGAGGTGCAACGCCTCCCACAATCCGCGCCAAAGGAGCTTGCATGCAGACCACATCCGCGCGATCCAACTACCCGGCCGGCGTCCCGCACGAGATTCATCCCGAGCAGTACCGCTCCCTGCCTCACATGTTCGACGAGGCCTTCGCCCGCCATGCGGACAAGCCGTTCTCGGTGTGCATGGAGCGCTGGATGTCGTACCGGGAGCTCGACACGCTATCGGCTGCCTTGGGCTGCTGGCTGCAGTCGCGCGGGCTCGAACCGGGCGCGCGGGTGGCGATCATGCTCCCCAACATCCCGCAGTTTGCGGTGACGATGTGCGGCGTCCTGCGCGCGGGCTTCACCTGCGTGAACGTCAATCCGCTGTACACGGCACGCGAGCTCGAGCACCAGCTCAAGGACTCGGGCGCGACGGCGATCGTCATTCTCGAGAACTTCGCCTCGACGCTCGAGAAGGTGATCGAACGCACGCCGGTGAAGCATGTGGTCATGACATCCATGGGCGACTTGCTGGGCGGGGTGTACGGCGCCTGGATCACTGCGGCCGTGCGACATCTGGCGAAGATGGTGCCGGCGTACAAGCTGCCGTTGGATGGAGGCCGCACAGTGACGCCTCTCGCGCAGGCGATCTCGGAAGGCCGTGGCCGCACGCTGGCCGCCGACCATAGCAACCTCGATTCAATCGCATTCCTGCAATACACCGGTGGCACGACCGGTTTGTCGAAAGGCGCGGTGCTCACTCACCGCAACATCGTCGCGGCGACGCTGCAGGCCGAAGCATGGTTCACACCTGCACTCTCGCGCGCTGGAGACCTGGCCAAGGTGAACAGCATCGCGGCGCTGCCGCTGTATCACATCTTCGCGCTGACGCTGTGCCTGCTGGTGATTCGTCAGGGCTCGCACATGACGTTGATTCCGAACCCGCGCGACTTCGACAAGTTCATCGCGGTGCTCAAGAAGCGGCCGTTCCACATGCTGCCTGCGGTGAACACGCTGTTCAACGCCTTGCTGATGCATCCGGAGTTCAAGACCGTCGATTTTTCGACGCTGTTCGTCTCGCAGGCCGGCGGCATGGCCGCTTCGGAAGGCACGGCGCGCAAGTGGTTCGAAGCCACCGGCTGTCCGATGATCGAAGGCTGGGGCATGAGCGAAACCTGTGCGATCGGCACGAACAATCCGGTGTCCAACACCGAGTTCACCGGCACCATAGGGCTGCCGCTGCCGAGCATCGAGATTGCTATCAAGGACGACGATGGCAACTCCTTGCCCATTGGCCAACCCGGTGAGCTCTGCATCAAGGGCCCCAACGTGATGTCGGGCTACTACAACCAGCCTGCAGAGACTGCCGCGGCATTCACTGCAGATGGCTTCATGCGGACGGGAGATATCGCCGTGATGCAGGACGATGGGTACAGCCGAATCGTCGACCGCAAGAAGGACATGATTCTGGTGAGCGGATTCAACGTGTTCCCCAATGAGCTCGAGAACGTGATCTCGCTGTGCCCCGGCGTGGTGGAGTGCGCGGCGGTGGGGGTGCCGGACGAGAAACAGGGTGAAGCCATCAAGGTGTTCGTGGTGCGCCGCGACCCTGCGCTGACCGAGGACGCCGTGCTGCAGTACTGCCATTCGCAGCTGACTGGCTACAAGCGGCCGAAGCACATCGAGTTCCGGGAGTCGTTGCCGAAGACCAACGTCGGAAAAATTCTGCGGCGCGAGCTCCGGTCGACGGCGGCTGCCTGAATGAGCCGCTTGTCAGCGGGCGCCGGCTTGCCGCCCGGTGTTGTGGTTTTCGAGCGTGGGTGGCTGTCGTCGAACAATGTGTTGTTCTTGGGGGCGAACGAAACGGCGCTTGTCGACACAGGTTATGCGACGCACGCCCGGCAAACAGTGGATCTGATCGAGTCGGCGCTGGGCGAGCGTCCGCTTGATCGCATCCTGAACACGCATCTGCACAGCGATCACTGCGGTGGAAATGCCGCGCTGCAGCAGCGGTATCCGGATGTCCGTATCGATATTCCGCCGGGCGAGGCAACATTGGTCGAGAGATGGGACGAAGAGAGACTCAGCTTTGCTGCAACCGGCCAAATCTGCCCGCGTTTTTATTTCTCAGGATTGCTGAGGCCCGGGAGCGAGCACGTTCTGGGGGATCGATCATGGCAGGTCCATGCCGCCCCTGGTCATGACACCCACTCGGTCATCTTGTTCGAGCCGGAATCGCGCACCTTGATTTCGGCAGATGCTTTATGGGAGAACGGCTTCGGCATTGCCTTCCCGGAACTGGCCGGCGAGGCGTCTTTCGAGGACATCGCTGCAACACTGGATCTGATCGAAATGCTGGCGCCGTTGCGAGTGATACCAGGACACGGCGAGGTGTTCGACGATGCGCCAAAGGCGCTGTCCACTGCGCATCGCCGGCTTGCGGGGCTTCAACGCGATCCGGTGAAGCATGCTCGCCATGCGATCAAGGTATTGATGAAGTTCAAACTGCTGGAGGTGCAGGTGATCAGCATCGATCAATGGCACGCCTGGCTTCGGAGCACGCCTTATCTGGAAAACATCCGGGCTCGCTTTTTCGGTGAAATCCAACTTGATGGACTGACAAGCGATATCTTGGATGAACTGGTTGTAGCCGGGGCGGCGGAGATTAAAGACTCACATGTCCGCAATCGCTGACCTAGCTTTGCCAAGCATTGAAAAGCGGGTCAAGCCGCCGAAAAAATGTTTGTCTGCAAAAGCAAAAAACCCCAGTCATTGCTGACTGGGGTTTTTTGGGCTGTAAGAGCCTGACGATGACCTACTTTCACACGGGAACCCGCACTATCATCGGCGCTGAGTCGTTTCACTGTCCTGTTCGGGATGGGAAGGAGTGGTACCAACTCGCTATGGTCATCAGGCATAAAGGGTTGTCTGGCTGATCACGTGATCAGTCAAACGAATTCATAGAGTTTGGAATCAGCTTTTGGCGAATTATTTTGAATGCGTCAACTTGGCATAACACCTTGATCAGACTGATCAAAGTTATAGGGTCAAGCCGCACGAGCAATTAGTATCAGTTAGCTTAACGCATTACTGCGCTTCCACACCTGACCTATCAACGTCCTGGTCTTGAACGACTCTTCAGGGGGCTCAAGGCCCCGGCAGATCTCATCTTGAAACGAGTTTCCCGCTTAGATGCTTTCAGCGGTTATCTCTTCCACACTTAGCTACTCGGCAATGCCACTGGCGTGACAACCGATACACCAGAGGTGTGTCCACTCCGGTCCTCTCGTACTAGGAGCAGGCTTCCTCAAATCTGCAGCGCCCACGGAAGATAGGGACCAAACTGTCTCACGACGTTTTAAACCCAGCTCACGTACCTCTTTAAATGGCGAACAGCCATACCCTTGGGACCGGCTACAGCCCCAGGATGAGATGAGCCGACATCGAGGTGCCAAACACCGCCGTCGATATGAACTCTTGGGCGGTATCAGCCTGTTATCCCCAGAGTACCTTTTATCCGTTGAGCGATGGCCCTTCCATACAGAACCACCGGATCACTATGTCCTGCTTTCGCATCTGCTCGACTTGTCAGTCTCGCAGTTAAGCACGCTTATGCCATTGCACTATCGTCACGATGTCCGACCGTAACTAGCGTACCTTCGAACTCCTCCGTTACGCTTTGGGAGGAGACCGCCCCAGTCAAAC